>JADLET010000018.1 GCA_020845975.1 Gammaproteobacteria bacterium | reverse complement strand
CCAGGCATTGTAGGCATTGATCAGGAAGGACAGTTGTTCCTCCAACGGCCAGCCATCGAAGGTGGCGCGGCTGACCGCCGAGGTGGTCGCAAGGTACGCATTGAGCCCGGCGCGGTCGGCGCTAATCCCGGCATAATCCACGCGGGTGGCCTGGCCGTCATGAATCGAAACAATATGCCGTTTCAGCAGCCCGTCCCAGCCGGAATGATCGAACCCCGCCGCCTGTACATCGAGCGCCTGCGCCAGCAACAACAACACGGCAAAACAACGTATCACGGCCTACCCCCGTTTCCAGGCATGATAGCGCTCCAGCCACGCCAGCAGCCGCCGCGGCGCGTGGGCGCGCTTCCACGCGCCGGCGGCGTATTTGTTCGCCTCCGCCAGTGTCGGATAGATGTGGATGGTGGCGAGGATCTTGTTGAGACCGAGCCCGTGCTTCATCGCGAGCACGAATTCGGCCAGCAGGTCGCCGGCGTGCTCGCCGACGATGGTCACGCCGAGGATGCGGTCCTTGCCCGGCACGGTCAGCACCTTCACGAACCCGTGGGCCGCGCCGTCGGCGATGGCGCGGTCGAGGTCGTCGATGCCGTAGCGGGTGATTTCATAGCTGATGCCTTTCGCCTTTGCCTCCTGTTCGTTGAGGCCGACGCGCGCCACCTCGGGGTCGATGAAGGTGGACCAGGGTACCACCGAGTAGTCGGCCTTGAACCGCTTCAGGTCGCCGAACAGCGCGTTGACGGCGGCGTACCATGCCTGGTGCGCGGCGGTATGGGTGAACTGGTACGGTCCCACCACATCGCCCGCCGCCAGGATGTTCGGGTAGAGGGTTTCGAGATACTCGTTGGTGACCACGGTGCGCTCGGTCGGGATGCCCAGTGCCTCGAGACCGTAGCCGTTCAGCCGTGCGACCCGACCCACCGCGCACAGCAGGGTATCGAATTCAATGCGGCGTTCGGACCCGCCGTGTTCGACCACGATGAACTTGCGTCCGCCTTCGTGCTCGCAACGCACTGCCTTATGATCCGTCAGCACCGTCACGCCGTCCCGTTCCAGCGCCGTTCGGGCCAGCGCCGAGACTTCCTCATCTTCCCGGATCATGATGCGCGGCGCCATCTCGACCTGGGTCACCTGCGAGCCGAGCCGGGCAAAGCCCTGCGCCAGCTCGCAGCCGATGGGGCCGCCGCCCAGCACCACCAGGCGGGCGGGCGCCCGATCCAGCCTGGCGAATTCCTCCCACAGGGTATCGCTGGTCAGGTACCCCGTGTCGTCGATGCCCGGCAGCGGCGGCACGAAAGGCCGCGCGCCCGCGGCGATCACGATACTGCGCGTGGTGAGACGCTGCATGCCGCCGCCGTTGAGCTGTACCTCCACGGTCCAGGGGTCCTTGATGGTGGCGTAGCCTTGCAACACCTCGACGCCGAGGCCGCTATAGCGTTCGACGCTGTCGTGCGGTTCCACCGCGCGAATTACGTCATGCACGCGCGCCATCACCCGGCGGAAACTGAACTCTGGTTCAGTCTTTTCCAGCCCGTAATGATCGGCGTGGCGCATCTGATGGGCGACCTTGGCGCTCTTGATCAAGGCCTTGCTCGGCACGCAGCCGTAATTGAGGCAATCGCCGCCCATCTTGCCCGCCTCGACCAGCGTTACTTTGGCCTTCACCGCGGCGGCGATGTAGGCGCTGACCAGTCCCGCCGCGCCGGCCCCTATGACGACGAGGTTGCGGTCGAATCGCCGCGGGCGCCGCCAGCGTGCATAGGCGCGGCGACGCTGGAGACGGCGCGCCACTTGGCGTGCGAGCAGGGGGAATACGCCCAGCAACGCGAACGACAGCAGCAGGCCGGGCGATAGAATCCCGGCGGGACTCTCGATCCGGGCGAGCTGCGTGCCGGCGTTGACGTAGACCACCGTGCCGGCCAGCATGCCGACCTGGCTGACCCAGTAAAAAGTGGAGGTACGGATCGGCGTCAGGCCCATCGCCAGATTGATTAGGAAGAACGGGAAGATGGGCACCAGGCGCAGGGTGAAGAGATAAAACGCCCCGTCCCGTGCGATGCCGTCGTTGACGGACTTGAGCTTGTCGCTGAAGCGCCGTTGCACGCCGTCATGCAGAAGATAACGAGAAACAAGGAAGGCGAACGTGGCGCCGATGCTCGAGGCGAACGAGACCAGCACGGTGCCGGTGACGAGGCCAAACAATGCGCCGGCGGCCAGCGTCATGATGACTGCCCCGGGCAGGGAAAGCGCCGTCACTGCGACATAGAGCGCGAAAAAACCGCCGCCGACGCGCCATGGCGATTCCTCGAGGGCGCCGGCGAATCGCGCCTGGCTCTGCCTGAGCCCCTCGAAGGTCAGCCAGCGATCGAGATCCAATGCGTAAAAGGCAACGATCACCGCTGCGATCAGGGCCAGCAAAGCGATTCTTTTTATCATTGTTCTATCCGGCGAGCGCGCCGCCGCAGCTGCTGCCCTGGCCGGCGGTACAGCCGTAGCAGTGATCGGCAACCCCGATCGGGTTGCCTGTGATATCCGTATGCAACAGATCGCGCAAGTGCGGGCGGCCCCGGCCCGGCAGGGCAAGCCCGAGTTGCTGATTGAAGTCGCAATCGTATAAATAACCCTTCCAGTCCACGCTGACCAGGGTGCGGCACATGACCTGCTCGAGATTGGCCGCGACGTGGTTATCCCTGAGCAGGCGCATGTAGTCGTGGAACTGCCCTTTGGAGATCAGCATCGAGCCGAAGCGCTGGATCGGCATGTTAGCCAGCGTAAGGAGTTGATTGAAGACGATGCCGTAGTGGTCGCGCAGTTCGCGCTGGTAGGCCGCCTCCAGTGTCTGCTGGTCCGGCGGCAGCGACGGTCCCTGCGGGTTATAGACCAGCTTGAGCGTCAGTCCCGAGTTCGCGCGGCCGTAGCCCAGGGCGTTGAGCCTTTGCAGCGCGGCGATGCTCTTCTCGAATACCCCCTTGCCGCGCTGCTGATCCACATTGGCCTGAGCATAGCAGGGCAGAGAGGCCACCACTTCCACCCGGTGCCGGGCCAGAAACTCAGCCAGGTCTTCCTGGCCCGGCTCGAAGAGGATGCTCAGGTTGCAGCGGTCTATGATCTCCGCCCCCATGGCCGACACTTCCTGCACCAGCCAGCGGAAGCCATCGTGCAATTCGGGCGCCCCGCCGGTGAGGTCGAGCCTGCCAAGCTCGCGGGACTTCAATACCTTCGGAATGAGCGCGAGGGTTTCGTTGTCCATCATTTCCTTGCGGCCAGGCCCGGCATTGACGTGGCAATGCACACAGCTTTGGTTACAGCGGTAACCCAGGTTGACTTGCAGGGTTTCCAAGGCGCTGCGACGGAGCGCCGGAAACCCGGATTCCTGAAGCAGGGGTAAAGTGGCATGCATGATGATTCCTCAAAAAATCGGATGTGGTGTCCATTAGTCGGGCGAGTTTGATTTATCTTACAGATCGAACCGGTTAGATCAGAGGCTACCAGCGCAGTAGCGGGTGGGGAAGTCAGTCGGCGGTGTACGCCTTGGAATCCGGGTGAAACACCATCCAGGAAAACCAGAAACCTGTGGGCCCGGGAAGGGGCTCCAATCCCGTCCAGGATTGTGCCGACCGGTGCGCGGTTAGCACCATTTAAATTGATTCCAATTTATCCCTCAGATGATTCCACTCCTCCCTTTGTATTGGGCGAGACCGGAGATGCAAGTTAGTCGCGCCCAGGATCCTGATTCTTACACTGTAAGAAAACAAAGCTCTGTAACGACTTTCCCTCTGGCGCGCTGTCACGCAGACAAGCTGCCTTTGAGAGGGATGGTTCCGTGCTGGATATATTCCGCAAACATAGCCGCCCCGGCCCGGGAAGGAATGCCGGAGTGATGATGACCTGCCTGTTTTCCTGCTCCTCGGCCTGCGCTGTCGAATTCGGCGAGACAGGGCCGCTGCGCATTCGTGATCAGTTCTTGTTGAACATGGGCCTGCTTGCCTTCGATCCCGATGCGGCCTCGGTACTGATGCCGGGGCAAAGCCGTATCGAATTGATCGAAACCGCAAGCAATACGTTTGCCATGTCGGGCGCCATGAGAGACGGACTGGATCAACGCACCGGACGCGGCCCGGTAACCCTGGCGGACCTGCAAGAGATACCCGGCAACAACTTCTATCTCGACGCCGAAGTCTATCGCACGGCCGTTTCCTTTGATCACGCCGTGGCGGATGGTGTGCAATTTGGTGTTTCCTTGCAGTGGTTGAGCTTCGTGGGTGGATCGCTGGACGGGTTTATCGAAAACTTCCATGACACGTTCGGTTTTGACCAGGGTGGGCGTGAAGGTGTGCCCCGAGGGGGCTATGCAACCTATGTTCGCAGTGGCGGACTGGAGGTGTTCGATGAGGCCACTCCAGGCTCCGCCGCGGGCGATATCGTTCTGCGATACAAGGCGAATCTTGGCGGGGATCCGGTGCGCTCGCCCATCAGTCTTCAGGCAATGACAAAGCTGCCGCTGGGGGATGGCGATGACCTGTTCAGCAGCGGATCATTCGATTTCGGAGTAGAGGTGTTGGGTGGCTATTATCCCTCTCCCTGGTTCTGTTTCCACTATTCTCTGGGCGTCTTGCGGCTGGGTGCGTGGAAGCTGTTTGATTTGCCATCACAGACCCTGCTGTCCGGAATGACCGGCTTCGAATTCGGATTAAGCCCTTCGTCGAGCGTGATCGCCCAGGTAACGGTCTCTCAGAGCCCATTCGCTGACCTTGATCTGCCCGAGCTCGGCGCGGTCTCGCTGCAGGCGAGCCTGGGTCTCAAGCATGAGTATGGTCGGAAATGGGTCCTGTTCGGCGCGCTGACCGAGAACGTGATCAACTTTGATAATACGGCTGACGTCGGGCTTCACGTGGGAATCAGCCGGTTGATCTGACGCCGGTGTTCCCCGGTGCATTACGTCTTATTCTTGCGAGGGATGTCGTGCGGCCGTTCGCGCGAGTCGGGGCGATGTTACCGGAAATGATTTAATCGATATGGCGTTGTAAGAAAACGGGGTTCATCTCCGACTGGTAAGCAAGGCAATTTATCGGTCGGGGCAAGCGTTCTGAGCGTGGATGTGATTACCTGAGAGGATCACCAGATGGCGTATGTGATGATGTATGGGAGTCGATCATGCCGCTTCTGCCTGCGCGCGGAGGAGTACCTCAAGCGGAAAGGCGTCGGGCATATCACCAAGACATTGGTAGACCTGCACCCAGGTGCCATTGAGACAATGATTGCCCGGACGGGACGCAGGTCCGTGCCGCAAATTTTCATCGGCGATATTCATGTCGGGGGTTACGACGACCTCGTCAGCCTCGATCGCGCAGGGCGTCTCGATCAATTGCTTGCCACATAGACGCAACATCGCTAAATAGGGCGCGCGCAGGAAATGTGCTGACTCCGGATATCACTGTTGCTCATCATCACAATTGGCAGGTACCGAAAATGCTTGATAGATAACAGTTGGTCAACGGTCTGTGCTTCTGTGAGTCAGGTGGTCGGGAGTCCGAATTTCACCGGGCGCGCAATAAATTCCCGGCTGATTTCCGTGTTTTCGGGCCTGATGTACAGTTTCGGTAGAATATTTTCCGAAAGCTGGATTTCAGCCGTCTGCCGGCAGAAACAAGATGAAGCCCAAGGGTCTGTGGCCAGACCCTTGGGCAAGATGTGCAGGCGGGATTAGAAGAGATTCTTGAAGACGGATTTCAACTTTGTGAAAAAGTTGAAATTACCGCCTGACTTCTTGTGGCCATGATGGCCGTTACCGTGATGTCCGCCGTCATGGGGCTTGTGCGGCGACCCGGTGCCTGCGAGGGAGGGGGCGGCTTTGAGGGTTAAGATCACCGGTACGACATACGCGGTTTTCTTGAGAAAGTCACGTCTTGATTTATTTGTTGGTTCGCTCACGACTACCTACCTCTGTTCCTCCATCACGGCGTGATCTTGGAACAACAACTCGTTTCTATTTAGCCAATCTGTGGACTTTACAGATTGAACCCGCTTGTCCGAGTGTGCTTCGATATGCTGTTTAAATCTCACAAGGACGTGCCAATTATATGACGCGCGTCACAGGCTGTCAATTTGCCGTCACGAAATTTTTAGATGTCAGCGCCATTCCTGGTGGAATATTAAGTGCCTGTATTAATGTGGGAAATTCAACTCCAGGGTTGTCTGGGAAGTACCTGGAGGAGATTGTCATCAGGAGAATCTCTCAGCATCTCCGGCTTGTCCATATCATGTGCGGATTCATGGAAGTTTGTCTCTCTCTTATAGATATCAATCAGGTGAGTGAGAATATTCATATTAAATCTGGAGATTCGCAAGGTAACTGAATGATATGGAAGTGATTCGGGTGCGACACACGCCGGCTTGAAGCAATCATGAAAAAAGTGCGGGAATCGGTCCGGGGAAGGTGAGAAAGAGAAAAGTAATGGCGCTACCGTGATATCCGTCGATATGGCGGTAGCGCCAAATGGAGGGTCATTGCCTGGATGAACTGATCGGTCCGCGGCAGGGCTTATTTCCGGACCTCTGCCTTTACATGAATGACTTCGTCATTGCTGAAATGCAGCTCGATATCGATGAGGTCGCCCGCGCTCAGCGTCTTCTTTTTGTTCATCAGCATCAAATGATATCCGCCCTGCTGCAGCTTCAGGCTCGAGCGGGCATCGATGGTCAGATGATGTTCCTTGTGCATGTGCATCATGCCATCGTGTATCTCGGAGGCATGAATCTCGATCGAGCCGAAGTCACCGCTGGCGGCTGATTCGAGCATGACGGCGGCGTCTGATTGATTGTCGATGGAAAGGTAGCATGCCAGGACCTTGGCCGTCGGAGGCGCCTCCGGTATCCAGGCATCCTGCACGGTGATGTCGCCGGCCCGACTCTGTGCGAACACCAGGGTCATCAGGCCGAACAACGTTATGCGGGTGAAATATTTCATGACATCTCCTTAGTCTTGATATTGATTGCGCAGATGTTGAAAGACCTGAAGCGTCCGCTCAATTCCGAACGGCGGTAACAAGGTTGCGACCAGCTCGCCCTGTGGATCGATGAACAACAGGCCGGAATAATGATCGACTACATAAGTGTCGAGCGCGGGTTTGTGCAGGACGTCGCGAATCGGATCGCCGGTTTCAGGGTCGGCATATCCATAAGGGATGTCCAGGTCGTGATTGAGTTGCTGAAGTTTACCGGCGTCCCCCGTTATCCCCAGAAAACCCGGATTGAAATACGTGACATATGACGCCAGTTGTTCTGGTGTGTCGCGATAGGGATCGACGCTGATGAATATGAGCCGGGTAGTTTTCGCCTCGGTGGAAGACAATGCGGGTTGTTCGAAGAGGCGCGCCATCTCCGACAGCGTGGTCGGGCAGAAATCGGGGCAGGAGGTATAGCCGAGGGCCGCCAGGGTCCAGTGTCCGCGCAGGCGATTATTGGCGAATACTTGCTGATTGTGATCGACGAGATCGAGTTCGGGCAGCCGTTCCGGCGGGCTGAATATGGTAAGGCCTGGGAGATCGATTGGCGGAGCGGACGGGTTTTCGGCGATGAAAATCCAGATGCCTGCCATCAATTCGAGGATAGCGATGGCGAGTATCGCGATGAGTATCCGGCGCCGGGTGCAGAGTGGCGCTGGAGTGATCCGGGATTCTGCGGCATCGGTAATCATGGCGGTCACGGAGGAGATAATCTGCAGTGATTATTATAGGTAAGTTCCGCCCGGCGAAGGGTGCGACATATTGCCGCACCCCTGTCCATCAGGCCATATCGCCTGGTGAGCGTATGTCCCTGGGGCGGACGCGCGAGGGCGGTCAGTTCGGCATGTTTGCATTCATCAGAATCACCGCGCCCAGCACGACGAAGATCAGCGCGGCGGCCCCATGAATCAGCGGTAGCGGGAGCTTTCTCGTAATGCCCTCGCCGAGCAGCACTGCGGGCACATTCGCCAGCATCATTCCCAGGGTCGTGCCGGCGACCACGGAGTAAAAAACGGTATATTGCGCTGCCAGGGCGACGGTTGCCACCTGGGTCTTGTCGCCCATCTCGGCCAGGAAGAACGCAACCACTGTCGTCGCGAAAACGCCCAGCCTGAGCGGCTTTTCCGCAGTGTCGTCGAGTCGATCCGGGATCAGCATCCACAGTGCCATGCCGATGAACGAGATCCCGATGATCCAGCGCAGATTGTCGTAGCCTATGTATGCAGTAATCCAGGCGCCGAGGGCGGCAGCGGCCGCGTGATTGGCGAGGGTGGCACACAGTATGCCGAGGATGATCGCCACAGGCTGCCGGTAGCGCGCAGCGAGCAGGAGTGAGAGAAGTTGGGTTTTGTCGCCCATTTCCGCCAGGGCGACGACACCGGTTGAAACCAGGAATGCTTCCATTATTGTCTCCGGCCGCATCAAGATCGAATGACCGCACCGTCTCCCCGGCCTTGCCGGAGACGGTGCAGTCAAAAGTCTCGCCAGATCCGGAAACCGTTCGCACCATGCCCGCAGGGCAAGTCTGTTGATGCGAACCCCTCTCGTATGGAGGGCGGCTACTCCCCAATGACGCGGATGATTGTAATGGAATCCTTCAGCCAAATGAAGCCTGTCGGCGTTGCGCCTTGAGTGTTGCCTGAGGTTATAATCGTCCCAGACATTAACGATGTGTGGAGGGCGCTGCCATGTTTGAGCCGATTGATGTGGTCATTGTGGGGGTGTTTATCTGTGCGCCGCTGAGTTACCTGTTGTTCTCGATATTTATGGGTAGCTGATCGGAGGGAAGGCGGGAGCGGGCGTTGCCTCCCGCTCCCGACAAACTCTGATTTTGCTGACCGGCAATGCAATCATTGCCGGGGCGACGGGTTTTCAAATGCATTCTGGCGGTCGAGTCAGCCGCTGAAGCCTGACTCTCTTATCTTCCCCTTTTTCTGTCAGCCGTGGCGCAGTCCGCCACTGGCATATCTTTTGCAATTTCCCCTGCGGGAAACTTTTCCCGGACAACAGCCCGTCACCAGGTGATCGCTGGCCTGAACAGCCGGGTTTCCGTCACGTACGTCTGGCGCGATGCCGGAATGCCGGCGGGCAGAGGGAGATATGTATTACGACTTTTTCGGGTTAAGCCAGGCCCCGTTCCGGATTACACCGGATACGCAACTGTTTTATTCCGGCGGTGATCGGGGGGATATCCTCGCCGCGCTGGTGCATGCGGTCAGTTCGGGCGAAGGCATTACCAAGGTGGTTGGCGAAGTTGGCAGCGGAAAGACCATGCTATGCCGCATGCTCGAGGTCTCACTGCCAGGAGCTGTCGAGATCGTCTATCTCGTCAATCCCAGTATTGCTCCCGAACACATCCTGCATGCGATCGCCTTCGAGATGGGCCTCGGCGCGGGATCAGACGAGAATCGCTATGAAGTGCTGAAGCGGTTGCAGGAACACTTGCTTGCCAAGCACATGAACGGCAGGCAGGTCGTGGTATTCATCGAAGAAGCGCAAAGCATGCCGCTGGAGACCCTGGAGGAGATCCGTCTTCTCAGCAACCTCGAGACCCAGAAACATAAATTGCTGCAAGTCGTTCTGTTCGGTCAGCCTGAGCTGGACGTCAAGCTTGCCGCGCCCCATGTGAGGCAGATCAAGGAGCGCATCACGAACGGATTCTATTTGTCGCCGCTGGGACCGCATGAGGTGCGCGACTATCTGGATCTGCGTCTTCATCTGGCCGGTTATCAAGGCCCCGATGTGTTCTCGTCCGATGCCGTGCGCGCGTTCTCAAGGGCATCGCGCGGCGTGATGCGCCGTCTCAATATCCTGGCCGACAAGGCCATGCTGGCTGCGTATGCCCAGGGCGAACGCATGGTCACTGCGCGGCATGTACGTTTAGCGCTGTTCGACAGTGA
Source organism: Gammaproteobacteria bacterium (assembly GCA_020845975.1). GTDB lineage: Bacteria > Pseudomonadota > Gammaproteobacteria > SZUA-140 > SZUA-140 > JADJWH01. Next base: position 16,746 of record JADLET010000018.1, on the reverse strand, counting down.
ATTTTCCAGCCGTGGCAAGACAGTGGTCCGGAGCGCGGGGCTGCTGACCCACCTCGCGGATGCCGCCAACTCCTGTGCGGCGGCCATTTTTCATCGGTCTTCAATCAATGTGCGTCATGTAATGAGGCTCACGACGGATTCGGTCGTGGCGCCCGTCGAGGCTGTCCCTGTGTGCGCGCAAAAGACGGATGAAACGGCCAAAGCGCACGTTGATGTAACCCTGGAGCGCCTCGAGGCGACGCTGCGCTGGTTGTCGTCCGCCGACCCCGATCATTACAGCGTGCAGTTGCTGCAGGCGGAGGCCGATGCCTCGGCATCAGTCGATCGCATCTTGTCCGCCGGTGAGGTGCGGAAGCACCTCGAGCAGATCTATGTCTATCGCAGTGATATCAGAGGAAATCCCATGCTGTCGGTGCTGTATGGCAGTTATGACAACTATGCCGCGGCGAGTGAAGCGGTGCGGGATATGGAGTCGATGCTGCCTGGTTACCAGCCCTACGTGCGGACCGTGCGCAGGGTGATGGCGGAAGCCGGTACATCTTCATAGTAATTTTAAGAAACGGAACGTTCACTGAACGTCAGGGCGGAAAACAAACATGAGAAATATGAGTATCCTTCTGCTGGCGCCCCTGCTGCTGATAGCGTGCAGCGCGACCAATCCGCCAAAGATATCGGAGGCGCATCTCCAGGCGCCCATTCCTGAGGATGGAGATATCCCCGTGCCGGTCGCGCAGACTGCGGTGCTACCCAGGCCCAGGCCGGCGGCGAAGCTGGAGACCTACACCGTCGTCGTGAGCGATGTTCCGGTCAAGGATCTGCTCTTCAGTCTGGCGCGCGATGCCAGTCTCAACGTCGATATCCATCCGGGTATTGCTGGAACGGTCACGCTCAACGCGGTGGATCAGACCCTGCCCCAGATTCTGAACCGGGTCGCCAAGCAAGTCAGCCTGCGCTATACGATCGACGGTCCAAATCTGGTGGTTTCACCGGATGTTCCGTTCTGGCGGACATACAAGGTCGACTATCTGAACGTGGCGCGCGACAGCGTTTCCGAGGTCAGCGTGGCGACAAAGATTGCGACCACGGGTGGGTCGGTCGGGGAGGGTGGTGGTGGCGCCAGCGAGGAGGGTAATGTCTCCCGAACCACGGTGACCAATACCTCCAAGAATGATTTCTGGGCCCGCCTCGAGGGCAATCTCCGCTCAATCATCGGCGGCGGTGGCGGGGAATCCGCCGGCGCGACGGATGGCGCGGCTCCGTCATCGGTCGTGGTCGATCCGAACAGCGGCGTGGTCAACGTGCTTGGGACCCAGCGTCAGCACGAACATGTCCAGTCCTATGTGGACGAGGTGCTCGCGAACGCGATGCGTCAGGTCCTGATCGAAATGTCGATCGTCGAAGTCGAGCTCAGCGATGGATATCAGGCCGGCGTGGACTGGCAGCGCATCTCCGACGCCCAGGGAAGCGACCATAACGGCCCCTCGGTGATCGGATCATTCATCGGGGCCAATCTCGCCTCGCCACCGTTCTTCAGCATGAAGTACAACAAGACTACTTCAGGTGGAGGCAATATCTCGGCGACCGTGCGCATGCTGGAGAAATTCGGGGATGTGAAGGTGTTGTCCAGTCCCAAGATCATGGTGCTGAACAACCAGACCGCGGTGCTCAAGGTCGTGGACGAGCAGGTCTATTTCTCGGTCGAACAGGAGATCTTCGAGGGTACCGACAACGCCCAGCCGCGAACCACCTATACCAGCACCATCCATACCGTTCCTGTCGGCCTGGTCATGAGCGTGACGCCGCAGATCAACGGCACGGATACCGTTAACATCAATGTGCGTCCGACGATCTCCCGCATCACCGGATTCGCCATCGATCCGGTGCCGCGTTTGCTTGGTTCCGACTTTGACAACCAGGTACCCGAGATCCAGGTGCGCGAGATGGAATCCTTGCTGCAGGTCGCGAACGGACAGACCGTGATCATGGGCGGTCTGATGCAGAATAAGATCGACAAGAACAAGAGTGGCGTGCCGCTGTTGTCGGCCTTGCCCGTGATCGGGAGCCTGTTCAGTTATCGCGACGATAATCTGACCAAGACGGAGCTCGTGATTTTCCTGCGTCCGGTTGTTGTGAAGAGCTCGGGCGCCGGCATCGAGGCGGATACCGCGAGCAGCCACCTTATCAATCCCGGCACGGACAGATTCGGTGTGCTTGAAGAGCCGTCCTCGGCGAAGGATGGTGCTTCATGAGTCTTTTGATGGATGCCCTGCGCCGGGCCGAGCAAGTCAGGGAGCAGGGAGCGGCGGATCAGCGCAGCGAAGCCGGTGCGGCGACGCCGGAAGCGCCGGTGGCTGCCCGGCTGGTTGCGCAGAACCGCGAGGAACATGCCGGACAGGCGCAGTCCACCGAAGGAGAGGGGCTCACCTTGTCGATCAGCGAGGTGACGCCCGTGGAACCGTCGCCAGCGGCGCCGACTCAGGACTCCGGGACTGTCGTTACAGAGGCGCGGGCGGTCCCGGAAGTCCAGCGGCGCGAGGACAGCGTATCCGCTCCGGCTCGTACTATCGACCATGGGCAGGCGCGGCGCATGCTTGCGCTGAAGGCGCGGCAATCACGGCGTCGCCGGTTCGGATATCTGGCGGGAGGTGGCGCCGCGCTGTTGCTGGCGGCCATGGTCGTCGTCTATTTCAGGGTGATCGTTGAGACCGGGGAGCTTCGTGAGTCTATGCCGGCCGCGATGGACCCGGTGGCTGAATCGTCGGAGGTGGCCGATAACGGGCCGGTGATGGCCGAGGAATCGGTATCGGATTCGACAGTCGCCACCGTCCAGGCAGTTGGTGCGTCGCCGCAGAGCCCGCCGGATATTTCGGTGGCCACGCCGACCAGGCCTCGCGCGGCGGTACGCGAGAGAGCTTCCACGCCACCGGCGCGCACGGTGACGACCGAGGTTGAGGCGGCGCCAGCGCCGCCTCCGCTGATCATCGTGCGCAATCAGTCGGAAGATCCTCTGCAGACGCTGCTCGGCGAGGCATTTACCGCCTACCAGAAAGGTGACGATGCGACGGCTGAGTTGGCCTACCGGCGCGCGTTGCAGCTCGATGCGCGCAATCGCGATACTCTGCTCGGCCTCGCTGCACTCGCACAGCGGAGTGGCCGGATCGATGAGGCGCGTCAGTACTATCGCACTTTGCTCGAGTTGAACCCGCTCGACAGCGCGCCGGTCGCGGGGCTGATCGGACTTCAGGGCGGAAATGATCCCGTACAGGACGAGAGCCGGATCAAGCTGCTGCTTCGTCAGGAACCCGAGGCGCCGTATCTGCATTTCGCGCTCGGCACGCTGTTCGTTGCCCAGGCGCGCTGGCCGGAGGCGCAGCAGGCCTTTTTTGACGCATACCGCTACGATCCCGCGCGCGCGGACTACGCCTTTAACCTGGCGGTGACGCTCGACCGGCTCGGGCAGCGAGGGGCGGCCGCCAGCTATTACCGGCGTGCGCTCGAACTGAGCCGCACCGGCGTGGTCAGCTTCAACGTCGCCGATGTGGAACGACGCATCAATACCCTGGCCGCGGCCGGTGGAGGCGCGCAATGAGCGCGGTACGCAAGCCGCTGCGTCTGGGTGAGCTCCTGATCGAAAAGAGACTGCTCAGCCAGGATCAGTTGCGCATCGCGCTGACCGAGCAGAAGCGCCAGAATGTGCCGCTCGGGAAGATAGTCGTGGAGCTCGGATTCCTGACCGAGTCCGTGATGCGCGACGTTCTGGGCGAGTCGATCGGGCAGGAGAGCATCGACCTGACCAAGATCGTGCCGTATCCGGAGGCGCTCGCATTGATGCCAAAGGATCTGGCACGCCGGTACAACATGCTGCCGATCTCATACGACCCGGCACAGAAGGTGTTGACGGTGGCGATGGCAGACACCTTCAACGTCGTAGCGCTGGATCAGACCGCCGCCCTGCTGGGGGGCGACCTCGAACTGAAGCCCCTGCTTGCCAGTGAGGCCGAGATCGAGGCCGCGATCGACCAGTTCTATGGCTACGAGCTGTCCATCGACGGCATCCTGCATGAAATCGAGACCGGCGAGGTCGACTACCGGACCTTCCACGGCAAGGAGGAGGAATACAGTCATCCGCTGGTGCGGCTGGTCGACGCATTGCTGGTCGACGCCGTGAAACGCGGCGCCTCGGACATACACTTCGAGCCCGAGGCCGGATTCCTGCGCGTCCGCTTTCGCATTGATGGAGTGCTGCGCCAGGTACAGACACTGCATAAAAATTACTGGTCGGGAATTTCGGTCCGGCTCAAGGTGATGGCCGGTATGAATATCGCCGAGACGCGCGCCCCCCAGGACGGGCGAATTTCACGCGCCATTGCCGGTCGTTCGGTCGCTTTCCGCGTTGCCAGCCAGCCGACGACCCATGGTGAAAACATCGTGCTCCGTATTCTGGACCGCCAGAAGGGCATCGTTCCGCTGGAGAAGCTGAAGCTGACGGAGGAGGCGCTGTCGACGCTCAAGCTGATGATGGCGCGCCCGGAGGGCATCATCCTGGTAACCGGACCTACCGGCAGCGGGAAAACCACCACGCTCTATTCGATGCTCAGCTTCCGCAATACAGAGGCGGTCAACATCATGACGCTGGAGGACCCGGTGGAGTATCCGATGCCCATGATCCGGCAGAGTTCGGTCAACGAGTCCGTCAAGCTCGATTTCGCCAACGGCATCCGTTCAATCATGCGCCAGGATCCGGACATCGTTCTGATCGGCGAGATCCGCGACGAAGATACCGCGGAAATGGCGTTTCGCGCCGCCATGACGGGCCATCAGGTATTTTCCACCCTGCATACCAACTCCGCGCTCGGTGCGGTACCGCGCCTGCTCGACATCGGCGTGCTTCCCGACATCATGTCCGGAAACATCATCGGCGTGGTTGCGCAACGCCTGGTTCGCCGTCTGTGCCGGCACTGCCGGACACCGTACGAACCCGCCGGCATAGAGCGCCGACTGCTCGGTGTCGAGGACCGGAACGCCAAGGTCACCGTATACCGCGCCCAGGGCTGCCCTCAGTGCGATCATCAGGGATATCGGGGCCGCTTCGCCTTGCTGGAGATCCTGCGCATCGATCCGGATATGGATGAAATGATCGCGCGCCGCGCTACCGTGCGTGAGCTCTACAAGCACGCGCTCTCGCTGGGCTTCAGCACGCTTGCTGATGACGGAATTCGCAGTGTGCTCGCGGGCGATACCAGTCTTGATGAGATATCGCGCGTGATCGACCTTACCGGGCGGATCGTATAGGCGTCATCATGGCGATATTCCGCTATAGAGCGATGAACGGTCGCGGCAGGGTGGTCCAGGGACGGCTGGTGGCTGTAAACGCCAGCGAACTCGAAACCCGGCTGGGCAATATGGAGCTCGACCTGATCACCTGCCGAGAGGTTACCGCGAGCGCCGGCTATTTCGGCGGGCGTCGCGTCACGCGCCAGGACCTGATCAATTTCTGTTTTCACATGGAACAGCTTCTCCGGGCCGGCGTTCCGATCCTGGAAGCGCTGAGCGATCTCCGTGACAGCATGGACAACCTGCGTTTGCGCGAGATGATCGTCGCTCTGATAGCCTCGATTGAAGGCGGCAAGAACCTGTCCGGAGCGCTGGCGGAGTTCCCGCGTGTGTTCAATCCTGTCTTCATCAGTCTGATCCGCGCCGGCGAATCGAGCGGGCGCCTGAGCGACGTGCTGGCCAACCTGGCGGAATCCCTCAAATGGCAGGATGAGCTGATCGCGCATACGCGCAAGCTGGCGATGTATCCGGCCTTCGTCGGGGTCGTGGTCATCGCGGTTGTGTTCTTCCTCATGATCTATCTGGTGCCCCAGCTGGTCGGTTTCATCCGGAACCTGGGTGGTGAGCTGCCCATGAATACGCGCGCATTGCTGTGGGTTTCCGGCATCTTCGTCAACTACTGGCATGTGATTCTGCTGGCGCCGGTCGCGATTTTCATCGGAGTCCGTTATCTCGCTCGCGTGAGTTCGGCCGTCAGCTACTGGCTCGACGGAGCGAAACTGCGTCTGTTCGTGGTGGGTCCGATCCTGCGCAAGATAATTCTCAGCCGCTTTGCGAGCTATTTCTCCCTGCTGTATTCCTCCGGTGTCCCCATCCTCGAATGCCTCAGGATCAGCGAGGAGATTGTCGGAAACCAGGTGGTCTCGGCCGCGCTCCGCAAGGTGACCCAGTTCGCCGCCGAAGGCCGGACGCTGAGCGAGAGCATCGAGAGCGCCGCTCTGTTTCCGCCGCTCCTGATGCGCATGCTGAAGGTAGGTGAAGGCACCGGACGACTGGATGTGGCGCTAAACAACGTGAGCTATTTCTACAACCGCGATGTGCGTGAATCGATCGAGCGGCTGCAGACAATCATCGAGCCGGTCATGACGGTGGTGCTGGGGCTTATCCTCGGCTGGGTCATGATGTCGGTTTTGGGCCCGGTATACGACATGATCAGCAAGATACGGATGTGATATGACGCTACAACGCATTATCTATGCCGCTCCGGACGCCGTCACGGTATCAGTGTACGACGGAAGGTCATTCCTTGGTGAAATCGCGTTTGGCGGCGACGAAAGCGGATTGTCCGAGCTGGGCGAATACTTCGCCCAGGAGCCGCATATAATCAGTCGCCTGCTCGTCGACATGATTGAGGAAGAGTATCGTGTCGACACGATGCCCCATGTGATAGGGCGCGACCGCCAGGCGGTTCTCTCCCGGAAACTCGAGCAGACCTTCCGCGCCTCGCCTTATCGTGCGGCCCAGGTCCAGGGGCGGCAGGATTCCGGACGGCGCGACGACCGTGTGCTCCTGGCGGCCTTGACCAATCCGGATGCCATCGGGGTACTGGCGGCGCCGCTGGCAAAGAACCAGGCTCCACTGGCAGGCATTCATTCGGTGGCGCTTCTGGCGCAACCCCTGCTCCAGGGGCTCAAGATTTCAGGCGATAACGTCCTTTTGCTGACCGGGAACCGGCAGGGATTTCTGCGCCAGACCTTTCTGCACAAGCGCGAGCTCAAGAACAGCCGTCTGTCGCCGATGGGAAGGGACGATTTCGGGCCCGCGCCGCTTGCGCAGGAGATCGAGAAGAACCGGCGTTACCTGAATCGTCTGCGCGTGCTTGCACACGATGCTCCACTTGACGTTGTCGTGATAGGCGCCCGCGCGCTTGTCGACCAGCTGCGTGCCGCCTGGGAAGACAAGGAATCGACGCGCTATCACCTGATCGATTACGCGGTCGCGGCGAAAGCCGTCGGTCTCGTGGAAGCGGTGGGTGAAGTCGACTGCGAGCGACTGTTTACCCATCTTCTGAATCGCGCCAACCCAGCCTTCAATTACGCCCCGACGCCGGACCGGCGTGTCTATCGCCTCTATCAGGCGCGCAAGGCCTTGCTCGCGACGAGCCTCGGCATGGTGCTGGGCGGAGCCGCCTGGGCGGGCGTGAACGTAATGGACGGGATTAATCTCGGCCGCCAGAGTGATCTGGCCGCGCATACGATTGAATCGCTGCGGGAAGACTACGCGGCCGCCACCGCGGATGGTCCGGACATGAATGTCGGTGTCGACGAGATGCGCTGGATGGTGGACGCCGGGGAAATGCTGCAGCATTCCAGTGCCGCGCCATGGGAGATGCTGCGCGCCCTGAGCGTCGGGATCTCCGCGCATCCGTCGATCCGGATCGATGAGATCGACTGGAGCGCTTCCCTGCAGGAGGGCTATGTGAATACGGCCGACCTCGCACTGACTGATTCTGAAGGCGCGGAGGCATCTGCCGGCGAAATGGCGATCCTCAAAGGGCGTGTCGACCCGTTCGCGGGCGATTACCGGGAGGCATTTAACCGCGTCGAGGCCTTCATGAAAACCCTGCGCAGGGATCCCCGGTTCAGCGCGGTCAATGCCATGGCCATGCCGCTGAATGTAAATCCGGATGCTGTCATCGCGGGGATGGCGGGGGGGCAATCGGATAACGCGCCCGCGATTTTCGAGATCAGGGTCGTGATGAGGGCCGGACATGAAGATGCGTAGCATGGAGTGGCAGTACCTGCGGGGCGTCTCGCATTGGCTGCTGGCGGCGGTTGTCGCCAGCGGCGCGATGGTGGCGGCGAGCGCCTATTATCTCGCCGCGCAGGAGCGCGGTTACGAGCAACTGAACAGCGAGCGCGACTCGGCGCGCTCGGACTATCTCGACGCCGAGAACCGGGATCGTCTGATTGCCGAATACTATTCGCGCTATCTGACCCTGCGCCAGCGGGGGATGATTGGCGCCGAGGACCGGCTCGACTGGGTCGAGACGGTCCGGAGCAGCGCGCGCCAGCTCCATCTGCCCAAACTGCAATACCAGATCATGCCACGCGAGACCTACACGCTGGCCAGTCTCGCCGAATTTTCCGGGGTGACACTCTATGCCAGCCGGATGAAACTGGAAATGGAACTTATGCATGAAGGTGATCTGTCCAGCGTGATATCGAGTCTCGGCCGGTCCGCTCCCGGGGCCATGCATGTGGAGTCCTGCCTTATTCGCAGGTTGCTTGATGATCCGGAAGCGAACCTTCTGTCGCCAAATCTCGCCGCGACCTGCGAGCTGATGCTGTTCACCATTCAGCCCGAAGCGGCTGCGAGCGGGGAGTTCTGACATGGTCCGGAAGCGCAGACTGGCAATACAGGTGTCCATTTCTTTTCTGCTGGCGGTGGCGCCTTGCGTTGTGTCCGCCGGGTTTACCGAGGGTCTTGGCCGGCTGTTCATGACCGGTCAGGAACGGGCCGAGATTGACCGCTTGCGCGCGAGCGCGCCGCGCAACGACGAATCGAGATCGGCATCCTCGTCCCAGGCATCACCCTCGTACTCGGCGCTGCGTCTCGACGGGGTGGTGCGGCGCAGTGATGGTCCCGACATGCTCTGGGTGAATGGAGAGCGCATGGCGACCGACGGCGGAATGGATGCGCGTGATCGTGTCCGGGTGCATGCCCCGGGCGGCGGACGACCGGTCTGGATGAAGCCGGGGCAGGTCTTCGATCCCTTTAACGGAACTGTGCATGAGTCTTATCAGCCCGGCCGCCCGGGACCATGATGCCGATGCGAAGGCGCGCGGCCGCGCAGACAGGTTGTTGCCCGGCGCAAAGCGGCGTCGTCTTGCTGGTGATGCTGCTCATCCTTCTGTTGAGTTCAAGCTATGTGCTGCTGGGGAGATTGAATCACGTGAGCGAGATCATGATCCAGGATCAGGCCACCGCGCAGGCGCTGGCCGAGGCCCGCGCCGCCCTGCTGGGGTGGGCTGTCGGGCACCCGGATCGTCCCGGGATGCTGCCCTATCCTGATCGCAACAGCGACGGCAATTATGATGGCAACAGTGACTGTCCCGCGGCCGCGGTCAACGTGAACATGTTGCTTGGCCGATTGCCTGCCTCCGGGCAGACCACCCCCTGCGTCGCGCCCTTGTCCGGACTGGGCATCAAAGTGACGGATGGGACCGGCGAACAGTTGTGGTATGCCGTCAGCCGGAATCTTGTCTATCAGCCGACCGGAGGTGGATATCCGGCCATCAGTCCGGCCCTGCCGGATGTTTCCACCAACTGGCTGACCGTGCGCGACGAGTTCGGCAACGTGCTGTCTGACCGTGTCGCCGCCGTGATCCTCGCGCCCGGAGCGCCGCTGCGTGGACAGAACCGCGCGGGTGCGGCGCCGGCTCCGGCGAATTATCTCGATACGGGCACGATCGGCGCCGCGTCCTACGGCAATGCCGATTTCGATGGCGAGTTCATCGCCGCGACGCGCGGCGACACGTTCAATGACCAGCTTGTGTATATCACGGCCGATGAACTGGTCACGCTGGCGGAGCGGCGCGTGACGCGCGAGGCGCAACAGTGCCTGCGATCGTACGCCGCCGCCTCGGGCGGGAAGATGCCCTGGGCCGACAAGCCGGATCCCGCCGCCCTGCCGGATTACGTCGGGGATTTCGGCGAACGCTTCGGGCGCATTCCGGGTACGCCATATGTCGACGCCACGCCCGGCTCGCCGGATGCCGCGATGCAGATCGTCTGGCCGACGGATTGTTTCGCCGCGGGAACCTACTGGGACAACTGGCGGGAATTCATTTTTTACGACATCGCGCCCGGTTTCGGGCCGGGCGGCGTGGCGGCCTGCCCCGTGTGCCTCGAGATCAATGGCGGCGGCGATCATCACGCCGTGGCGCTGGCGGCGGGGCGGATGTTGGCGGGACAAGCGAGATCATCCCAGGCGGAGAAGGGGACGGTCTCGAATTATCTGGAGGGTGATAACGCGACGCCGGCCGATAACGCCTTCGAGCGGCGCGCCGCCGATTCGACCTTCAACGACCAGATCATGTGTGTCGGACCGGATGCGGAATGTCAGTGAGACGGACGATGCGGACCCAAACCGGAAAAGTTATCGATATTCGCGAACGGATGAGCGGATTCTCCCTGATCGAGATGGCCGTGGTGCTGGTCATCATCGGCGTCCTGCTCGGCAGCCTGTTGATGCCGTTGTCCGTGCAGATGGAGGTGCAGCGCCGCGACTCGACGACAGAGACTGTCAAGGAGGTCGGTGATGCCCTGCTGGGTTTTGTCATCGTCCACCGGCGCTTGCCCTGTCCCGACAGTGATGGCGACGGTTTCGAGAACGGTCCGGCCTGCAGCAATGCCGAGGGCGAGGTCCCCTGGGCGACGCTGGGCGTCGGCAGGGAGGATGCCTGGGGGCATCACCTGCGCTATCGGGCCAATAACAGCTTCGTGACGACGATCCCCAATCCGCCCGACACCGCCGGCGGACTCGCCATCGTCGATACGGATGGCCTCGCGCTCACCGCGGCCGATCCCGATGGGCCGGCGGCGATCGTGTTTTCCTGCGCCGCCGACGGTCTGCCCAATCTGGGCAATGACGCCGATGGCGCGGTGAATACCAATCTGACCTGCGTGAACGGCGGCGTCCCCGACGGCACGTATGTCCAGGGTGTTTATCTAGACGGGCAATATGACGATATTCTGCTGTGGGTGTCAAAAAACAGTCTTATTAACCGGCTGGTCAGCGCCGGGAAGTGGCCCTGAATGGCGTAAGCGGGGCAAGTATGGCTGGCATGGGTGTTGCTAGTTAGCTGCTGACAGCAGCCTTGCATGTGCAAGGTGCGGCGCCAGTCTGACAAATGCGCAGAGCGGCCGGGCGAAAGTAACAAAATGCAACAGGTCTTGAGTCCGGTGGTCGCCGGTAACGGGCCAAACAACAAGCGAGGTTGAAGGATATGAACATGAAACAACGGAACGCGGGTTTCACGCTGATCGAGATCGCCATCGTCCTGGTGATCATCGGCCTGCTGCTGGGCGGCGTGCTGAAGGGGCAGGAGATGATCGAGAACGCGAAGATCCAGAGCCTGCGTAACGACATGGATGGCGTGGTGACGGCGTATTACGGTTATCAGAACCGCTATCACGCGCTGCCGGGCGATGATACAAAGGCGAGCAACGCCGGCCGCGGCTGGGCGAATGCCACCGCCGGCAACGGCAACGGCGCGCTGGCGAATGCCAATGCCTTTGATGCCGGCAACAATGAGAACCAGCTGCTGTGGCAGCACCTGCGCTATTCCGGCCTGATCTCCGGCGATCCCGCCGGTACGACCAATAACGCCGGTGGCCGCGGCAATCCGCTTCATGGTTTCAACGGCAAGCTGGGTATCTCCAATACCACGGCCGCCTGGGGGCTGGGGCTGACGGGCAATATCCTGTGCGCGGGCAATGTCCCGGGCAAGGCGGCGGAGGCCATCGATGCGGCGCTGGACGACGGCCTGTCCAATACCGGTACCGTGCGCGCCATCGAGGGCACCAACAACGCCGAGCCGGCGGGTACGACAGCAGCGACCACCTATCTCGACAATGGCACGTCGCTCTACACGATCTGCAGAAAGATCTGACAGGGACGCCGCCTGGCCGGCGCAGCCTGAAGCGCCAGTACGGCGTGCAGTCTGAAAATCCGGCGTCCGGGGGATCGCAGGTGTGGTTATCCGCACCGCGTGTTTCCCGGGCGCTCCGGTTTTCACCATGACACTCGCGGTATAGTCCGGATTCATTCTCTCTTGCCTTGGGCGCGTGCGACCCGGGCCTGTTCCCCGCTGATATGACGGAAGGCGCATGGGCATCCGCTCCCGTGCCGTGGCCGACTTCATCCCCGATTCACTTCAGGCCAGCGTGCGGACTGATGCGGATACGCTGGGGTTGCGGATCGTTGGCGCATGGGCTAGAGTGAGGAAGAATTTAGACATCGTCTAAGCGTATTCGCGGTACATCTGTTCAGGAGGGTCATGACATGCAACTGAAAGGCAGTAAAACGGAAGAAAACCTCAAGTACGCATTCGCAGGCGAGTCACAGGCCAACCGGCGCTACCTGTATTTCGCATCCAAGGCCGACGTGGAAGGATACAACGACGTCTCGGCCGTGTTCCGTTCCACGGCGGAAGGCGAGACCGGCCATGCCCACGGTCATCTGGAATACCTCGAGGCCTGTGGCGATCCGGCCACCGGTCTGCCGATCGGTGACACCGCGAAGAACCTCAGGGCGGCGATCGCCGGCGAGACCCACGAGTACACCGACATGTACCCGGGCATGGCCAAGGCGGCGCGCGACGAAGGGTTCGACGAGATCGCGGACTGGTTCGAGACGCTGGCCAAGGCCGAGCGTTCCCACGCGAACCGTTTCCAGAAGTCTCTGGATACCCTGGGCAAATAAACACCCGACTGTCAAAGAGGGGCCGGCTGTGCCGGCCCCGCGGCCTAGTGTTCCATAGTGTGAATTCCGCATCATGTCGACGACCGTGACCGAAGGCCAGCGCGAAGGCAGTCTCGAGGCGCCAACCCGCCATCCCTTGCACTGGGACAAGCCGGAGTTCTATGCCGAAGCCGCCTTGGTCAAGGAGCTGGAACGTGTTTTCGACATCTGCCACGGATGCCGCCGCTGCTTCAGCCTGTGCAACGCCTTCCCGACCCTGTTCGACGCCATTGATGCCTCCGAGACCCTGGAGCTCGACGGGGTCGACAAGAAGGTGTACTGGGATGTGGTCGACCACTGCTACCTGTGCGATATGTGCTACATGAGCAAGTGTCCTTATGTGCCGCCGCATCCGTGGAACATCGACTTTCCGCACCTGATGCTGCGCGCCAAGGCAGTGAAGTTCAAAAAGGGTGAATTCAAGGCGCGCGACAGGATGCTCACCTCTACCGATACGGTGGGCGCCCTGGCCGGCATCCCGGTGATCGCACAGGTCGTGAACGCCGCCAACCGGAACGGGGCGGTACGCAAGTTGATGGACAAGGCCATCGGCATCCATCCCGACGCGCATCTGCCGGAATTCCACAGCGACAGCCTGCGCAAGCGGGTGAAGCGCCGACAGCCGCCCGCGCTGCAGCCGGTCGCCACCGCGGAGACCAAGGGCAGGGTGGTGCTGTTCACCACCTGTTACGGCAACCGCAACGAGCCGCAGATCGGCGAGGATCTGATCGCGATCTTCGAGCACAATGGCATCCCCGTCATTACGATGGAGGAGGAGCGCTGCTGCGGCATGCCGAAGCTTGAGCTGGGCGACCTGGAGGCCGTCCGCCAGGCCAAGGAGTTCAATATTCCCCGGCTCGCGCAGTGGGTGGGCGACGGCTGGGACATCGTCGGGCCGGTGCCATCCTGCGTGCTGATGCTGAAGCAGGAGTATCCTCTGTTGTTCCCCGGGGACGAGCAGGTGCGCGCGGTCAGTCGCTCCACCTTCGATCCGTTCGAATACCTGATGCTGCGCCACAAGGAAGGCCGGCTCAGGACCGATTTCAGGCGGTCACTCGGCAGGATCGTCTATCACACGGCCTGTCACCTGCGCGTGCAGAACATCGGCTACAAGACGCGCGACCTGCTGCAACTTGTGCCGCAGACCAGCGTCGAGATCATCGAGCGTTGCTCCGGGCACGACGGTACCTACGGCGTGAAGAGCGAGACCTTCGCCATCGCGACGAAGATCTGCCGTCCCGTGGTCAGCAAGGTCAAGGGCGCCGGGGCGGACCATTATTCCAGCGATTGTCCGATCGCCGGCCATCATATCGCCAATGGTGTGGGTGACGGCTCGGATTCGATCCACCCCATCACGCTGTTGAGAACCGCCTACGGCATCGAATGAGATCCGCCCGCCGAAGCGGTCCCCGGAGGTTGTCATGGAGAAACTGACGCGACAGGATCTGTATACGCTGGAGGCCTACGCCAGTCTGCGCGCCGAATTCCGCGCGCGGGTCATGGCGCACAAGAAGGATCGCCAGGTGGTGATTGGTTCGCATGCCAGGCTGTATTTCGAAGACCGCATGACTATCCAGTACCAGGTACAGGAGATGCTGCGGGTGGAGCGCATCTTCGAGGAGGCGGGCATCCTGGCCGAGCTGGAGGCCTACAATCCGCTGATCCCGGACGGCGGCAACCTCAAGGCCACTTTCATGCTGGAGTATGCCGACATCGGTGAGAGACAGCAGGCCCTGGCGCGCATGGTCGGTATCGAAGACCGGGTCTGGCTGAAAGTCGCCGGGTTCAATCCGGTGTGGGCCATTGCCGATGAAGATATGGAACGCGAGACGACCGAGAAGACTTCATCGGTGCATTTCCTGCGCTTCGAACTCACTCCCGCGATGATCGGCGCGGTGAAACAGGGCGCCGGCATCGGGATGGGCATCGATCACGCCGCCTATCGAGATTCCGTCGAGGCTGTGGCCGATAACGTGCGCCGCGCGCTGGCGGCGGATCTGGGCTAGCCGATCCTCCTCGTCATCGCTGGCGCTGCCGCGCGCCTGCGCGCGCATAAACCAACCGTCATGATGGCCGCGGCGATGTCGCAAGTGGCCGCGTCCCCCGAGGTTTATAACAAATCCTGTTGTATGCTACAGTCCCCCCCGGTTTGTCGGGATACGATCGCGGATGGAGGGGCTCCATGCTGTTTGCCTTTGTGCTGGATAACGGGCGGCTGGTGCCGCTGGCCGGAGACGAACCGGAGCGCCGCCTGGGGGACGCCCTGTGGATCGACCTAGTTGATCCTTCCGACGAAGAGCGCGCGCGCGTCGAAGCCTTGTATCGTCAGGAGTTGCCCGAGGCGGAGGAGGCGGAGGAGATCGAGGCCAGTGCCCGTTCCTACGAGGATGAAAGCGGCCTGCACGTGCATGGCCTGTTCCTGCACGAGGTGGACGGGCATCCGCGCAATACCTCGGTGGCGTTCACGGTCAGCGGCGATCGCCTGTTCAGCCTGCGCGAGCGCGAGATTCCGGCCTTCCGCCTGCTGCGCATGCGCGCACGGCGCGAGACCGGTGTGGCGATGAGCGCCATGTCGATTCTGCTGACCCTGCTGGAAATCAAGATCGAGGATCTGGCGGACACGCTGGAAGAGGTTTACACCGGGCTCGAGCGGGTCAGCAGCATGGTGCTGGAGGAGAACGACGTCGAACTGGAGGATTCCATCGACGAACTCGCCCGCCATGAGGACATGAACGGCAAGGTCCGGCTGTGCCTGATGGATGCCCAGCGCGGGCTGACCTTCCTGTTGCGGCGCGGCCGTCTCGATGCCGCCAGCACCGAGTGGGTGCGCGAACTGCTGCGCGATATCGATTCACTGCTTCCTCACAACAGCTTCCTGTTCGAGAAGGTGAACTTCCTGATGGACGCCGCGCAGGGTTTCATCAACATCGAACAGAACCAGATCATCAAGATTTTCTCCATCGCGGCCGTCGTGTTTCTGCCCCCGACCCTGGTGGCCAGCATCTACGGCATGAATTTCGACTATATGCCGGAACTGCACTGGCTGGTGGGATATCCCTGGGCGCTCCTCCTGATGCTGGCCTCGGCCATCGCGCCTTACTGGTACTTCAAGCGCAAGGGCTGGTTGTAGCCGGCGTGGGCGGCGGGTTGCCGCCGGGACTCATTCCTTGTCGCGGAAGGATTCCGGATCGAGCTGGTAACGGTGCAGCAGCTTGTAGAGCTCGGTCCGGTTGCGCTGCGCCAGGCGCGCCGCCTGGGTGATGTTGCCTTCTGTCATCTTCAGCAGCCGGGTGAGGTATTCGCGCTCGAACTTGCGGCGCGCGGCAGAGAGCGAGGGCAGGGCGCTGGTCTTCTGGCGCAACGCGCGCTGTACCAGGCTGACCGGGATCACCGGTGTCGAACACAGCGCCGCCGTGTGCTCGACCACGTTGAGCAGCTGGCGCACGTTGCCAGGCCAGGGCGCGGTCAGCAGGCATTCCATCGCTTCGGCGGAGAATGAGCGCGCCGGGATGTTGCTGTTGCGCGCGATCTGGCGCAGGAAGTGATTGGCGAGCGGCTGGATGTCTTCCGGGCGTTCGCGCAGTGGCGGAATCTCCAGCCGTACCACGTTTAGACGGTAGTACAGGTCCTCGCGGAAACGGCGGTTTTTCACCAGCTCTTCCAGGTCCTGGTGACTGGCCGAGATGATGCGCACGTCGACCGGAACGCTGACGGTGGAGCCGACGGGCCGGATCTCCTTTTCCTGCAGCACGCGCAGCAGCTTCGCCTGCAGTGCGAGCGGCATGTCGCCGATCTCGTCCAGGAACAGGGTGCCGCCGTCGGCGGCCTGGAACAATCCCTTGTGGTCCTGTGTGGCGCCGGTGAACGCGCCCTTGTTGTGACCGAACAGTTCGGTTTCCAGCAGCAGCACAGGGACGGAGACGCCGGCCAGCCGTTCCACCGTG
>JADLET010000017.1 GCA_020845975.1 Gammaproteobacteria bacterium | reverse complement strand
GCGGAATATACCCGGCGCGGCGGCGCCGCGGGTCAGACTGTCCGCCTCAGCCTGGACGTTCTGGCGGGCGTGCCTTCCATTGTCTTCGGGCTGTTCGGCAATGCCTTCTTCAGCGTGTTTCTCGGCATGGGGTTCTCGATCCTCTCCGGCGGCCTGACCCTGGCCTGCATGATCCTGCCCATCTTCATCCGTACCAGTGAGGCAGGGATCGCCGTCGTCAACGACGACTGGCGACACGGCGCGGCGGCGCTGGGCATGACGCGCGCAGCCGCCCTGTGGCATATCCTGCTGCCGGCGGCGGCGCCGGCGATAACCGCCGGCCTCCTGCTTGGCATCGGGCGAGCCACGGCGGAAACCGCGGCGCTGATCTTTACCAGCGGTTATGTGGACAGAATGCCGGAATCCCTCGCGGATTCCGGGCGCGCACTGGCGGTACATATCTACGACCTGTCGATGAACGTCACCGGCGGTGACGGGGCGGCCTATGCCTCGGCCCTGGTGCTGGTCGCGCTGATCGTGACCATCAACACCGGCGCGCTCGCCGTCTCCGACCGCTGGCTGACCCGGAGGATTACAGCATCATGAATACACCGCTGCCCGCGCATACCTATACAGTCGGCTGCGTTGCCTCCGGTCCGCCCTGCTGCGACCCGGTCCCCCACCTGAGCATCGCCAACCTCTCGATAGCCTACGGCGGCAACACGGTGCTCGACGGCGTAACGCTCGATATCTACAAGGGCTGCATCACGGCGCTCATCGGCCCTTCCGGTTGCGGCAAGACCAGCTTTCTCTCCGCGCTCAATCGGCTGACCGATCTGATGCCGGAGGCGCGAGTCCGCGGCCGCATCCGGTTCGGCGCCACTGAATTGCTCGATCCCAGGCTCGACGTGCTGGCGCTGCGCCGCCGCATCGGCATGATCTTCCAGAAACCGAATCCGTTCCCGCTCTCCATTCGCCGCAACCTGGAACTCCCGCTGCGCGAACACGGCGTTCGCAACCGAGATGCGCTGGATGCCAGGATCGAGACAGCATTGCGTGATGTGGGCTTATGGGATGAAGTGCGCGACCGGCTCGATGGCCCGGCGCTGGCGCTCTCGGGCGGCCAGCAGCAGAGGCTGTGCATCGCCCGCGCCCTGGTGCTGGAACCGTCGGTACTCCTCATGGACGAGCCGTGCAGCGCACTCGACCCGATCTCCTCCGGCGTCGTGGAAGAACTCATCCTGCGGCTGCGCGGACGCTACACCGTGGTCATCGTGACCCACAACCTCGCCCAGGCGCGGCGCATCGCCAATTACGCGGCCTTCTTCTGGATGAAGGAACGCGTCGGCAAGCTCATCGAATTCGGGCGTTGCCAGCCCTTGTTCGAAACGCCGACACACCCGTTGACCGCGGCCTACGTGTCGGGATCGCGCGGTTGATAACGTGGTTCAACCACATCACCCCGTCAGCGCGCGGAAAACCAGATATCGCCGTACCATGCCGTCGCCGCCGAGCCGCTGTTATCCGTGTCGGTCATGATCGCCACGGCGACCACCCTGCCCGGCTCCTCGCCGAACAGACGCCGGTAATCGGCGCGCACGTCACGCTGTTCAGCCACCCATTGACCGACCCGGGCATCGCCCGACTCGACGGCGACCATGCGGGCATTGCCGGTGAAGGCGTTGGGCCAGGCCGCATCAACCGGTTCCCGGCCTGACCACACGTAGTTGACGGCCCGGGCGCGCCAGAACATCAGGCCGCCGGAGAAGACCACATAGACCCGCGCGGGATAATCGTCGCCCTGGCGGGTGCGTTCATCGTTTCCGCTCAACACCCTGTCCACCTTCCAAGACCAGTTGAGGATCGGGCTCGCGGCCAGATCAACGGCGATCTCGCGGCAAAGACCCGAGGCCGAGCCGGCGCTGTCGGCGCGCAATACGCGCCGCCCCAGATCCTCAACCAGGACATAATGCGTTTCGCCGTCGAAGATCCGCGACTGCCAGCCGCCCAGGTCGCCGCGGGAAAAACGGGCGACGTCGATGCGCGCGTCGGCGGCGCTTACTGCCAACGTCACGAACAGCGCCCCGAACCGCCAGCGGTGCTTAAGGTTCATTCGTTACATTCACGCACAGAAATTGTCGCGCCATTCCACCGCCTCGCATCGACTCATGAACGGTGAGCCGGCAAACGGCCGCTGCGCGGCAGAGGCGCGGGGCTGGGCGATAATCCCGGCGCACGAGATTCGCGACGGCGGTAATTCGAGCACGAAGGCAATCCACCAACAGCATTCCTGCGGCATCGGATCGCGCGCTTTCCTGGGCTAATCCCGCGCGATTCTTGCGCAATGTCGAAATCAACGGCATATAATCGCGATTCTCGAACCAATATGTCCGCAGGGAATATTTATGCGCACTGAACCCATGACGCCCCCCTCCGAACAAGCTGCGCACCATAATCTAAACGAGTTTCTGCGCCGCATCCATCTCGGATCGGAAGTTTACTACGTCGGGCAACTATGCGATGCGTGGCATATGTCCACGCCGGGCGGTGATGCCATAACGTTCCATCTGGTATGCAACGGCGAAGCCTGGGTTCACATGCCGAACCAGTCGTTGCCGGTAAAGATGCTGGCCGGGGACATCGCCTTCTTCCCGCACGATGCCGCGCATGCCTTCTGTGGACAGCCGGTTATACCGAGCGAGCCCTTCGATTACAGCAAGCCCGCGCCCATCAAACCTGATGCCCCCGGGACAGGTTTGCTCTGCGGTCATTTGAAGTTACC
Organism: Gammaproteobacteria bacterium; assembly: GCA_020845975.1. Taxonomy (GTDB): domain Bacteria; phylum Pseudomonadota; class Gammaproteobacteria; order SZUA-140; family SZUA-140; genus JADJWH01. The sequence continues at coordinate 3,209 of JADLET010000017.1, read as the reverse complement.
CGCGCATATCCGCCGACTGCTGCTCGCGTCCTTCCCGGAATTCATCCTGATCCAGCCCGATCGCAGCCCGGTCGGCCGACAGATACGCGGCCTGATCGAGATGATGACCGAGGAGGCCATCCTGAATGATCTCGGCGTGACCGCCGTCCTGGACCGGCTCTCCGATACCCTCTTCCTGTACATCATTCGGCATGTCCTGCATCAGGATCCGAAACTGTCTCCCCTGCTTGCCGTGTTATCGGATGAGCACCTGCGTCTGGCCATCTCGGCCTTCATCGAAAAGCCGGCCGAGAACTGGACGGTCGAGCGCATGGCCGGGCTCGCATTCCAGTCGCGCTCCGCCTTTTCCGAGCGTTTCACCCAGCTGGTCAGAATGCCGCCCATGGAGTTTGTCGCGACCTGGCGCATGCAACTCGCCGTGGGCTGGCTCGCCGACGGGAACGCCAACATGCTGGATATCGCCATGAAGTGCGGCTATGAATCGGAGGCCGCGTTCCGCAAGGCCTTCAAACGCATCATCGGTACGCCGCCGGGGAAGATTCGCGCGCCAGCCCAGCCACGCCCCTGATATCCCCGGCCGCTGATGCCGCCCGCCATCCTGTCGTCTGTCCGGACGATTGGATATAAATTCGATTGCCGCGAACATGGTGGCTGTCCCGCCAGCCCACGAGAATGTGCTCCAGCAACATTTCCGTTGCCCAACCAACCATGGAGCGATCATGAAAACATTCTCACAGACGAACAGACTCTCCACCCTGTTTTCCGTATTGTTGCTGGCGATGTCGGCCCACGTCCGGGCGGATCTTCCCAACCCCGGCATGACTATCGATCCCGAACGGACGGCCCTTGTCGTCACCGATCCGCAGAATGACTTCCTGAGTCCTGCTGGCGTGACCTGGGGTGTCGTCGGAAAGAGCGTGTAAAAGAATAAAACGGTCGAACATATCGAGCAGTTGTTCAAGGCCGCCAAGGCAAGGGGCCTGCCCGTATTCGTTTCCCCGCATTATTACTACCAGCATGATCATCAATGGAAGTTCGAAGGCGCGCTGGAAACCCTCATGCACAACATCGGCATGTTCGATCGGAAGGGCGCCCTGACCACCGAAGGCTTCGCAGATTCCGGGGCGGACTGGCTGGCTCGATACAAGCCGTATATTGAAGACGGGAAGACCATCGTCACCAGCCCGCACAAGCTGTATGGACCGGAGAGCAACGATCTGGTGCTGCAGTTGCGCAAACGCGGAATCGACAAGGTCGTCCTGGCCGGGATGTCCGCCAATCTCTGCACCGAGTCCCACTTGCGTGAACTGCTCGAGCAGGGATTTGAAGTCGCCGTGGTAACCGATGCAACCGCCGCCGCGCAAGTACCCGAAGGCGACGGTTACGAGACCGCACTGGTGAATTTCCGCTTCCTCGCCAACGCCAACTGGAATACCAGACAAGCCGTAGCGGAAATAAACAACAGAAAATAACCAGGCCGGCGAAGGCCAAACAGGCCAGAGTCGACCACCATCATCAACAGTGGAAACACAAAGCCGGAGACGTTACGTCTCCGGCTTTTTGCTTTATGACGACGCGTCGCGCGTGTTCGGGAAGCGAATCCTGCCCAGGCGAATTCAGGCACGTGACTCTCCATGCAGGAAAGTTCTCCGCATCGGTTTGTCTTCCGTTCGCGCCCTCCTCGCATGCGCGCCATTGTGACGGTGATGTTCGGACGATCTGACACAAACTCCGTTGTTTCAACCATGGTTAAAGGCATGACAGGTACCGAGAATGTGATTCTGTTGTACATCGCAATGTTTAACCAACCGAGGAGATCGTCATGAGTCTTTTTAAACTTCATACCATCGCATCCGCCCCGGCCGGGTCGGCGCCCATACTGGAAGCCGCCAACAAAGGCCTGGGTTTCGTCCCCAACCTGTTCGCCCACCTGGCCACGTCACCGTCCGCATTGCAGGCCTATAGAGACCTGGGCGCATTGCTCGAACAAAGCGCGCTCACGCCGGAGGAGCAGCAGGTGGTCCTAATTTCCGTCAGCGTGGAAAACGAGTGCGGATATTGCGTGGCCGCACATTCGTTCATCTCCAGGAACATGATCAAGGTGCCTGCGACCACGCTCGCCGCGTTGCGTGATGGCAGGACGCTTCCTGATCCGAAACTGAACGCGCTGGCCTCGTTCACCCGCGCCGTGGTGCGCGAACGCGGCTGGGTTTCCGGCAGCCAGGAACTGAAAGCCTTTCTTGACGTCGTCTATACGTCTCAGCATGCGCTCGACGTCATTCTGGGCGTCACCATGAAGACGCTGAGCAACTACACCACGCACCTGAGCGATACCCCGCTCGACAGCGTATTTTCCGGAGAAGCGTGGGTAAAACCGGGCAAGGTTGCATCGTGCAGGTGCTGACGCGACATCCAGCCAAGGCTGTTCGCATCTGAAGACCCACGACACCCGCATCCACTACAACAGGAGAAAGGAGAAACACTATGCCACTTGTGCAAATCAAAGGAGTCAGCGGTTACCTGTCCATCGCGCAAAAACAGGAAATCATCCGCAAGGTCACCGACGCGGTGGTGTCGGTGGAAGGTGAAGGCCTGCGCCCCGTCACCTGGGTACTGATTGAAGACGTCAGATCCGGAGAATGGGGCGTAGGCGGCAAGCCGGTGACTTCGGAGGATCTTCGCGCATTGAGCAAGACCTGAACACCGGGGACGGCATGAACAGTCGTCTCCGGACTTTCCAGATACATCAGTCCTGGCCCCGCACAGGTGTGCTGTGCGGGGCGCTTTAATCAACCGGAAAACGGAGATTCGCCATGAATTTACTGAAATCCCTGTTTATCAGCGGTTATATGCTGCTGATCATGGGCGTCACGGGATACGCCGGCTGGAGCTTGTATCAGGGCGACAGCCTGTTGGCATGGGGTGGTGTGCTGCTGACTTCCATCCCTATGCTGACGATGTTTTCCCGACTCATGATTCTTAGAAATGCGGCGCGCACCAGCGTCCACTTACCGGTCCAGAGCCTGCTGGGCGCGCTCGGCGTGGCACTGGCCGTGTGGGCATGGCTGTTTCAGGACGCCGCCGGCCACGCACCGGCGCTGGCCGCGCTCGCCTGGGGAGGATTCCTGTTCTATGCATACTGGTTCTCCTCGCTTGGTGATCGCAGGCCCGGGTCAAAATTAGTCGTTGGCGCTCGCCTCCCGTCCTTC
>JADLET010000016.1 GCA_020845975.1 Gammaproteobacteria bacterium | reverse complement strand
GTTGCGCGGCAAGATTCCGGCGGAAGTGTTCACGCAGGAATACAAACAGCCCGTCACGCAAGGCACGGGCGCGCCGCGCGAGAACCTGCTGAAAGCGCGTGACCTGCTGCAACAGGCGGGTTGGGTGAACAAGGGCGGCGCGCTGGTGAACGCAAAGACCGGCGAGCCCTTCACGTTTGAAGTGCTGCTGATTCAAGAAAGCCTGGACCGCATCGTGCTGCCCTGGTTCCAGAACCTGGAGCGCCTCGGCATCAAGGGCACCATTCGTGTGGTGGACACCAGCCAGTACATCAACCGCCTGAACGAGTTTGACTATGATGTCGTGACCGGCGGCGTGAGCAACTCGCTCAGCCCCGGCAACGAACAGCTTGAGTTTTGGGGCACGGCGGCGGCCGACCGCAAAGGCAGCCGCAACCTCGCCGGCGTGAAAGACCCGGCGGTGGACTCGCTGATCAATACCATCATGAACGCGACCGACCGTCCGAGCCTGGTGACGGCGACCAAAGCCCTCGATCGCGTGCTGCAATGGAACCACTACACGCTTCTGCACTACAACTCGCAGAACGAGCGCTACGCTTATTGGGCGAAGTTGCAGCATCCCGAGAAGTTCCCCCTGCTGGGACTTCCGGCGCCGGGTGAGAGCATTATCGAAACCTGGTGGATGGATCCGAAGGCCGCGGCGGCGGGCGCGAAACCTTGATCGGCAGCGGGATGCGCGCGGCGGGGGCCGCTCTCGCACTCGCACTCTTCAGTGCCAGCGCGGCAGACGCATATGTCACCGGCAAGCCGGTCCACGGCCTGACCTTGTACGGCGAGGTGAAATACCCCGCCGACTTCAAGCACTATGACCATGCCAATCCGAACGCGCCCAAGGGCGGTTCGCTGACGCGCTCGGCCATCGGCACCTTCGACAGCTTCAACGCCTTCTCCTTCAAGGGCAACAAACCGCACCCCGGCGTGATCCATTACGCGGGCAACGGCTGGTTCTTCTATTTCAACGAACCCCTGATGACCCACAGCGGCGACGAACCGTTCTCGCTGTACTGTCTGATTTGCGAAACCGTGGAACTCGCGCCCGACCGCAAGTCGATGGAGTTCGTGCTGCGGCCGGAAGCCAGATTCCACGATGACAGCCCCGTCACGCCGGAAGATGTTGTTTTCTCGCTGGAAACCCTCGTGAACAAAGGCCATCCGCGCTTCAAGCTTTACTGGGGCGATGTGACCAAGGCCGAGAAAACCGGCGAGCGGAAAGTTCGTTTCACCTTCAAGGATGACAAGAATACCGAACTGCCCGCGCTGATGGGCGAGCTTCCCGTGCTGAGCAAGGCCTGGTGGGAAAAACGCGACTTCGAAGCCGGCACGCTCGAGATCCCGAACGCGACGGGCCCTTACCGCATCGACCGCTTCGAGGCGGGCCGTTATTTCGTCCTGAAGCGCGACCCCAACTATTGGGGCAAGGACCTCGCGGTCAATCAGGGCGCGTATAACTTCGACGAGATGCGCGTTGAATATTTCCGCGACGCCGACGTCGCGCTGCAAGCCTTCATGAACGGTTCGGTCGATGTGAATATCGAGGTCGATCCGGCGCGCTGGGCCATCGGCTACGACAAACAACTGATCGACGCCGGCGCCATCGTGCTCGATTCCTGGACCACGGGTCAGCCTCAGGAAAGTTTCGCGTTCCTGATGAACATGCGCCGCGCACAGTTCGCGGACCGGCGCGTCCGTGAAGCCCTCGGCCTCGCGTTCGACTTCGACGGCGCCAACAAGACCGTCGGCTATAACCTGATGGCGCCCTTCTCGAGTTTCTGGCAGGGCTCGGAGCTGGCGTCGCACGATCTGCCGCAGGGCGAGGAACTCGCGATCCTGGAGAAATTCCGGGGCAGTATTCCGGACGAAGTTTTCACCAAACCCTTCCAGCCACCGCGCACGCCCGATGAAAACGCCCTGCGCCAGAATCTTCTGCAGGCGCAGAAGCTGCTGACGGACGCAGGATGGGATGTGAAGAACGGCGTGCTCACCAACGCCAAGACCGGCGCGCCGTTTACGTTCGAGGTTCTGCTGCGCCTACCGGGTTTCGAGAAGTGGGTAGGGCCTTACATCCGCAATCTCGAACGCCTCGGCATCAAGGCGTCCATGCGCATCGTCGATCCGACGCAGTACCTCAACCGCATGAACGAGTTCGACTACGATATGACGGTCGCCGAGCAGCCCTATTGGGGCGGCATGAGCAATTCGCCGGGCAATGAGCAGCGGGAGCAATGGGGTTCGGCGGCCGCCGACCGCCAGGGCAGCGAAAATTGGATCGGGGTGAAAGATCCCGTGGTTGATGAACTGGTCGAGATGTTGATCAAGTCGCCGACTCGCGAAACCCTGGTGGCGCATACCAACGCCTTGGATCGGATACTCCTGTGGGGCCACTATGTGGTGCCGAGCTATTCCAAGCCCACATTATGGTGGGCGCGCTCGGGCAAGCTCGCCCGCCCCGACATCACACCGCTGGCCGGACAACATCCGGCCCTGTGGTGGGAAGACAAGGACAAGGCCGAGAAGGTCGCCGTGTTCCTGCGCAACCGCAATGCAGCCCCGGACGAGAACACAAACGCCGTGCTGATGGCCCTTGCGGGAGCCGCGGCGCTTGTGGTGCTCTTCGTGATCCTTCGCCGTCGGCGCGCGTAAGCACGCCACATCTTAAGGACTCTCTTGAGGGAACCTCGCGCTTGAAATCTCGCGGTCAGGCCCTTCGCGACTACGTTATTCGCCGCCTTTTGTTGATGATCCCGACCTTCCTCGGGATCACCCTCGCGACTTATCTGCTGTGCCAGTTCGTCCCGGGCGGCCAGATCGATCAATTGCGATTGTCATTGGCGGGCGCGGGCGGCGGGCAAGCCGCGCGCAGCGTCGCGGCCGGACGCCCGCAACTTGTCATCCCCGACGAACAGTTGAAGGCCCTCGAGGAATACTACGGCTTCGACAAACCGTTCCTGGTCGCCTACGGCCAATGGCTGGGCAAGACCGTGACCGGCGATCTCGGCCAGTCCTTCCGCTACAACGAGCCGGTCCTGACCGTCATTACCGAACGTCTGCCTATCTCGATCTACTACGGCATCGTCACGACCGTCTTCATTTATGCGATCTGCATCCCCCTCGGCATCCTGAAGGCCATTCGCCATCGCACGGCGATCGATAACGCGACCTCGGCCCTTATCTTCATCGGATACGCGGTTCCGGGTTTCGCGCTGGGCGCGGTGATGGTGAATATATTGTCGGTGCAATTCGACTGGTTCCCGCTCGGGGGATTTCAATCGGTCGGCGCGGCCAGCATGTCTCTCGGCCAAAAGATCGCCGACGTGATCTGGCATTCCATCCTGCCGCTTGTCGCCTACTTGGTGGGCGCGTTCGCCGTCGAGACCAGGCTGGTCAAGAACAGCCTGCTCGAGAACATGAGCGCGGACTATGTGCGCACGGCCTTGGCGAAGGGATTGAACTGGCGGCGCGCGGTGTTCGTGCATGCGCTGCGCAATTCGCTGATCCCGATCGCGACCTCCATCGGAAGTCTACTTGGGATTTTCCTGACGGGCAGCTTCCTGATCGAACGCGTGTTCAACATTCAAGGCATCGGCCTTCTGGGCTTTGAAGCCATCCAGACCCGCGACTTCCCGGTGGTGATGGGCATCCTTGTGATCTCCAGCGCGGTCCTGATGCTGGGCAATCTGCTCTCCGACCTCGCGGTCGCCTTCGTCGATCCGCGCGTGAGGTTCGAATAAGATGGGCTGGTTCAAACTCGACCCAATCACCCGCCGGCGCTTCGCGCGCTTCCGCCGCATCAAGCGCGGCTACTATTCGCTGATCATTCTTCTGGTCGCGATCGTGCTGTCGATCTTCGCGCCCTATCTAGCCGAAAGCCGCGCGCTTCTGGTGGTCTACAAGGGCGAGACCCATTTCCCGACGTTCACATATTTCAATATGGCGTTCTTCAATCAGACGCCGCCGCCGGGATGGCTGGCCGAGGACCTTGAAACGGATTATTTGCGCCTGCAGCGCGAGTGGCGCTTCGAGCATGAACAGTATGCGCGCGAGATCACCCAGCCGGGAATAGATCCGGCGGCGGTCGTCGCCAACTATCCCAACCGCGACAATAAAGTCGTGATGCCGCTGATCCCCTGGGATCCGTTCCAAAGCGACTTCTGGTACACCGAAGTCCTCAACGACGTGCAGGCGCGGCTGAACGCGGGCGACCGCACGGGCGCGAGCCTGCTCGCGCGCCGCGACAATCTCGATGAGATCGCCGATCTGATCGACACCGGAGAGATCGACAAGCTGCTCGCCGACCCCGAGCGCGCGCCGGGCGGAACGTTGCGTAACCTCGCGATGGCGGGCACGCTGAAGTCCATTGCCCATCTCGCCAAACCCGCGCCGAACGCGCCGGATTCCGAGCGCGAACATTTCCTGGGGACCGACACGCAAGGACGCGATGTCGCCTCACGCCTGCTGTATGGCTTCCGCATCTCCATCTTCTTCTCGCTGATCCTGGTGTTCATCGGCCAGGTGGTCGGAACCTTCATCGGCGCGCTGCAGGGTTATTTCGGCGGGCGATTCGACATCGTCAGCCAGCGCCTGATCGAGATCATCGTCTCGATCCCCTTCCTTTATGTGGTGATCATCCTGGCCGCGCTGATGGTGCCCAGCTTATGGATGCTGCTGGGGATCATGGCCCTGTTCCAGTGGATCACCATCACCTTCTATATGCGCACGGAAATGTACCGCGAGAAGACGCGCGAATATTGCCTCGCGGCCAAATCCTACGGCGCGTCCCACACCCGCATCATTTTCCGGCACCTGCTGCCGAACTGTCTGACGCCGCTGGTGACCTTCACGCCGTTCCTGATCGTGGGCGCGATCTTCTCGCTGACCGCGCTGGATTATCTCGGCTACGGCCTGCCGCCACCGACGCCGAGCTGGGGCGAGATGATCGACCAGGCGCTGGACGCCAACAATCGCGACAAGCTGTGGCTGACCCTCGCGCCCTTCACGGCCATCACGCTGACGCTTCTCGTCGTCACCTTTATCGGCGAGTCCGTGCGCGAGGCTTTCGATCCCAAGCAATACGCAAGGTACGAGTAGCCATGCGGACGCTGTTTCACGCCCTTCTCGTGATCGTTGCCCTCGTTCATGCGCCCGCTTTCGCGCAATCCGACGCGGACCCCAAGAAACTGGTGACCGAGGCCGCGCCGGTCGCGCTCCCCCCCGACATCGTGTGGGAGACCAACGACAGCGCGCCGCTGATCGGGTCGGAGAAAGCGATCCGGGGCGGCCGCTTCACGGTCGCCATCGGCGCCTATCCCCTCACATTCCGCTTGGTGGGACCAAACTCGAACGACTTCTTCTCCGCCTGGAACCGCACCTTCGCACTGATGGACAAACACGGCGGTCTGGTGGCGCAGCATCCGACGACGGACGAGTTCATTCCCATGCTGGCCACGCACTGGTCGATCCAGAAGGATCAGCGGACGATTTTCCTGAAACTGGACCGCGACGCCAAGTTCAACGACGGCAAACCGGTCACCGCCAACGACTACGTGTTCACCTGGCGGCTGATGCAGTCGAAGTTCATCCTCGACCCCTTCTACAACAGCTATGCCGAGCAGTACCTGACGTCCGTGGATCGAGTGGATGACTACACGCTGCGCATCGTCGGCACGCGCGCGAGCTGGCGTCCGCTGTACGACTACGCCGGACTGTGGCCGACGGCGATGCACGCCTCGCCCGCCGTCGACAAGGATTGGGTCAACAACACCACCAACGTGCCGCAGGTGGTGCCGGGCCCTTATGTCGTCTCGGACATGCGGCGCGGTGAATCGATCACCTTCAAACGCGTACCCAATTGGTGGGGCGACAAGAAACGCTACTTCAAGGGCCTTTATAACTTCGACGAGATCCATCTGCGCGTGATGCCGGTCGAGCGCGAGATCGACTATCTGCGCCGGGGCGAGATCGACGTGACCACCGTCGGTTCGAAAATGTGGTACGAGGGCCTCGATGTGCCCGAAGTGCGCAACGGCTGGGTGCACAAAGCGCGCATGTGGGTGGACACGCCCAAGGGCCTGCTCGGCATGCAGATGAACCTGCAGGCGCCGATCTTCCAGAACCGCGATTTCCGCATCGCGATGCATTACCTGTTCAACTACGACCGGGTGAACCGCAACCTGTTCTACGGCGAGACTTACCGGAAGAACTCGTTCTTCGACGGGACCATCTACGCGGACCCGGAGGTTAAAGCCCGCCCCTTCGATCCGGCGAAAGCGCGTGAATATCTGGCGAAGGCCGGATACCACCGCCCGGCGGACATCGGCGGCTCCGGCTTCTTCGCGGCCCTCAAACGCACCGTGCAGGGGCTGATCTTCACCCGCAGCGATGCCGACGACATTCTGGTGAACGACAAGGGCGAACCGGCGACGTTCACCATGATCCACTATTCCAAGAACCTTGAAGCGGCGCTGACTGTGATCCAGCAGGATTTCCGGCGCGCAGGGGTGGATCTTCGTATCCAATTGCTGGAGCCGGGCGCCGCCTTCCAACGCATGCTCGAGCGCAAATTCGAGATGTCGTTCCTGGCGATGGGCGCGTCCTACTATCCGGATCCGCGCCAATATCTGCACACCTATTTCAAGACCGAGAAGAACAACAACAACTTCTGGGGCTATGGCACCAAAGAGGTCGACGACGATATCCAGATCTACGAAGAGAACCTCGACGCCGACGCGCGCATGAAGGCCATGCATGGGATCGATCGGGCCGTGCATGACGAAGCCTTCTACATCCCGTTCTGGGACATCAAGTTCATGCGCATCGTGTACTGGGATTACCTGCAGTTTCCGGAAACCTACCTTCCGAAGCGCAGCGAGGACGTGACCGACTGGCTGGTGCAGTGGATCGACCCGGCAAAGAAAGCCGCGGTGGAAGAGGCGAAACGGGCGGGAAAAGCCTATCCCGTCGACCCCGAGCTCGACAAAGACTTCTACGGCATACGCCAAAAGACGCAGTAAGGGTGGGAACGCATTACCGTGGCGCTGCTTGAGATCGACAATCTTTCGGTGGGATTCACGACCGAAGCGGGACTTCTCCGCGCGGTGGACGGCGTATCCTTGCACGTCGAGAAAGGCCGCACCTTGGGCCTCGTGGGCGAGTCCGGTTGCGGCACGAGCGTGACCGCGAGTTCGATCCTGCGCCTTGTGCCCTCGCCGCCGGGCGAAATCTTGGGCGGCCAGATTCGTTTTGCCGGCGCCGATATCCTGGCCATGAAACGCGAGGACCTGCCGCGCATCCGCGGCAAGGACATCGCGATGATCTTCCAGGACCCGATGACCTCGCTGAACCCGGTGTTCACCATCGAAAAGCAGCTTGGCGAAGTGCTGGCCTTGCGCTTCGGGCTTAAGGGGGAAGAGGCGCGCGCGAAATCCATTGAGATGCTGGCGACGGTGGGAATTCCCGATCCCGCCCAACGCATCGGCAACTATCCGCATGAACTGTCCGGCGGGATGAAACAGCGCGTGATGATCGCCATGGCGCTGATGTGCGAACCGCAGCTTCTGATCGCCGACGAGCCAACCACGGCGCTGGACGTCACGGTGCAGGCCCAAGTCCTCAATCTGATCCACGCCTTGCAGAAGCGCACCGGCGCGGCTG
>JADLET010000015.1 GCA_020845975.1 Gammaproteobacteria bacterium | reverse complement strand
TTCTAGGTAGCGCTCGAGCAATTCCTTAAGGGTGGTTGACTCCGCTTCAGTACGGGAGACGAAGCTGCCACGGTCCATTTCAACCTCGATCGCCCGGGCCCAGGTTTCCGCCTCCGCGCGCGTATCAAAGGTTCGGGTTTGCAGCGGGTAGCCCCTTTTTCGGATCTGGGCCTGCCATTGGTAAGAGCCGCGTTTTCTGAACGACGCCATTGCCAGACTCCTCGAGTTCGCGAGCGAGTGTGACAACGCTGTGACAAATAATCACTTTGAAACCTTTTCAGGACCCCGGAGAGGTTTTAAGTGATTGATTTAATTGGTCGGGGTGACACGATTTGAACGTGCGACTCCTGCCTCCCGAAGGCAGTGCTCTACCAGGCTGAGCTACACCCCGCGACGGGATCGGTCAATATGATCGATTGACGGAAAATTCGGCCAGAGCGTACAGGGCTTCCCGATAGGGGGATGCCGGAAGGATCGCAAGGGCTGCGGCCGCCTTGGCGGCTTCGTCCCGGGCCGAGCGCGCAGTGTAAGCCAACGCCTCCGTGGATTCAATGGCTTTCAGCACTTCGGCGATCTTTTCCCGGCCGCCATGTTCAATGGCGTCGCGGACGATGGCGGCTTCCTGGGGGGTGCCTCGACGCAGGGCGTGGATCAGGGGCAGGGTGGGTTTGCCGGCCGCGAGGTCGTCGCCCACGTTCTTGCCAATGTGCTGGGAGCTGGCCGAATAATCCAGCACATCGTCGATCAATTGAAAAGCGGTGCCGAGATGTCTCCCGTACGCGGCCATGGCATCTTCTTCCGCGGCCGACGCGCCGCTGACGATAGCGCCGACCTGGGCCGCCGCCTCGAACAGCTTGGCCGTCTTGCAGCGAATCACCTCCAGATAGCGCTCCTCCGTGGTATCGGCGTCGTTGCTGTTCAGCAGCTGCATGACTTCGCCTTCGGCGATGACATTGGTCGCCCGCGCCATGATCTCCATGACGTGCATGCTTTTCACGGTCACCATCATTTCGAAGGCACGCGAATAGAGGAAGTCTCCGACCAGTACGCTCGCCTCGTTGCCCCATACCGCATTGGCGGTATCCTTGCCGCGACGCATCACCGAGGCATCAACGACATCGTCGTGCAGCAGGGTTGCGGTATGGATGAATTCGATGATGGCGGCGAGGTCGATATGGTTTGTCCCCTGGCAACCCAGGGCGCGGGCGCTCAGCAGCACCAGGATCGGGCGAAGCCGCTTGCCTCCGCTGTTAACTATATAAAAACTCAGCTGATTTATAAGCGCGACGTCAGAGTGCAGGCGCTCGTGTATCAGCGCGTTCACCGCCAGCAGGTCGGCGGCGACGCAGGCCTGGATTTCATCGAGATCCATTGATGTCGGGGCGATTTTCAATGGCGAGTTCACGAAAGCTGACGACCCCGTAGGCAAGGGTTTGCGGTTTGATATTCCAAGGAGAAGGCCCTCAGTTTAGAGGGAGTCCGCCGGTGTGGCAAGTGGGGACACGGGTGGCGTTGACCTGCTCATGGCGATTGGTTAGAATGCCCTGCTTTGCGTTCCCTCATTGGTTTATTGCGACTTTTTTCACGGCTGGAGCTGGCATATGTACGCGGTTTTCGAAACAGGCGGTAAGCAGTACCGGGCCCAGGAAGGCGATGTCATTCGGGTCGAGAAGCTGGATGCGGGCGAGGGCGCTTCGATCGCCATCGAGAAAGTGCTGATGGTCTCGGACGGGGATTCGGTCCGGATCGGCGCCCCCTATGTCGCCGGCGGCAAGGTCAACGCCACCGTCAAGGCGCACGGACGCGGAGAGAAGATCCGCATCGTGAAGCACCGCCGCCGCAAGCACTACCATCGTGAGATGGGGCACCGGCAGTACTACACCGAGCTGCAGATCACCGGTATTTCCGCAAGCTGAATTTAGAGGCAGGTCACCATGGCACATAAAAAGGCAGGCGGCAGTAGCCGCAACGGACGTGATTCAGAATCGAAACGCCTGGGCGTGAAGCGCTTTGGCGGTGAGAACGTGACGTCGGGCAATATCATCATCCGGCAGCGTGGCACGCGTTTCCACGCGGGTCGTCACGTGGCCATGGGTCGTGACCACACCCTGTTCGCGGTCGCGGAGGGCACTGTTCAATTCGAGGTCAAGGGTCCGCACAAGCGCCGTTATGTCAACGTAGTTCCGGCCTGACCGGGCTCGGCGGCAAGCGCATACGAGACCCCGTCCCATGACGGGGTTTTTTGTTTAGGGGATCAGGGATAGGCGCGCGGGCGCGGATGTGTCCGAGTGGTCGATCCAGATATCCTGTTTCCGAGTCACACGAATGAAATTCGTCGACGAAGTCACCATTCAAGTCAGGGCCGGGGACGGCGGCAACGGTTGCGTGAGCTTCCGGCGGGAGAAGTTCATCCCGATGGGAGGTCCCGATGGCGGTGACGGGGGTGACGGGGGCAGTGTCTTTCTGCTCGGCGATGAGAACATCAATACCCTCGCCGATTTCCGCCATGCGCGTTCCTTCAGCGCTCCGCGCGGCGAGAAAGGTGGCGGGGCGAATTGCACTGGCCGCGGCGGCGATGATCTGCACATCCGCGTACCCATCGGGACCATCGTGACCGATGAGGAGGCGGGCGAGTGTATCGGCGAACTGCTTGCCGCGGGTCAATTGCTGCGCGTGGCGCAGGGCGGGTTCCACGGTCTCGGCAATGCCCGCTTCAAGAGCAGTGTCAACCGCACACCGCGCCGGGCCACGTCCGGAACGCCGGGCGAGGTGCGGCGCCTGCGGCTCGAACTCAAGGTGCTGGCGGACGTCGGCCTGCTCGGTTTGCCCAATGCCGGCAAATCCACCCTGATCCGCGCCGTCTCGAGCGCCCGCCCGAAGGTCGCCGATTACCCCTTCACCACGCTCTACCCGCATCTCGGCGTCGTGTCGGTGGGCCTGCACCGCAGTTTCGTGGTCGCCGATATCCCGGGTCTGATTGAGGGCGCCTCCAGTGGCGCCGGGCTGGGGATGCGCTTCCTCAAGCATCTTGCGCGCACTCGCCTGTTGCTGCACCTGGTCGATGTCGCTCCGCTCGATCCCGCCGAGGACCCGGTGCGCGCCGTGCGCAGCATCGAGCACGAGCTGCGTGAATTCAGCGCCGAGCTTCCCGAACGGGAACGCTGGCTCGTGCTGAACAAGGTCGATCTGATGCCTGAGGACGAGCGCGACGCGGTCTGTCAGGACATCCTGCAAAGGCTTGACTGGCATGGACCGTATTTCATGGTCTCCGCCCTTTCCGGTCTTGGCGTGCGGGAGCTCAGTGAGCGGGTGATGGCCTGGCTGGAGCAGCAAGGCAAAGAGTGAAGCTGTGAGCCCAGCGCGTGCGCCGGCGAGTTTGGCGATGCAGGACCAGGGAATTAAGCGGCGGCCTGTCAGCCCGGTGTTTTTTCTTTGTGTCCCGGCGGAATCCCCGGGTGAATTGGTATAATCCCCCCCGGATCGCCGCGCCGTGCGCCTGCATGCGGGTCGCACGGTTCGCGGACGTCATGCTTCCAACTCATCTTCGTATCTTGAGATCCGTTCGATGAAAACCCGTGAACAACTTGGTCGGTCCCGGCGCTGGGTGGTGAAGGTCGGCAGTTCCCTGCTGACGAACGAAGGCCGTGGGCTGGACCGCGCGCTGATGGCGCAGTGGGTGGAGCAGATTGCCGCGCTGCGCGCCGATGGGGCGGAGATTGTGCTGGTTTCCTCCGGCGCTGTTTCCGAGGGTGTGAAGCGGCTGGGCTGGGACCGTCGTCCGCAGGCCCTGCATGAATTGCAGGCGGCGGCGGCGGTGGGACAGATGGGGCTGATCGAGGCCTACGAAAGTTGTTTTCAGCGCTTCAATCTGCGCACGGCCCAGGTCCTGCTGACGCACGACGATCTGGCCGATCGACGACGCTATCTCAATGCGCGCAGTACGCTGCGCACCCTGCTCGGCCTGGGTGTTGTGCCCATCGTCAACGAGAACGACACGGTGGCCGTGGAGGAGATCCGCTTCGGCGACAACGATACCCTGGCCGCGTTGGTGGCGAACCTGGTTGAGGCTGAATTGCTCGTGTTGCTCACCGATCAGCCCGGGATGTACGACCTCGATCCGCGGAAACATCCCGAGGCGCGCCTGATCAGCGAGGGCCTTGCCGGCGACCCCGAGCTGGAACGCATGGCCTCGGGCGGCGGTATTGGCGCCTGGGGGCGGGGCGGCATGGTGACCAAGGTGCGCGCGGCAGCCCGTGCCGCGCGATCGGGGGCGGCCACGCTCATCGCCTGGGGGCGCACGCCCGGGATACTCTCCAGCATCCGGCGTGGCGAGGAGGCCGGTACCCTGATCCGCCCGGCGCAGGAGCCGTTGCTTGCGCGCAAGCAGTGGCTGGCCGGGCCGTTGCAGGCGCGCGGACAACTGGTCGTTGACGAGGGCGCGGCGCGTGTATTGCGCGAATCCGGCCGCAGTCTGCTGCCGGTCGGGGTCGTCGAGGTGCGGGGCGATTTCGATCGCGGCGAACTGGTCTCCTGCGTTGATCAGCAGGGACGCGAGGTGGCGCGCGGGCTGGTGAATTACAGTGCGGATGAAGCGCGCCGGATCATGCGGCAGCCCAGCGAGCGGATCAAGGAACTGCTCGGCTACGAGGACGAGCCGGAGCTGGTGCACCGGGATAACCTGGTGCTGATCTGATCAGCCGGGTTTCGCTGGCAAAAATAAAGCCGGCGCATGGGCCGGCTTTTGCAAGCAGTAGAAAATTCGGTGGCGCGTCAGCTCTGCAGGGCTTTAAGCTGGGCGTTGAGGCGGCTCTTCTGGCGGGCGGCCT
>JADLET010000014.1 GCA_020845975.1 Gammaproteobacteria bacterium | reverse complement strand
TGGCCGGCGGTACCTCGACCTACTCCTCGGTCGGTCCGCTGGGAACGTTCTCGGCCAACGGCTCGTGGGACTGGGATGCGGCCCTGTGGGATCTGGGCGCTGCTCCTTCCGGCCCGCCCTGATCGTGATCGCAGGTTTGTAGTAGTACGGGTCGCAGTCTGGCCCGGGATATACCACTCCCAAGGTGTATCCGCGTTAGTGGTAACAGGTTCGGCTCGGGGGAGGCAAATGCCTCCCCTTTTTTTCGTTTTATCAATATCACGCTAATTTGGCGAGCCCTCGCGCAATCGCGTCCCCATGGGCTGTTGTTGTTTCCGGCGGTCTGTCTAGTGGAGGTCGAGCAGGACATCCCATTTGGAGCTTATACTGCCTGGTGCGAATGATTCAGCTAATGGACCTGCTCTCCTCTGACGCTATTGCCATACCCGAGTCCTGCGACTGGTGTGAGTCCAGCACCGGTCGACAAATCCTGCTGGATGCGATTTTTTGAATTGCCTGGATTTAGGTATAAGATTTGCGCGCGATCATGGTCCCCTTGCTGCCGCGTGATGGCGTATGAATTTTTCGATCAGACACAAACTCTTTCTGGTTCTGTTCCTCACCATAGGCCTGGTGGCGGGGAGCATGGTCATCTTTATCGAGTTTTCCCTCGAAGGTTTGTTCGTGCGGTACCTGGATGATCGCCAACAGGCGCGATTCAGTGGAATTACAGAGCAACTGAAGAATGAATACACCGAGAGCGGCGGATGGCAGCGGCTCGATGCCGATCAACTGGTCTGGGCGAAAATGCTGCTTGGCGATAGTGAGCACATAATAAAGCACCGTCCCCCCGAGGCTGTCGTGGAGGGCGATCAGGGGAACCGAGATCTGGAGGAGGCGCTTTTGTCCAAGGCCAAGTTGGTCGAGGGCGGGTTCCTGCGAGCTGATCGCCGAGTCATGCTGCTTGATGCTAATCGTTCCATCATCTACGGCGATCCCGATCTGGCGGATCTGCTCACACTGCGGCCGATCATCGTCAACAAACGCACCGTCGGATATCTCGGAATCCTTCCCGGACCGTCAATCTCGGATCTGAGAGCGGCGCATTTCCTTGATCAGCTGACCAACGATTTCGCGCTCATGGTGATGGTGGTGATGCTGGTTTCGGCGGTACTGGCTTATACAGTTGCAAACCGGGTGCTGGAACCCTTGCGCGCCATTACCAGCGGTTCACGCGACCTTGCTCGTGGGCATTATGAAGCGCGCGTCCCGGTTACAGCCAAGGATGAGTTGGGACAACTCGCGGAGGACTTCAACGGTCTCGCCGAGGCATTGCAGCAGAATGAGGGAACCCGCCGTCAGTGGGTGGCGGACATCTCCCACGAGATTCGCACGCCGCTCTCGGTGCTGCGCGGTGAAATCGAGGCGATGCAGGACGGGGTACGTCCTGTGGATCTCGATGCAATCAATTCATTGCACGGGGAAATCTTGCGCCTCGGTCGGCTGGTCGACGATCTTTATGAGCTGTCGATGACGGATCTGGGGGGCTTGCAGTATCACAAGACCCGGGTCGATCCCATTGCAATCCTGGAGGATGATCTCAAGTCTCATGCCGAGGAGTTTCGCTCCTTGCGCATTGAGATCACCTTGGAAAACCAGCTCGCTGAGCAGGTATCGATCCATGCGGACCCGGACAGGCTCGAGCAGTTGTTTTATAACCTGCTGAGCAACACGCTGCGATATACGGATGAGGGCGGCCGCCTGATGATCCGTGTGAGCCGGGATGACAAGTGGCTGACCCTGGATTTCATGGATTCCGCCCCGGGTGTGCCGGAAGAAGATCTGCCCCGCCTGTTCGACCGGCTCTATCGTGTTGAAACATCCCGCAGCCGGGTCTACGGCGGCGCGGGACTCGGCCTGGCGATTTGTCGTAATATCGTGCATGCCCATGGCGGCGGCATCTCAGCGCAACCCTCCGTCCTGGGGGGGCTATGGGTGCAGGTGGTCTTGCCTTTGTAGGATCGGAATCGATATGAACGAAGTAAATTCGCAGCGGATCCTGGTGGTGGAGGATGAGGCCAAGTTGCTGCAGGTGCTGCAGGACTACCTGGCCGACGCGGGCTCCACCCCATTCACCCTTAGGGATGGAAAAAAGGTGATTCCGTGGGTGCGCGAGCAGCAGCCGGACCTGATACTGCTGGACATCATGCTGCCGGGAATGGACGGGCTGGAAATCTGCCGCGGGATACGCTCGTTCAGCCAGGTGCCGATCATCTTTATCACCGCGCGCGTGGAAGAGATCGACCGGCTGCTGGGGCTTGAGCTGGGCGGCGACGACTACATCTGCAAACCGTTCAGTCCGCGCGAGGCGATTGCGCGGATCAAGGCGGTATTGCGGCGATTGACTTCCCCGGGGCATGCCGCACCTGGCGGCGGAGTAGTGACGCTGGACGAGAACAGCCATCGTGTATGGGCGGAAGAACGCAGCATTGTATTGACCACGGTCGAGTTCAAGTTACTGGAGGCCCTCTATCGGGAGCCCGGCCGGATCTATTCCCGCGGCTATCTGATGGATCGCATCTACAAGGACAGTCGCGTGGTATCCGATCGCACCATCGACAGCCATATCAAAAAATTGCGCAAAAAACTCGCCGGCCTGTTGCCTGAAATGGAGCTCATCCATTCGGTATACGGCGCGGGCTATCGTTATGAACCTGTCCCCGTCAGCGGCAATTCCTCCGAGCACCACGAGGAAGGCCCATGATTCCTCGATAATTGCAATTTTCCTCCTGAATACTTGCCCAATCAGCTCCTAACCTCTTCGGCACGTTATCAGCGATATTTTGACGCCGCAGGCTCTGGGTGAGCCCTTGTGGTCATCTTGCGACGCGCAATCCCCGGCGCATCCGCGCGTGACCCGCCGCGACAACCGCCATGGGGCAGTATCAGGCATGATCGATTTGAATCGGCGCTTGTTGTTTATACACATCGCCCGCACGGGCGGCACCAGCATCGAGACAGCGTGCGCTGGCATCGATTGGTGCTACATAGACTTGCCGACCAAACACCTGTCCGCCTCGCAGGCGCGCGCGCATTACGGCGAGGAGATCTGGAACGGTTTCACCAAATTTTCGATTGTGAGAAACCCCTGGGACAGGCTGGTTTCCATGTGGTCAACGGGATCCTGGCATGCCGGGCAGGATGTGGAGGCGGGACGCGACATGAAGGCATTTCTCATTCAGCTCAGGCCACATCCGGTCGAGAAATATCAATCCCTGTACTACCACGAGGTACTCGACGAAAAACTCGATTACGTGCTCCGTTATGAAAATCTTCGAGACGATCTTTTGCGCATGTTGAAGGAGCGCAGTCTTCCGCCCGTCCTTCTGCCTCACGTGGAAGCGACGCGCAGACACCATTACTCGGCTTATTACTCGCCCGAGGCGGCGGAGATCGCCGGCACGATGTTCAGGAAAGACATCACGGATTACGGGTACCGCTTTGAATCACCCTCGGGCGGAGAGTATGTCGGAACTGGTGCCCGGTTTCCGGATGCGGGCAGATTTTCCGCGGGAAACCGCGCAGTCTGATCCGCGTATTCTTTCGTGGCCTGGGTCTGTCAGGCGCGTGCCGCGAGCCGCGCCGCGGTCTCGGCGACGCGCCGACCGAGCGCGCGGCACAGACGCTTCTCCTCATCGGTCAGCGGGCGGCCATCATTGAGCCCGGCGGTATGGCTGGCGCCGTAGGGGGTGCCCCCGCTGGAGGTGTTCATCAGGTCGGCTTCGCTGTAAGGCAGGCCGAGCAGCAGCATGCCGTGGTGGAGCAGGGGGAGCATCATCGACAGCAGGGTGCTTTCCTGTCCGCCGTGCAATGACCCCGTCGAGGTAAAGACCGCGGCCGGTTTTCCGATGAGCGCCCCCGACAGCCAGAGACTGCTGGTCCCGTCGAGAAAATACTTGAGCGCCGCCGCCATATTGCCGAAGCGCGTCGGACTGCCCAGTACCAATCCGGCGCATTCCACCAGATCATCATGGGTCGCATAGGGCGGGCCGGCGGCGGGGATGGTGTCCTCGACCGCTTCGCAGACGGTCGAGACCGCGGGCACGGTGCGCAGGCGCGCGCGGAATCCGGACACTTCCTCCACCCCGTGCGCGATCTTGTGCGCCATGGCGGCGACATTGCCATGACGGCTGTAATACAGGACGAGGATCTCGGACATGGCTACAGGATGTCCAGGATCTTCTCGGGCGGACGGCCGACGACGGCCGCCTCGTCTGTCACCACGATCGGACGCTCGATCAGGACGGGGTACTCCGCCAGGGCCGCGATCAGCTGCTCTCGGCTGAGTTCGGGATCGTCCAGTCCATTTTCACGATAGGGCGCCTCCTGTTTGCGCATCAGATCGCGCGGGTTCATCCCCAGGCGATCGAGCAGGGCCTTCAGTTCCTTTTTCCCAGGCGGGTTTTTCAGATATTCCACCACAGTGGGTTCGATGCCGTTTTTGCGCAGCAGTTCAAGCGCCTGGCGCGATTTGGAGCAGCGCGGATTGTGGTAGATCGTAACGTTCATGAGGTTTTCCAGCAGGCCTGTCGGTGATGGCGGTATTCTACCCCGACGTTTCTTGACAGCCTATAGGGCCGGTGATAGTTTGCCAATAAAAACGCGACCTTGGCGATTTTCGCCGGGTGGTTTTCGAGACTTCCGGAATGTACGCAAGGCATGCTCGCAACGATAGTTAGGAACGCAGGATCAGCGGTCCTCGTGGCGATCGGGCTGGCCGCTTGCGCCATCGCCCCGACGCAGGAGATGAGTGACGCCCGTCAATCGGTGCAGGCCGCGCATGAGGCGGGCGCGCGCGATTATGCCTCGCGCAACCTCCGTGTCGCCGTCGACTACCTCGAAGAGGCTGAGCGTGAACTCGAGTTGCGCTACTTCAATCGTGCGCGGCACGACGCCGTGGTGGCCAGGAGCGAGGCGTTGAAGGCGCGCAACGTCACCCTCGCCATCCGAGAGGCCGAGGGCGAGATCGCTCGCACCGGCGCCGCGGAAGACGCAGTGCAGCAGGCGACCGGTTTGTTGCTGGAGGCGATGCAGGCGGCCGCCGAGGGCAAGGACAAGAAGGCCATCCGCCTCGCCGACGAGGCCAAGACATTGTTGCAGCCGTCCACGCCCTGAGCCCATGTCGATGAAGCGCATTGAACGGGCTTTCGAGGGCGTGCTGTGGAACAGCCGCTACATCGTGCTGCTGGCGGTGATCTCCAGTCTGCTGGCCGGCGTGGCGATGTTCTATATGGCCACCGTCGACGCCGTCTACATGCTGGCGCATCTGGGAGAGTATGCGTCGCCCTCGCTTGAGGGCCACGCGCGCGGCGAGCTGCGCGGCATCACCATCACCCACGTGGTCGAGATCGTCGACGGCTACCTGCTGGCCACGGTGATGCTGATCTTCGCGCTCGGTCTGTACGAACTTTTCATCAGCAAGATCGACCAGGCGGCGCAGGCGGAGAATTCCTCCAACGTGCTGCTGATCGACAGCCTGGACGATCTCAAGGCCCGCCTCGCCAAGGTGATCCTGATGATCCTCATCGTGAAGTACTTCGAGCATGCCATCGCGATGGAATTCGAGTCCCCGCTCGACCTGCTCTACCTGGCCGGCGGCATCACCCTGATCGGCCTCGCCCTGTATTTGACGCACGCCGGCGAGCACAAGGGCGCGGCGGCCGGCGCACCGCACTAGTAGACCCGGGCGGCGCTAGTCCAGTCGCCCGTCGCGCGCCGCCTTCAATACCAGGGCGTCGAACTCCTCCGCCGACAGCAGTCCGCGTTCCGCCACCACCTCGCGCACAGGACGTCCGCTGTGCTCGGAGGCCTTGGCCACCTCGGCCGCCGCGGCATAGCCGATGCGGGTATTGAGCAGCGTGGCGAGACCGACGCTGGCGTGCAGGAACTCGCCACAGCGTTCCCGATCGACACGCAGACCCTTCAGGTTGCGTTCCGTGGCCGCGTTGAGCGCGTTCGTCAGCCAGTCCATGGCGTCGAACAGCGCCGAGCCCAGCGCCGGCATCATCACATTGAGCTCGAGCTGGCCGGCCTGCGTCATCGCCGCCACCGCCGCATCCTGGCCCAGTACCTGGAAGCACACCTGGTTCAGCATTTCGAACATCACCGGATTGACCTTGCCCGGCATGATGCTGGAGCCGGGCTGCACTGCCGGCAGCACGATCTCGCCCAGGCCGGTGCGCGGGCCGGAGGCGAGCAGACGCATGTCGTTGGCGATGCGTATGAGTTCGAGCGCGAGATCACGCAACGCGGAGGAAAGCTGTTGCATGTCGAGCATCGACTGCATCTGGGCAGCGAGGTCGCCTGCGGGACAGATCGCATCGCCGGTCAGCCGGGCCAGTTCGGCCGCGGCGTTGGCCGCATATCCTGGGGCGGTGTTCAGCCCGGTACCGGCGGCGCTGCCGCCGAGCCCGATTTCGCACAACAGCGGACGCACGGCTTCCAGGCGGTCCGAGCAGCGGCGCAGCGTCCAGGCATAGGCGGCGAATTCGCGCCCCAGCGTGGTGGGCACCGCGTCCTGCAGGTGGGTGCGGCCGCTCTTGACCGTGTCAACCTCGCGCGCGGCGATCGCGGCATACTCGTCCGCCATCGCACGCACCGCCGCGCACAGGCGTGGCAGTTTGGCGAGCCCGGTCAGCCGGATTGCGGTCGGGATGGTGTCATTGGTGCTCTGTCCCATGTTGACGTGGTCGTTGGGGTGCACCGGTTTGTACTCACCCCGCTTGCCGCCGAGCGCGACGTTGGCCAGGTTCGCGATCACCTCGTTGCTGTTCATATTGTGGCTGGTGCCGGCGCCGGCCGGGAAACGGTCGACCACGAACTGGTCAAGCAACTCGCCGGCGAGGATACGATCCGCGGCGTCGATGATCGCGGCGGCGATGCGTTCCTCCAGCCAGCCGGCCTGCCGGTTGGCGACCGCGGCGGCGCGCTTGATGCGCACGTGGGCGAAAACGAAGTCACGGTCGGGCCGTCGTCCGCTGATGGGAAAATTGTCCACCGCGCGCTGGGTCTGGATGCCGTACCAGGCCTCGTCCGGGACCCGGATCTCGCCCAGGCTGTCTTTCTCGATGCGATACGTGCCGCTGCTCATGCTGTTGCCTTCTGTTCGGATGAGATGGGAACGACGCGACGGACGCGGAGCGAGCCGCCGCGTATATAATGGCCGTTCAACGGGGCAGATATTACGTGACGGCCGCGGGCATGAAAAGCCGTCTCCCGCGCTTCATGCACAGGTTTTCGCTATGACACAGACGATTCGGGTTCCCTGCATCCGCTGCCTGGTGTCCGGCCGCGTACAGGGCGTGTACTACCGCGCCACCACCCGGCGCGAGGCGGAGGCACTGGGCCTTACCGGCTGGGTGAGCAATCTGCCCGACGGCCGGGTCGAGCTGGTGGCGATGGGCGCGGAACATGCCTTGCGGCAGTTGCAGGACTGGCTGTGGCAGGGGCCGCCGAACGCGCAGGTTACCGGGGTGCGGTGCGAGCATGCGGAACACGAGCCACTGCCGCGCTTCGAGGTGCGGTGAGAAACAAAATGAGAAACAAAATGGGGACAGATTTATTTATCTGTCCCCATTCCCGGGCGGGATCCGTGTCGGCGATTATTTGATGCACACGGTGCGGACGGTGTGCAGGTCAGTCAGGCCCTGCAGCACCTTCTCGATGCCATCCTGTTTCAGCGTGCGCATGCCTTCCTGCAGCGCCGTGGCCAGCATCTCCGACACCTGGGCATGTTCGAGGATCTGCTTCTTGATCGCGCCGGTCGCGTACAACAGTTCGTGGATACCGAGACGTCCCTTGTAGCCGGTGTCGTCGCAGGTCTTGCAGCCCTTGGGATGGTAAAGCGTGAACTTGCCGTCCTTGGTGAATTTTTCCCGCCATTCCTTCAGCACGCCGTCAAGGAACGCCTGCCGGTCGTCCGTGGATGCCGTCAGCGAGACCAGGTCATAGCAATATTCGGCGACCATCTCGTTGATCTCGTCCTCGGCCGGCTCGTAGGCCTCCTTGCAATTGACACACAGCCGCTTGGCCAGTCGCTGGGCAAGAATGCCGATGAGGGCGTCGGCGAAGTTGAAGGGATCCATGCCCATGTCGAGCAGGCGCGTGACCGTCTCGGGCGCCGTATTGGTGTGCAGGGTCGAGAGCACCAGGTGGCCGGTGAGCGAGGCCTCGATGCCGATGCTGGTGGTCTCCTTGTCGCGCATTTCACCTACCATGATGATGTCCGGGTCGGCGCGCAGGAAGGCGCGCATGGCGGCGGCGAAGTTAAAGCCGATTTTCGGTTTCACCTCCACCTGGCGCAGGCCGCGCTGGGTGATTTCGACCGGATCCTCCGCGGTCCAGATCTTCACGTCCGGTGTGTTCAGGTAGCCGAGCACGGAGTGCAGCGTGGTCGTCTTGCCGGAGCCCGTTGGTCCGCACACGAAGATCAGGCCGTAGGGCTTGGAGATCATGCGTTTCAACGTGGCCTCGTTGCGCTCGGACAGGCCAATCTTTTCCAGCGGCACAGGTTCGCCGCTCGCCAGGATACGCATGACCACGTCTTCCATGTCGGCCGACGTCGGAATGGTGGCGACGCGCAGCTCGATCTTGAGCGAGCTGAACTTCTTGAAGTCGATCTTGCCGTCCTGCGGTTTGCGCTTCTCCGAGATGTCGAGTTCGGCCATGATCTTGATGCGCGCGACGACCGCGCTGCGCATCTTTCCCGGGATCTCGTAGTAGTTCTTCAGGTCGCCATCCTTGCGGATGCGTACGATGGTCTTCTTCTTTCCCGGGTAGGGCTCGATGTGGATGTCGGATGCGCCCTGCTGGTAGGCGTCGATGATGATCTTGTTCACCAGCTTGACGATGACGTTGTCCTGTACCGAGGTTTCGCCGTATTCATCGTCACTGTCCTTCTCCACGTCCTCGTAGCCGACCGTGAAATCATCCAGCGACTCGCTGTCGATGTTCGACATGGTGTACAGCGTGGTGATGGTGTTTTCGATCGCCGCCTTCGAGGCCATCACCGGTTCGATAAAGAGATTCGAGTGGAAACGCGCGGCGTCGAGCGCCTCGCGGTCCATCGGGTTTTCCAGCGCGACCACCAGCTTGTTGTTGAAGCTGTGGATGGGCACCATGCCGTACTGGCGCACCATTTCCTCGGGAATGTACTTGATCGACTCCGGGTTGATCTTGAAGTTGACGAGATCGATGAACGGGATGCCGAGTTTCTCGGACAGGGCCTGCATGATCTCGCTCATATTGATGATGCCGAGATCCATCAGCACCTGGCCGAGCTGCATGTTCTTCCCTTGCGTGCGATAGTGCTTCTGCGCCGCCAGGGCATCCTCCAGGTTGCGCTGGGTGATCAGTTTTTCCTTGACCAGAATCTCGCCGAGGCGCAGCTTGGGTGCCGCCTTGTGGTGGCGCAGTACCTTTTCCAGCGCCTCGGTGTTTTCGAGATTCTTCAGGTCGGCGCCGTGCTCCTCGACCGGCTCGTCCGCGATGGACGCCTCCGCTGCGGGATCCGCCGCCGGCGCCTCTCCGGGCGTCAGGCGATACTGTTCTGTCGAGGAGTGCGGCACGAAGGTGTGGCAATAGCGCTGGTTCGGCAGCATGGGGTACAGGTACAGGCCGCCGGAGTCGCTGCGGTAGCCCAGAGTGGTGTCCGACAGGGTGCCGCCATCCTTCAGTTCGATCTGATACTGGAGGATGCGCGAGCCCTGGTTGCCGGGTTGTCCGGTCGACTCGGGCGCGAGCTGCTCCGGCGCCCAGGCGCGTGGCTGCGTCAATTGAAAATAGCGGAACTTGGCAAAGGGAATATCCTGTGTCGCCCCACCATCCACGGTTACGGTGATGGACTTTTCGTCACGCAGAAATCTCTGCAGTGTTCCGGAGAGCCTGGTGCCGTCATGCAGCACCAGCTCGATCTGCTCCCCGGCCTTGAGGGCATTCCTGATGTCGATCTCCGCCAGCGGGGGTGGCAGAATCGGAAGGATATGGCTGGGCTTGGGCTTCTGTGCCGGCAACGATGACATGGCTATTCCCTGAGTTTCTCTCTTTGAATCAAATACATAATAGCGGCGTCCCGGCCTGGCGCGCTCCCTGAGCGCCCATTCGGGGCCTGGTGGCTATGCCCGGATTTTCAGACCCTTAGGCTGTTTATCGGACAAAATGCAAACGCATTGAGAGGTCGGTCGCAAAAACATCCTTGGTCAGTGCGCCGATGGAGATGCGATCCACCCCTGTCAGGGCGATCGCGCGGATATTATCAAGGGTAATACCGCCCGAGGCCTCGAGCAGCGCCTGGCCTTTGTGGCGGGCGACGGCCTCGCGTAGCGTATCGAGGTCGAAATTGTCCAGCAGCACGATGTCGGCCCCGGCCGCGATGGCCTCGGCCGCGCCGTCGAGGTCCTCCACCTCGGTCTCGATCGGCAGGCCGGCGCCGAGCGCGCGGGCGTTTTCGATCGCCCGCGTGATCGAGCCGCTGGTCGCGATGTGGTTCTCCTTGATCAGGATGCCGTCGTAGAGCCCGAGGCGATGGTTGGCGCCGCCACCGCAGCGCACGGCGTATTTCTGCGCGTGGCGCAGCCCCGGCAGCGTCTTGCGGGTATCGAGCAGGATCGCCGGCAGATCCCCGATACGCGCGCGGTAGGCCGCGGCCCGGGTCGCCGTGCCGGACAGCGTCTGCAGGAAGTTGAGCGCCGTGCGCTCGCCGGTGAGCAGGGTGCGCGCCGGCCCGTGCAGGCGGCACAGCGTCTGTCCGGCGATGACGGGCGCGCCGTCCGTCAGCGCCCATTCCACCGTCACGCCGCCGCCGAGCTGTTCGAATACCTCCTCTAACCACACCTGGCCGCACAGCACGGCCGCCTCGCGGCTGATCACCACGCCCTCGGCGCGCAACTCCGCCGGCACCAGGCGTGCCGTCACGTCGCCACTGCCGACGTCCTCGGCCAGCGCACGGCGCACGTCTTCTTGCACCATGGACAGGTCCGGTCCTGGGATTGTCTGAAGTTCTTCTTTCATGCCCCCGGTTTCCTCATTGCAATGGCGATCATATTCCTGCAGCCATCATAGCGTCCGCGCCGGTAAATGCGGATAATTGACACCACCTCTTCAGAATCCGCAAGGAGGATCTATGAAACTGCTCTGGATCGGCGCGCTTCTGTCCACCCTCGCTCTAGGAACGTCTCACGCTGACATCCTTACCAAAGAGATCGATTACCAGGTCAATGGCGTCACCATGAGAGGCTTTATGGCCTACGACAACACTACCGAGGCGGAGCGTCCCGGTGTATTGATCGTACACGAATGGTGGGGCATGAACGACTATGCCCGCAAGCGCGCCCGCATGCTGGCCGTGATGGGTTATACCGCCTTCGCGCTGGATATGTACGGCGACGGCAAGCAGGCGCATCATCCCGATGACGCCGGCAAGTTTTCCAGCGAGGTCATGAAAAACCAGGAGCTGGCGCGGGCGCGTTTCAACGGTGCGCTGGAGGTTCTGCGCAAGGAAAAGACCGTCGATCCAAATCGCATCGCTGCCATCGGCTATTGCTTCGGAGGCGCGGTGGCCCTGCAGATGGCCCGCTACGGCGTCGACCTGAAGGGTGTGGCCAGCTTCCACGGCAACCTTGCCCCGGTCAGCCCGGCTGAGCCTGGCGCCATCAAGGCGAAGCTCCTGGTCCTGACCGGCGGCGACGATCCCTTCGTCCCGGCGGAGCAGGTCGAGCAGTTCAAGCAGGAGATGGATGCGGCGAAGGCGGATTACAGGGTAATCGTCTATCCCGGCGCCAGGCACAGCTTCACCAATCCCGGCGCGGACGAGTTCGGCAAGAAATTCAATCTCCCCCTGGCCTATGACAAGGCGGCCGACGAGGCGTCCTGGCGCGAAATGCAGGACTTCTTTAACGAGGTCCTGAAGTAGCCTGATATTCGGCGCGGGCATGGAATTTCGTCATACCCGTGGAAGCGTCCGGGTAATGGATGCCCCGCACGGGAATAACGCTACGGTTCTGTGCCGGCCTGTAGACTGGATGCAGCGCAGCGAATTCCAGGGGTTCCGCTCTTTCCTGATTCCGACGCTCAGCGCCTGCATCCGGGCTACAGGGGCACGCTTGAATGTCGCGCGCAATGGCCCTATATCACTGAGGGAATAACAAGGCCGGCTGGTGGACAGAGCCGCGCCGGATACTGCACGGGGATCCAGAGACCCAGACATTCGATCAACAAACGCAACAGTGCGGAGTGTATTGCCATGCGCATGGACAAGCTGACCACCAAATTCCAGGCGGCGCTCGCCGACGCCCAGAGCCTCGCCGTCGGGCGCGACCACCAGTTCATCGAGCCCGCGCACCTGCTGGTCGCGCTGCTCGACCAGCAGGACGGCACGGTCAAACATCTGCTCGGACGTTCCAGCGTCGATGTCAACGCGCTGCGCGCCCAGCTCGGCGGCCTGCTCGACCGTCTGCCCAGCGTCGAGGGCACGGGGGGCGAGGTGCATGTCTCCAACGACCTCGGCCGCCTGCTCAACGTCACCGATCGGCTGGCGCAGAAGCGCAACGACCAGTACATCTCGAGCGAGCTGTTCGTGCTTGCCGCGCTGGAGGACAAGGGCGAGTTCGGCACCCTGCTGCGCAAGGCGGGCGTCGCCAAGGGACCCATCGAGCAGGCCATTGACGCCATGCGCGGAGGCCAGAAGGTCGACGACCCCAACGCCGAACAGACGCGCCAGGCGCTGGAAAAATACACCATCGACCTGACCGAGCGCGCCGAGCAGGGCAAGCTCGACCCAGTCATCGGGCGCGACGACGAGATCCGCCGCGTGATCCAGGTGCTGTCGCGCCGCACCACGAACAACCCGTTGCTGATCGGCGAGCCGGGCGTCGGCAAGACCGCCATCGTCGAGGGCCTCGCCCAGCGCATCATCAACGGCGAGGTGCCGGAAGGCCTGAAGAGCAAGCGTGTGTTGTCGCTCGACATGGCGGCGCTGGTGGCCGGAGCCAAGTTCCGCGGCGA
>JADLET010000013.1 GCA_020845975.1 Gammaproteobacteria bacterium | reverse complement strand
TCGCCCGCTCCGGCCTTGCCTTGCTTAAGTCCGTCGGCCTCGAGGCGCTCGTCGCCCGCGATGCCGCCGACTATGTCCGCATCGCCACCGGACTCGCGCGCGATACCGATCGCCTCGACCGCCTGCGTCGCGAGATCCCGGCCCGCTTCGACGCCTCCCCGCTGCGCGACGAGGCCGCCTTCACCCGCGACCTCGAGACCGCCTGGCGCGACATGTGGCGCCGCTGGTGCCAGCCTCCCTCACCGCGCCGCGATGAAATCCAGGCCTTGCTCAAGGAAGGCAATGAGCATCTTGCCCGGGGCGGACTCGAGGCGGCGGCGGACCGCTTCGACGCGGCGCTGGCGCTGCAACCGGATACCCCGGAAACGCTGATCGTCCTGGGCACGGCCTTCTACCGGATGGGCCGGCTGGACGCCAGTGCGACCGCGTTTGAAAAGGCGCTCGCCCTCAAGCCGGATTCCGCCGAGGCCTGCCACAACCTTGGCACCGTCTACATGGATCAGGGCCGCCTGGACCTGGCCGCCGGCAATTTCCAGAAAGCGATCGGACTCAAGCCCGACGCCGCCGTCACGCATTACAATCTCGGCCTGATTCGTTTCAGGCAAGGGAACATCGACGAGGCCATCGCGTGCAACCAGCGCGCGCTGGCGCTGCGCCCCGACTTGTACAAGGCCCTGAACAATCTCGGAGTGGCGCTCGCCTATCAGGGCAGGAACCGGGAGGCCATGCATTGTTACGAGCAGGCGGTCGCGCTCCAGCCGGGTTACGCCAATCCGCTCAGCTCCAGGCTCTGCGCCATGAACCGCATCGCGGGCATGCCCACGGAAGAGATCCACGCGGCGCACCGGGACTTCGCCGCGCGCTGCGAGGCGCCGCTGAAGTCTCTGTGGCGCGCGCATGCCAACACGCGCGATCCCGAGCGCCGGCTCCGGATCGGCTACGTCTCCGCGGATTTCCGCCGCCATTCGGTCGCGAGCTTCATCGAACCCGTGCTCGCCCGCCACGACCACGGACGCTTCGAGGTCTTCTGCTATTACAACCACACCGAGCGCGACGCGGTCACCGATCGCCTGGTCACGCTGGCCGATCGCTGGCTGGAATGCCCGCGACTGACGGATGACCAGCTCGCCGAACGCATCCGCATGGACGGCATCGACATCCTGATCGATCTCGGCGGACACACCGACGGCCACCGCCTGCTCACCTTCGCGCGCAAGCCGGCCCCGGTGCAGGTCACGTATCTCGGCTATCCCGCCACCACCGGCCTCACGGCCATGGACTACCGCCTCTGCACCCTCGACACCGATCCCCCGGGACAGGAGGCCTGGCATTCCGAGACCCTCTATCGACTGCCGCGCACACTCTGGTGCTACCGGCCGCCCGGCGCGCGGCCGGCCTGCGGACCCGCGCCCGTGGTGCAGAGCGGCCGGGTGACCTTCGGTTCCATGAACACCTATCCCAAGATCACGGCCGAGACATTTTCCGTCTGGATGGAACTCCTGCTCGCCGTGCCGGATGCGCGCCTGATCATGACCGCCGTCCCCGAGGGCTCCGTGCGCCGGACGCTGGCCGGGCGCATTGCCGCGCACGGCATCGCGCCCGAGCGGGTGAGCGTGCATTCCAGGATATCCGACCCGGCGTATCATGAGCTGATGCGCCAGATCGACATCGCGCTGGACCCGTTCCCCTACACCGGCACCACCACCACCTGCGAGACGCTGTGGATGGGCATCCCGGTCGTCACGCTTGCCGGTGAAACCTCCGTCGCGCGCTCCGGTCTCGCGCTGCTCACCTCCGTCGGTCTCGAGGAGCTCGTCGCCCGCGATTCTGCCGACTATGTCCGCATCGCCACCGGGCTCGCGCGCGACACTGAACGCCTCGACCGCCTGCGCCGCGAGATCCCGGCCCGCTTCGACGCCTCGCCGCTGCGCGATGAGGCCGCCTTCACCCGCGACCTCGAGGCCGCCTGGCGCGACATGTGGCGCCGCTGGTGCCAGTCTGAGCAAGGATCAGCAGCATGAATCTCGACGGATCCCTGCAACGCGCGCTGCAACAAGGCCAGGAACACTTGCGACACGGCCGCGACGATGAGGCCATCGCCTGCTTTCGCGAGGTGCTCGCGCTCAATCCGTCCCATGTGGAAGCGCAATTGAATCTCGGCAACGCCTGTCTCGCCCGGGGCCACGCGGCGGAGGCGGCCGACAGTTATCTCAAGGTGATCGCCGCGCAACCGAATCTCGCCGCGGCGCATTTCAACCTGGGGATCGCGCGCTACCGGCAAGGCCGGCTGGAAGAGGCCGAGGCAAGCTACCGGCGCGCATCGGTGGTGAAACCCGATTACGCGGAGGCCTATAACAACCTCGCCCATGTCTGCCTCGACCGGGGTCGCGCCGAGGAGGCGGTGGCCGCCTGCCAGAAGGCCATCGCGCTGAAACCGGACCTTGCCCCGGCGCACCAGAATCTCGGCCTCGCGTTCCTGCGCCAGGGCCGGCTGGAAGAGGCGATCGAGGCATCGCGGCGCGCGCTTGCGCTCAAGCCAGCGTTCGTCGAGGCCTACCACACCCTCTGTCTTGCGCTCTACGACCTGGGCCGCATGGACGAGGCGCTGGAATGCGTGCGCGAGACCCTTGCATTGCAGCCGGACGCTACCGATACGCGCATCTTCCACTCCGCCCTGCTCGCCCATACCGGACAAAGCCGCGAGTCGCTGCGGGAGCTGGATGCCGTGCTCAGCCTCGACCCGGATTCCGCCGCCGGGCTCAGCGCCCGGTGCGCTGCGCTGCTGTACCTGCCCGAGACCTCGCCGGATGATCAGTTCGCCGCGCCACGCCGCTTCGCGGAACGCTGCGAGACACCTCTGAAATCGCTCTGGCGCGGCCATGCCAACACGCGCGAGCCCGAACGCCGGCTGCGGATCGGCTACGTCTCCGCGGATTTCCGCCGCCATTCGGTCGCCAATTTCATCGAGCCCGTGCTCACCCACCACGATCATCAGCGCTTCGAGATCTTCTGTTATTACAGCAACAGCGAACGCGATATGGTCACCGGGGCCCTGGCGGCCCGCGCCGATCACTGGTTCGACTGCGCCGGACTCCCGGACGAGCAGCTCGCCGAGCGCATCCGGATGGACGGCATCGATGTCCTGGTGGACCTCAGTGGACACACCAATGGCCACCGCCTGCTCACCTTCGCGCGCAAGCCGGCTCCGGTGCAGGTCACGTATCTCGGGTATCCCGCCACCACCGGCCTTTCGGCCATGGACTACCGACTCTGCACGCTCGAGACCGATCCGCCGGGGCAGGAGGCCTGGCATTCCGAGACCCTCTACCGGTTACCGCGCACGCTCTGGTGTTACCAGCCGCTCACCGAGCGCGCGGCGGCCGTTCCAATGCCCGCCACGCGGAACAGCCATATCACCTTCGGCTCGATGAACAGCTACCCCAAGATCTCGCGCGAGACGCTCGCGGTCTGGATGGAACTCCTGCGGGCCGTGCCAGATTCGCGCCTGGTCATGACCGCGGTGCCCGAAGGTTCGACCCAGCGTGACTTGAAACAACACGTTGCCGCCGCAGGCATCGACCCGGAGCGAGTGACGCTGTACGGGCGGCTGCACTATGAGGATTTCCAGAAGATCCAGCGCGGGGTCGACATCGCGCTGGACCCGTTCCCCTACGCCGGCACCACCACCACCTGCGAGACGTTGTGGATGGGCATCCCGGTCGTCACGCT
>JADLET010000012.1 GCA_020845975.1 Gammaproteobacteria bacterium | reverse complement strand
TGGCCGGCGGTACCTCGACCTACTCCTCGGTCGGTCCGCTGGGAACGTTCTCGGCCAACGGCTCGTGGGACTGGGATGCGGCCCTGTGGGATCTGGGCGCTGCTCCTTCCGGCCCGCCCTGATCGTGCTGGTCTGACCTAGCAAAAATACGTTTATACAAAGCAGTATTTACTTCGGAGGGGGCGCAATGCCCCCTCGTTTTTTTTCAGGGTATGCTCGCGGACGCGACGAACTTCCGGCAGGATGAGCAGTCTGATCTATAATTCCTTCATGCGCCCCACACTACGGATGTCTCAGACACGTGATGACACCTTGACGCACCGTGCCTCGACGGGTGTCTTGCCAGCATTGATTTTTCTTGCCGCGGCGTTCATTTTGTCCGCCTGCGTCGAACAAACGATTCCCATCGGTGGGATTCCGGATGAGGACGAGGGCGCCGGGGCTACCGTCCCGCCGCCGCCGGGCCAGCTACTGTTTGCCGGCTACGGACTCAAGACCCTGAGTTTCATCTGGGCCAAGGTCGAACAGACATCGTTCTATCGCATACTCGAGCAGGCGGGTCCGGGCAGCGGCTTCACTGTTGTCAGCGGGGAGATCGACGGGATCGGCAACGGACCATTTCGTTACACCGCCAGCCTGCCTCTCCACTCCACCGACTGGAGAAATACCAAATTCATGTTCGAGGCCTGTAATGACGAGGGTTGCACCGGCTCCGACGATACCCTGGACGTGAGCCCGAGCGACTCTGTCAGCATGATCGGCTATATGAAACCGTTCGACCCTGTGGCGGCGGGTCAGTTTGGCTATTCCCTTGCCTATTCCGCCGATGGCGTGACGCTCGCGGTGGGCGCGTGTCCGCAAGGGGTAGTGCCCGATACAGGCTCGGTCTACATCTATACCCATGACGGCGCTGACTGGACCCAGCAAGCCAAGCTGAAAGGCAGCCGGGAAGCGGGCAATTACGGCTTCGGTTGTTCTCTGGCAATCTCCAGTACCGGCGATGTGCTCGCGATCGGCGCGATCGGCGACGCCAGTTCACTCACCGGAATTGATCCCGACGGAGAGGACACCGCAGCACCGAGCAGCGGCGCGGTCTATGTCTTCCGGCGCACGGACGGTATCTGGGCGGAAGAATCCTATATCAAGGCGTCCAATACCGGTGCGAACGACGGTTTCGGGCGGGCCCTCGCCCTGACAGCGGACGGTGGCATTCTGGTCGTGGGGGCCCAGTCTGAGGATGGCAACGCCGTCGGCGGCGAGGCGGACAACAGCGCCACTGACAGCGGCGCGGTCTACGTGTTTTTCCGTGATGAATCCGGCTGGGATCAGCAGACCTATCTCAAGGCGCCGAACGTGGGAAGCGGCGACCGGTTCGGTGCCGCCGTCGCGCTCTCGGACAACGGCGCGACGCTGGCCGTGGGGGCTCCGTTGGAGGACAGCGCGGGATCCGGGGCCAACGACGATTGCGGCAGCGCGCAGGGCGAGGACAATTGCCTGACCGACAGCGGCGGCGCCTATATCTTCACGCGCACCACGGGAGACTGGAGCCAGCAGGACTTTATCAAGGCGCAAGTCCCGGGTCAGGAGGATAATTTTGGCAGCTCGCTTGACTTGTCCGGGGACGGTGACGTACTGGCGGTCGGCGCGCCGCTCGAGGACAGCGCCGCGACCGGCGTGGGCGGAGATCCAGTCAATGATTGCGCCGCGGCGGCGGAAGACAGGACAAACTGTTCATTCAACAGTGGCGCGGCCTACCTCTTCGGCCGTTCGGGCACCTCCTGGAGCCAGGAGGCCTATATCAAGGCCTCCAATACTGAAGCCGGTGAATGCAATGTATTCCCCTCGTCATGCGACATTTTCGGCACCGCCATCGCGCTGTCGGGGGATGGCAGCATTCTGGCCGTGGGGGCTCCGCTTGAGGACAGCTTTACGTCCGGCGTCAATGTGCCGCCGATTTCGGAGAGCCGGAAGAACTCCAACCGCAATTCCGGCGCCGTTTACATCTACCGTGACCAGGCGTTCATCTCCATCGTGAAGGCTTCCGCCGGGGAGCGCCCGACCACGGAGGACAATTTCGGCGGCGCGTTCGCCCTGTCCGCCGATGGCGCGAGCCTCGCCGTCGGCGCCATTGGAGATGATTGTCCGTTTACCGGTGAGGAAGGAAATCCCGCATACAGTGGTCTGACCAACGACAATATGCAGCCGAACCTGAGTCTGTGCGGTACTCCAGCGGACAGCGGGTCGGTGTATCTCTATTGATGGTCCTGCCGCAGCGCAATGATCCCTGTCCCTGTGGCAGCGGCAGGAAATACAAGAAGTGCTGTCTCGGATCCGGTCCAGGACCGGTGGCATCGACCTCATCTCCGGGGGGGCTGCAGTTTGGCGAATGGCTGCAGCAGGCTCAGGATTTTCACCGCGCCGGGATGTTCGCGCAGGCGGAGGCCTTGTATAAGCAGGTGCTCCGGCTGGAGCCCGGACACGCCGAGGCGCTGTACCGCTTGGGCCTGCTCGCGCGCGATGCGGGACGGCTGGATATCGCCGCCGTACTGATCGGACAGGCCGTCCAGTCAGATGCCGCGGCGCCGGATTATGTCTCCGAGCTTGGCCTGGTTCTGTGCCGGCAGGGTCGTTTTGACGAGGCGATCCCCTGTTTCGAGCGTGTGCTGGCGCTGCGACCGGATCATGGCGCCGCGCGGATCAATCTCGCCAACATCCTCCTCGCGCAGGGACGCCTCGACGATGCCGCCGCCGCATATGAGAAAATCCTGGCGCAGGATCCACGCCTGGGCGCGGGCCACCACAATCTGGGCACCGCGCATTTCAAGCGAGGAATGGTAGGGGAGGCGGTGGCGTGCTTCCGCCGAGCCCTGGCCTTGCAACCAGACTTTGCCGAGGCGCACAGCGCCCTGTTATACGCCCTGCAGTACCTGGACGATACCGCTCCGGAGCAGAGGCTGGCCGAGCATCGGAAGTTCGCCGCGCGTTTCGAGGCGCCGCTCAGGTCATCCTGGCGGACGCATGCTACCGGCAGCGATCCCGAACGGCGGTTGCGGGTGGGGTATCTCTCGCCGGACTATCATGCGCATTCGGTGGCGTATTTCATCGAGCCGATACTCGCCCATCACGACCGCTCGCAGGTGGAGGTTTTCGGGTATTACAGCAATACGCGCCAGGACGCGGTAACAGCGCGCCTCATGGGCCTGATGGATCATTGGGTGCCATGCAAGAGTTGGTCGAATGAGCAGCTCGCCGCGCGCATCCGGCAGGACGGAATCGACATCCTGGTCGATCTCGCCGGCCATACCCACAGCACTGACAACCGCCTGCTCACTTTTGCGTACAAGCCCGCGCCGGTGCAGGTCACCTATCTCGGGTATCCGGCGACGACCGGCCTGTCGGCGATCGACTACCGGTTATGCACCGCGGATACCGATCCGCCGGGACAGGAGGTCTGGCACAGTGAGGCCCTGTATCGTTTGCCACGCAGCCTGTGGTGCTATCGCCCTCTCGCCGACTGGCCGCAGATGCCGGCGCCGCCACCCATGCAACGCCTTGGCGTCGTCACCTTCGGCTCGATGAACAACCTGGCCAAGATTTCGCCCGCGACCTGTGCCCTGTGGGCGAAGATCCTGCATGCCGTGCCGGAATCCCGCCTGTTCATGACCAGCATGCCCGAGGGCGCGGCGCGCGCCAGCTTCCGGGACCGGTTCGCCGCGCACGGGATTGACCCCGCGAGGATCAGCTTCTTCGGTCGCCTGCCCAATCCGCAGTATTGGGAGGTGCTCAGGCAGATCGACATCGCGCTTGACCCTTTTCCGTACAACGGCACCACGACTACCTGCGAAACCCTGTGGTCGGGGATTCCGGTCGTCACGCTCAGGGGCGCTGTCTCGGTGGCGCGGTCCGGCCATGCCTTGCTCGGTATGGCCGGTCTCGGCGAGCTGGTGGTGGATGATGAGGATGATTACGTGCGCATCGCCGTCAATCTCGTCAATGATCCGGAGCGTCTTGCCGCCTTGCGAGGGGGGCTGCGCGCGCGCATCGAATTCTCGCCGCTGCGCGACGAGTCCGGCCTGACGCGCGATATCGAGGCGGCCTACCGTGACATGTGGCGGCGCCGGGTTGCCGGGCTGGCGCGCGAGGTGACGCGATGACGTGCGGATGCGGCCGGGCTCAAAATTCAGGGCCGAGCTTTCTGAGGAGTGGCGGACAGATCTGGTATAATTTGCCCGATGTTCCCGGAATCCTGGTATTTCTCGCGCCCCTGATCCGATGATGCGCACTCCCATGATGGTACGCCTTGTTCTGCTTGTTCTGCTCGGCTTCGTGCTGACCGCCTGTTCGGAAGGCAAGGATTTCCAGCTCAAGGTCAGGGTCACCGGCATGAACGGGGCCGGTCTCGTGCTGCAGAACAATGGCACGGATAACCTGACCGTCAACGGTAACGGGCTTGTTCCTTTCCCATTGGACTATCCCTTCGCCTATCCGTATAAAGTAACCGTCGCTACGAATCCCACCTCGCCGGATCAGCTTTGCGTGGTCGAGAACTCGGAAGGCCGGCTGACCGAGAGTGTCGATAATGTCCTTGTGAGATGCACCAATGCCTACCGTGTCAGCGGCACTGTCGTCGACCTGACCGGGGAAGATCTCATCATCATGAACAACTCATCCGAGCGGCTCACGATCGATGCGAACGGAGGATTTACCTTTGCACGGCTGATCGCGGACGGGGGGCCTTATCAGGTCAGTATTCTGCAACAGCCGACCAATCAATTGTGCACGGTTGAAAACTCCGCCGGCAGCATTTCCGGAGCGAATATTACCGATGTCGTGGTGGTCTGTGGAACGCGGACCGTTAGCGGCACACTGTCGGGGTTGACCGGCGCGCGCCAGATCGTGCTGCAGAACAACGGCACGGATAATCTGACGCTCACCCAGGATGGCGACTTCACGTTCGCCACCACGTTCTTCGACGGCGCGGATTATCTCGTCACCGTCAACACCCAGCCGTTCAATCAGGTGTGTGTCGTAGAAAATGATGCGGGCACGGTGGATGGAGCCAACATCACCGATGTCGAGGTCAGCTGCGGTTTCACCGTGGGGGGGAACATCACCGGACCGTCGGGCGCCACCGTGGTGATACAGAACAATGGCGTCGATGACCTGTCGCTGGGGATGAATCGCACTTTTACCTTCACTACCGGGCTTCCCGTCGGCGCCACTTTCAATGTGACATTGCTCCAGGTGCCGGACGGATTGAGCTGCACTATCGTCAATGGTTCCGGGGAAATGGTCGCAAACCCGGTTGGTAACGTCGCGATCAACTGTCGCGAAGGCACGACGCTCAGCGTCGAGTATGGCATCAAGCAGGTGCGGCTGAGCTGGCTGGCGGTCAGCGGCATCGATGCTTATCGTGTCATGAGAAGCACCGATGGCGGAGACACCTATACCGAGATCGGGGCTGATCCCACCGCGCTGAGTTTTACTGATACCCCGGTCAATGTCCATCTGAACGACTGGGTCAACCTCAGCTACAAGGTGCAGTCCTGCGTGGGTCAGGATGAAGATGAAGTCTGCATCGATTCGAATATCCTGTCGCCCTTGAATTCCGCCCGCGCGACCGGATACTTCAAGGCCTCGAATACCGCGACGGAGGACAATTTCGGTTACGCCGTGGCCTTGTCCGGGGATGGCAACACCCTGGTCGCCGGCGCGCCGTTCGAGGACAGCGACGCCAGCGGGGTCTTTCAGACGTTGCCCCACGGCGCAGAGGACAATGATGCGGCTGCCGACAGCGGTGCGGCATATGTCTTCGTGCGCGACGTCGATGGGGCGTGGACCCAGCAGGCGTATCTCAAGGCGTCCAATAGCGGCGCGGGGGATCAGTTTGGCTTCGCCCTGGGTCTGTCCGACGACGGCAGCACCCTCACGGTTGGTGCGCCGTTCGAGGACAGCGACGCCAGCGGGGTATTTCAGACGCTGCCGCACGGAGCGGAGAACAATGATGCGGCTGCCGACAGTGGTGCGGCATATGTCTTCGTGCGCGATATCGATGGGGTGTGGACCCAGCAGGCCTATGTGAAGGCATCGAACGCGGAAGCGGGAGACGGATTCGCCGCGGCCATCGCCTTGTCCGGCGATGGCGATACGCTGGCGGCCGGCGCTGCGCAGGAAGACAGTAACGGCAGCGCCGAGACGGATAACAGCGCGGATGCCAGCGGCGCGGCCTATGTCTATGCACGCGCTGGCGCAAGCTGGAGCTTTGAGGACTATCTGAAGGCCTCGAACGCGGAAGCCGGCGATTCCTTCGCCCGGTCTCTGTCCTTGTCCGTTGACGGCGATACGCTGGCCGTCGGCGCGCCGCTCGAGGACAGCAACGCCAGCGGTGAGGGGGATAACAGCGCCGCCAACAGCGGCTCGGCCTATGTCTATGCGCGCACGGGCGCCTCCTGGAACCAGGAGGCCTATGTGAAGGCGGCGACCGCGGCCACGGTCCCGGATATCGTGGCGGGGGATAACTTCGGGTTTGCGGTAGCCGTGTCCGGCAATGGCGCCACGCTGGCCGTCGGGGCCCCGTTCGAAGACAGCGCCGCCCTGAGCCTCGACGGCGTTGCGACTGACGATTGCGAAATCACAGGTGGGGTCAATTGCGCGGTTGACAGCGGCGCCGCGTATGTCTATCTCCGCGGCGGCGCGACATGGAATCCGCAGGCCTATGTGAAGGCGACGAACACGGAGGAGGTCGACCTGTTCGGTCAGGTGCTCAGGCTGACCGCGAACGGTGACATGCTGGCGGTGGGCGCCGTACAGGAAGACAGTCAGACCACCGGCGTGGGCGGCGAGCAATCCGATAACGCCGCGAACAACAGCGGCGCGGCATATCTCTTTGCGCGCGTTGGGTCAGACTGGAGCGACCTTGCGTACGTGAAGGCATCCACCTCGGGCGAGGATGACAATTTTGGTTTCGCCCTAGATCTTTCCTCCAATGGCACCACACTGGTGGCGAGTGCGCCGTTCGAGGACGGCGACGCGACCGGTGTCGGCGGGGAGGTCGGTGATGAGCAGGACGATGACAGCGCCGCTGATGCGGGCGCGGTTTATCTGTACTGACGAGACTGCCGCTTCTTCACGGAGCCATCCGGTCCGGCATAAAGCGGACGATATACCTGGAGCATGCCTATCATGACCTGGTCTGATCGAAAACTGAGAGCAACGATGTTTGCGCTGGGTGTGCTGCCGGCAGTGTTGGCGGTGTTCATGCTGCGTGGCGGGCCGCTGGAAGGCGTTGAGCCGCAGCCGGTATCCACGACTCAGGAGCTGATGCCCGCGGCCGCACAGGTGGCCTTCGAACCCTCCGCGACCGGCTTTGTTGTGCGCGGGAACGGATTCGCCGCCCGGCTGAAACCGGTCGAGGCGCGGTTTCGGCTGCGCGATGCGGCTGGTGAGTATTCTCAGACGGGATTTCGCCTGCTGGGCGCAAACGGTGACTCCGCCGGAACAGGCGTGGACCTCTTGCCGGGGCGCAGCCATTATTATCTCGGGAATGATCCCGCCGACTGGCG
Source organism: Gammaproteobacteria bacterium (assembly GCA_020845975.1). Taxonomy (GTDB): domain Bacteria; phylum Pseudomonadota; class Gammaproteobacteria; order SZUA-140; family SZUA-140; genus JADJWH01. Next base: position 2,699 of record JADLET010000012.1, on the reverse strand, counting down.
CGTGAATGTTCCGCACTATGCGCGGGTGAATTACGCCTCGGTCTACCCCGGTATCGACATGGCCTGGCACGGTGACCAGGGCGGGCTCGAGTTCGATTTCATCGTCAGCCCCGGCGCGGATCCCGCATCGATACGTCTGTCCCTCGACGCCAATCGTCCAGCCCGGATCGATTCCGCGGGAGATCTCCTGCTGGCGACTGCGACGGGTGAGTTGAGGCTGCGGCGGCCGATCGCCTATCAGGAGTCCACTGGCCGCGGGCAGCGGGTCGACGCAGCATTCGAGCTGGACGGAACGGGGCGGGAACTGCGGTTCCGTCTCGGGGAATACGATACCTCCCGGCGGTTGATCATCGACCCGGTGATCGCCTATGCCGACTACCTGGGTGGCGGCAGCGACGACAGCGGGCTTGCGCTGGCCGTTGATGCGGCCGGCAATCGCTACGTGGCGGGCGCCACGGAGTCGGTGGACTTCGCGGACGAGGCCAAGCCCGTGAACACGGGCAGGGATATCTTCGTCGCCAAACTCGCGCCCGACGGTACGCGTCTGTATGTGACTTTCATTACGGGCAACGGCGCCGATCAGGCGAACGCCATCACCATCGACAGTGGTGGCGAGGCCTATATCACAGGCGATACCTCATCAGGCAATCTGGCGGCATCGGGTGGTGCGGTGCAACCCGGCTATGGTGGCGACGGGGATGCCTTTGTCGCCCGCCTTGCGACTGACGGTGCGCTGGAATATCTGAGCTACCTCGGCGGCGCCGCACTGGATAGCGGACGCGCGATCGCGCTTGGCGCCGGCGGCGACATGATCGTCGGCGGCAGCACACTGTCGACAAATTTCCCGATCCAGACGGTTGTGCAGCCGACGATAGGCGGGCAGGGCGACGGCTTCATCACGCGTATCAACGCGACGGGCACGGCGCTGGTCTATTCCACCTACCATGGCGGCATCGGTCCGGAAAATGTCGCGGCGCTGGCTGTGGATGAGACGGATGCGGTCTATTTCGGCGGCACGACGGGCTCGGACAACTTTCCGACCGCAGGCGGTCCCGACGGACCCTATCAGGATTCATTCCAAGGGGGGAATTCGGACGGCTATGTCGCCAAGCTCTCGCCGGATGGCTCCAGTCTGGTGTATTCCACCTATCTGGGCGGCAGCGGCATAGATGGGGTGCTGGCGCTGGCCGTGGATGACGACCATATCACCTATGTCACGGGGTTTAGTTCCTCCAGCTTCAATTTCCCAACCACGGACGGCACCCCCCTGTATGCCGGCGGCGCCTTCGATGCCTTTTTGACCCGCCTGATCCCGAGTGGGGCAGTGCCGAATTATTCCACCTTCCTGGGCGGCAGCGGCGAGGATCAGGGCCTGGCGGTCACGCTGAGCGACAGCGACCCGTTGCAGGTGGTCGTCGCGGGCGTCACCGAATCGGACGACCTGTCCCTGATCCAGCCGTTTCAGGTGGAGCGGCTTGGTGGTGCGGACGGTTTCGTCACGATGGTCCAGTTTTCTCCCACGGCGGTTTCCCCGATCTTTTCCACCTATCTCGGCGGTACCGGGGATGACGCGATCACCGCGGCCAGGGCGGAATCAGCGCAGATCACCCACGTTGCCGGAACCGGGGGCGCCAATCTGCCGGTGGTGCCGCTCCAGGGTGGCAATGCCGGTGGCGTGGACGCTTTCGTGATGCGGCTGGAGAGGGACCTCAGTCAGGCCCTGCCGGACCTCGCGGTCAGCGTGGATGCCGATCCGACCCCCGTATCACGCAGGAACAATCTTGAATTCACGGTTCGGGTCGATAACTCCGGGGGTGGGGCGGCCTCCGGCGTACTGTTACGGATCAATGGCACTAACTTTTCATCGCTCAGTTCCCCGACGACGAGCTGCCAGGCGAGCACAGGTATCTCGCTGCTCTGTGATGCAGGCAGTATCAATGCCAATGGTTTCGGGTCATTCGATGTTGTTGCCGCGTCCGATCAGATCGGCGATGTGACGCTTACGGCCACCCTCCTGCGTGCCGATCAATCCGGGATTGATCCGGAGGATAAGTCGGCCACCATAGAGCGGCTGGTGGTGGACGACAGCGACCAGAGCGCGGCGATTTCCTGGGAGCTGCTCGTCCTGGTCTGGGCGGTCTTCCTGTTGTTGCTGCTGCGTCGACGGGAGCTGCGCGACTAGAGGAGGCACGGCCTCTGCTGGCGACCCACTGTGCCGGTATCCTGGGCCATGTTGCGGAATGAAACCAAGGTTTTTTGTCGTCGCGGCGGGGCGATATTTTTTTATCGAGGGGTTGTTGACTCCGATCTTCAGCCGCGTATAATGCGCGTCTTCTGGCCGTCGGGCCGGGGTGCAGTAGACGGAAAATCCTCAGGGATTGACGCAGAGAAACGCTTCTGTATAATCGTCTGGCTGTACCGGGCTTAGGCCCTCCGCTCTTTGACAACTCGGAAAATCAAGCAATCTGTGCGGGCGCTTGTGTTGGTGTGACTTTCACCAAACGAAGCACCGATATCAGGACCGCTTAGGTGGTTCTAATATCAAATCTGTTTGGCTGCGCAAGCAGCAAGTAAACTTAAACTGAAGAGTTTGATCATGGCTCAGATTGAACGCTGGCGGCATGCTTAACACATGCAAGTCGAACGGCAGCACAGTGTGTAGCAATACACATGGGTGGCGAGTGGCGGACGGGTGAGTA
>JADLET010000011.1 GCA_020845975.1 Gammaproteobacteria bacterium | reverse complement strand
GCCTTGCTCCAGGAGCACGAGTGCAAGATTGTTCATGGCGGCGGACAACTCCGGCTGCTGTTCCAATACATGCCGGAATGCCGCCTCGGCGCCGGCATAATCCTCCAGTCGGTAGGCCGCGTTGCCGAGACCAAACGCCGCCCCCGCACTGGAGGGCCATCGCGCCATGGCCGCGCGATAGGCGTCCTGTGCGGTAACCCAATCACCGGCCTGCTCGAAAGCCAGCACGGCACGCAGATAAGATTGTTCAGAAGCCGTCATTGGAACTATCGACGCATCAAGCATGACGACCGCCCAGCGATCGGCCCGCCCCCAGGTGTACTCGAAGGAACGAAGTGACTGGATATGGCGCTTGCGCGTTCCGGAGCGCAGGATCATCTCGCCGCGATCGAGATCAAAGCCAATCACCACGGCATAATGCCAGAGTGGATACCAGCTGTAGGCGAGGTTCTGCAGCACCAGCACGGGATGGCCGGATTGCACCTCGCGCAGGATGGCCATCAATTCCGGATCCAGCCGATAGGAAACCCGCTTATAGCGTCGCGCGGCAGCGATCAGCTCGTGCTGCAGGCTGCCATGGCGATCCGGCACATAGACCTGGGACTCGAGGTCCTCGGGCGCCACCTCGATACCCCCCCAGCCGAGTACGGTGGCGAGGGCGGCAGGACCGCACTGATAGCGTTCCTGGGGAAAAAACGGGACTCCACTAAGTTCGAATCCGCGGCCAATATCGCGTGGGGGATTATTCAGCAGGGCCTGCGTCTGCGGGATGCCCGCGCAGCCGCCGAGCAAAAGCAACGCGCCCGCCACGCCCATCCACCGGGCGTAACGGGCGCGCATGGCGGATATCAATTAATCGTCTTCTTCACGAAGGGAAATACATTCGTGAAGCCGAGGATGTCCGTCACAAGCAGAAGGACAAAAATGAATACGGCCACGCCCAGCGCATCGCCGCCCGCCGGTAATTGATCCAGCCGGCCCGCCATCTGGCTCACTTCGTCATCGCTGAGCGCAAGCACACGATCCTGTGCCGACTGCGGATCGACTCCGAGAGAAACCAGCCCCTTCCGCACATCCTTCCGCTCAAGCGCGGCCAGAACCCGCGCCCGTTCCTCGGAGGCCTGTACCTGGCCAAATATCGTATCGGTACCCACCATGCCGGCCTGCGCGGGCGCCTGTACGCCGAGGCATACGAAGGTCAGAATCAACAGCGAACTCATGCCGCGCGCGATACGCCTCATCGTCTTCATCAAGATGCTCCTTATGGTTGTGGATCAAGTGATACGATTATCCCTGTCAACGATCGTAACCGCGAATGATTCGTCTGCAATGGAATAGCGGTGATTCTAGCATGAATGGCGCAGGCATCACCCTGGGCGCGCAGATGGCCCCGCCAGTCTATCGGTGCGTGTTTACCCAACGAACGATATCGGCCGTCCCGATGGCGCCGGCCTGACGGGCTATCTCCTTGCCGCGATGAAACAGCACCAGTGTGGGTATGCTGCGAATGCCGAATCGCCCGCCGAGTTCGGGCTCGTCCTCGGTATTGAGCTTGGCGAAACGTACCTGCGGTTCCAGTTGCGCGGCCGCCTGTTCGAAGGCCGGGGCCATCATCTTGCATGGTCCGCACCAGGGCGCCCAGAAATCCACCAGCAAGGGAATATCGCTGGCGGAGACATGCTTGTGAAAATTTTCCGAGGTCAGCACAAGCGGATGAGCGGCGAACAATGGCTTGTGACAGGCTCCACAACCGGGTTTCTCACCCAGACGCGCCCCGGGCACCCGGTTAACCGCCGTACAAAACGGGCAAACAATGTGCAATTGCTGATCCATGCTCCACCTTATTCAGAATATGCCCGTTCCGGGGCGGCCAACATGCGATCACTCTTCCAGCCGGGCACGCGGATTGAACTTCATCTCCTGTTCCATCTTTCGGAACAGCGCCCTGGCATGCTCTGTATCCACGGGCGGCAACACTACCTGCAGCACCGTGTCGATGTCTCCCGGGGGATCTCCGGGGATCCCCCGGCCCTTGAGGCGCAAAATGCGCCCGCTATCTGAACCGGGCGGGATCTTAAGCCCCACCTTGCCGGCAGGCGTCGGGGCCTGGATGGTAGCGCCCAAGGCCGCTTCCCAAGGCGCCACCGGCAGATCGAGGTAGATGTCACGGTCTTCAATACGATAAAAGGGATGCGGCTGAAACGCCACTTCCAGGTACAAATCGCCCGCACCACCACCCCCCGGAGCACCCTGCCCCGCCAGACGGATATGCTGACCCTGCCGGATACCTTTTGGAACCTGGACGTTGAGTGTGCGCGTGCGGGTATGTAGCCGGCCATGCTGATCCAGCTCCGGTGCACAGGGTGACGGACCGGCTCGCCCCATGATAAGTATCCTGAAGCGAAATCAGAATCCTGGCGAAATGATCCTGTCCGTGAACACGGAACCCTGACTGCTCCCGCGGCGAGCCCGCCGCGCCGCGTCCGAACAGGGAGTCAAAGAATTCACTGAAAGCCGCGCTATCGCCCGCGGAGAAATTACCGCCCCTGAATTCAAATCCGGCATCCCAGTCCGGCGGGGGATGGAATTCCTGCCCGGCGCGCCAGTCTGCCCCGAGACGGTCGTATCCCGCGCGCTTCTCCGGATCCCTGAGCACCTCATAGGCCTCGCCGACCCCCTTGAATTTCTCCTCCGCGTCCGGCTCGTGGCTGACATCAGGATGATAATTGCGGGCAAGCTTTCGATAGGCGCGCTTGATCTCGTCCTGTGACGCATCACGGGAAACCCCAAGCACCTTGTAATAATCCTTGTACTCCACCCCTCGCCTCACTCGCTCGCACCACGCATCTCGCCTGCTGATGATCAGACATGCATCCGCCAATCCACTGAGAGAGGCGTGCGCAATATCTCTCCATGCCTCCTGGAAACATATTGGGATGCAGGCGATGAATTCAAGATGACAACTGCCTCGGGAGGGCTGGTGATAGGTCGAACGGGAACGAGAGATGCAGACTCTGGAAACTTTGGTTCAGAAAAATTTGATCAAACGCGGAAAAAACAAGCCCCGACTTTTGCCGGGGCTCAAGTTTTAATCATTAGTCGGGCGATTCTACATGACTTCCATGCCCAATAGGCTCGCGACTAAGCACGT
>JADLET010000010.1 GCA_020845975.1 Gammaproteobacteria bacterium | reverse complement strand
CCCGTGCTGGCCTCGGGCGAGCGCACAGCCTCCGCCACCAGCGAATCGCAGATCTGCGCCTTCTGCCACACGCCGCATGGCGCGACGCCGGAGCTGAAGGCGCCGCTGTGGAACCGGCAGCTGTCGCAGGCGACCTACGTCCCGTATGATTCTACCTCGCTCGACACCACCGACCTCGGTCAGCCGGGCGGCAAATCGAAGTTGTGTCTGTCCTGTCACGATGGCACCATCGCGCTCGGCACCGTCAACGTGCTCAATCGCACCGATCACCTGAACCAGCCGATCGCCTTCACCGGCACCAGCAATTCACCCGCGGGCAGCATCCCGGAGGGGCTCGGTTCCACCACCGGCTTCACGCGCCGGATCGGCGTCGATCTGACCAATGATCATCCGATTTCCTTCACCTACGACAGCGCGCAGGCCGCGCGCGACGGCGAGCTCTATGATCCGGCGATTCCGCACCAGCGCGTCTACGAACGCACGCGCATCAGCGCGCCGGATGCGGCGCAGCCGGCGATGCCACAGGGCAATTACCTGCCGCTGGAGCGCGACGTTAGTGGCGCCGGTCCCAAGGTCGAGTGCATCAGCTGCCACGATCCGCACATCCGCTCGGATGTGCCCGGCGAAAACATCAAGTTCCTGCGCGCCAACCGTTTCCAGAGTGCAACGCCGGTCGAGAGCCAGTTCGACGGCAACCGCGACATCATCTGCCGTGCCGGCCATGACAAGGCCGGCTGGGTCGGTTCCGCGCACGCCAATCCCGCCGTCGCCGACGAGCGTTATGTCGATGCGGCCGCCGATCTGCGCGAGTTCCCGCTCGACACCCGCGTGTGGCAGGCCGCCTGCCTGAACTGCCACGACCCGCACACCGTGCAGGGCGCACGCCGCCTGTTGCGCGAGGGCACCGATTCGGCGCTGCAGACCGATCCCGCCACCGGCGGCCAGTTCAAGCAGGGCGGCAATCCCGGTATCGAGTATGTGTGCTACGCCTGCCATGGCGATCCCGCCAATGGCCTGCCCAGCGCGCAGACCCTGCAGGGTCAGATCAACCCGAACAGCAACACCGCCTTCGAAGTGCCGGACATCGAGACCGACTTCACCACCATGCTGCGCCATATGCCGATCTCGAGCGCGGACCAGCTCGCCGGCCAGGAGTTGCACAGCATCGGCACCGGTAATCCGGCCACGCAGGGCGGCGACCAGCTTGGCAAGGACTTCATCGAGTCGCGTGACAATCTCGGCTTCGGCACCGGCACCTTCAACCGCCACGCCGAGTGCACCGATTGCCACAACCCGCACCGCGTCGCCAAGACGCGTCTGTTCAATGATGACAACACAGTCCCGGCCGCGGCCGGAACCCATTTGCGTGAAGCCGGTGCGCCGGTCACCAACCTGGCCTCCGGTGTGTTGCGCGGCATCTGGGGCGTGGAGCCGACCAGCTGGGCATCGACCGCCTTCGGCTCCGAACCGCTGACCTTCGATGTCAAGCGCGGCGATCCCGGCACCGGCGGCAGTACCGACGTCAGCGCCCCGTATCTGACGCGCGAATACCAGTTGTGCATGAAGTGCCATTCGAGCTACGGCTATGGCAGCACTCCGCCACCGCTCGGTTATACCTCGGGCCTGACGCCGGCGGGCACCAACTCGTTGTTTACCTATACCAACCAGGGCATGGAATACCAGTCGCCGGTGGACCATATGGGCGAGGGCACGTCGGGTTCGCCGACCGGCGCCTATGACATCGGCGCGGCCTGCACCACGACCACGCTCGACGGCAACGGCACCCCGCTGGTGATCACCGGACGGCTTGATCCGCAGGGTAACTGCAGCGACTACGTCAACGACAATCATCGCTCCTGGCACCCGGTCATGCGTGAGACCGGCCGTACCCCCGCCGTTCGTAATGCGTCGGGGGATGACTGGCGCTCGCCGTTCAATGCCGCGGTCGGCACCCAGACCATGTACTGCACCGACTGCCACGGCTCGCGCACCGACGGCAACACGATCGTGCCTGTCAACGGCGAGAACGGCTATCCCTGGGGTCCGCACGGGTCGAATGAGAATTTCCTGCTCAAGGGCGGCTGGGATGACCAGACCGGCGAGAACACCACCAACTTCGCCAACGAGGCGGATCCGAACAATGACCTCTGTTTCCGTTGCCACGATCCCAAGCAATATGCGCGCACGGCGATATCGCCCGATCCGCAGGTGCTGCCGAGCGGTTTCCGCCGTCAGGTCGGCGGCGGCGGCTGTCTGCAGTTCATGGGCCTGAACCTGCATGTAGGCCACGCCTCGGTGGTAAACAATTTCCGCTGCACCTACTGTCACGTGGCGATTCCGCACGGCTGGAAGAACAAGGTCTTCCTCGCCAACCTGAACGACGTCGGCCTGGAGGCCGCGTTGCCCGCCGGCACACAGGTGCGCTACTCCGGCTTCGCGCCGTCCGGCACCGGGCGTTATTATCAGGGGCCGTATTACAACGGCGCCGCGCTCAAGGTGCGCAAGTTCGCGCGCAGCGGCGAGTGGCTGGACGTCAACTGCGGCTCGGCCGGCGCTCCCGGCAACGGCATCGCCGGAGTTCAATGGATGAACAACAGCGGCGAGGCCTGTGTGAACATGCCATGATGAAGCGCCTGCGCCAACTCGCTTCCCTGCGCCTGACGCTGGTCGGCATGGGGTTGCTCGGGGTCGGGGCTGCGCTGTCCTATGACAACCCGGTGGGGACGCCGGTCTGGGTGTTGGTTGTTCCGCTTGCACTGCTCTCCGTAAATCTCTTCGCCGCGATCCTCAGTAATCCCCATATCAACCGCCGCGGCGGTCTGCTGCTGTTCCATGTCGGTCTGCTGCTCATCGTGGTACTCGCCGCCGTTGGCCGTCTCACGCGCATGGAGGGCCGCATCGAGCTGACCGAAGGGTCGGCCTTCGCGGTAGAGGATCTGACCGAGGTCCGGCAGGGACCGTGGCATGCCGGGGCGCTGGATCGCGTGGAATTCGTGCAGGGCCCTTACACGGTCGACTACACCGTTGGCATGGCGCGCGGGCCGACGCGCAGCAAGGTCATGATCCCTGCCGGTCAGGGCGACTGGGAACGGCGCACCGTTGGCGACGATACGCCGCTGGTGCTGGAGGGCTACCGCTTTTACACCACCTTCAACAAGGGGTTCGCGCCGATCCTGACCTGGCTGCCGGATCATGGTGCGCCAGTGACCGGATCGGTGCACATGCCGCCCTACCCGCTGTTCGAGCACCGCCAGGCCAACCGCTGGACGCCTGCGGGCGCTGATGAGATACGCGTCTGGCTGCAAATCGAGGCCGGGATGAATCCGGAGGCCGACTGGCGGCTCGACCCGGCGAACACGCCCGGCGTGCTGGTCGTACGTGCCGCCGGCGATCGTCGCGTCGAGCTCAGGCCAGGTGAGTCGCTGCGTCTCGACGGCGGCACGCTGCGCTATGAGCGGCTGTCGAGCTGGATGGGCTACAAGCTGTACTACGATCCGACGCTGCACTGGCTGTTCATTGCCTCCATGATTGCCATATTCGGCCTCGCCGCGCATTTCTGGCGCAAGTTCGGCGCGGTGCAGGCGTACGCCGCGGCCCAGGAGGCCGCGAAGAACAAACCGTCGGATGAGATGGGGGGCAGGGCCGCGTGAACGAAGGCGCCGTCATCACGGAGCTGCCCTGGCTCTATGCCGGGCTCGGCGCCTATGCCCTCGCGACGTTTCTCAGTTTCAAGGCGCTGGCGCGCGACGGCGCGGCGGCCGCCACCCTCAGCCGTACCCACGAGCCCTTCGTGCTGGGCCTGTCCGCCGCCGGCGTGCTCCTGCTCGCCGTCGCGCTGGCCGAACGCTGGTTGCGTATCGGCCACGGACCCTTCGTGAATCTGTTCGAACTGCTGGTCAGTCAGCTGTTCAGCCTGGGCCTGGTGTACACCGTGGTGTACTGGCGCCTGCCCGTACTGCGTCCCACCGCGGTGGTGGTGTTTCCGGCGATCTGGATCCTCGGCGTATGGGTGCTGCTGCTGGATCCGGCGGGCGCGCCGTATCCGCCGACGTATCACAACAAGTGGCTGTGGGCCCATGTGGGTTTCGGAAAATTCTTCCTTGCCTTCTGTCTGGTGGGCAGCGGCCTGGCCGGTATCATCCTGCTGCGCGGATCGCGTCTGCTGGCGTCGTTGTTCCGCCATATGCCGGCGGACAGCATCCTCGATACGGTGGCGTGGCGGTTCATGCTGCTGGCGCTGGTGTTTGACAGCCTGATGCTGGTTGCCGGCGCCGTGTGGGCGCAGGACGCCTGGGGGCGCTACTGGGCATGGGACGCGCTGGAGACCTCGGCCTTTCTCAACTGGCTGCTGCTGGGCGCATCCATCCATGCGCGGGCGACCTACCGCATCTCCATGCGCGTGACGTCCATCCTGATCGTTGTGATCTTCGTGTTTGCCTTCCTGACCTACTTCGGCACGCCGTTCTACAGCGAGGCGGCGCACAAGGGTGTGATATGAGCCGCCACAGCCATGAATCCGCCGTATCGTCGCTGTCGCTGGTGCTGGTCGGCGTGCTCGCGTCCGCGCTCGTCATGATGGCGACGCAGCCGGACCTTGCGCGTCTCAGCGCCTCGGCCTCCGCCGCGAGCGGCTGGATCGAATTTGGCGCGCGGGCCAGACAGGCGGCGCTGCGCGACCCGCGTCTTGCCGAGATCGATCTGCGCTTTCAGCAGGGTGTCGTGATGTTGCACGCCAGGCGGTACGATGAGGCGGTCACCGCCTTTCACGAGGTACTCAAGCTGTCGCCGCGGCTGGTGGATGCGCAGGTGAACCTCGGCTACGCGCTGCTCGGACTGGAACGGTACGAGGCTGCGCGCGATTTCTTCATGAGCGCCATCGACCTCCGACCCTATCAGGGCAATGCCTACTGGGGCCTGGCGGGGGCGCTGGAGAATCTGGGTGATATTCCGGGGGCGCTCGGCGCGATGCGCACCTATATTCACCTTGCTCCCGCGGATGATCCCTATGTGCGCCGCGCGCGCGCGGCGCTGTGGGAATGGGATACGCAGGTCGCGCGCGGGCCGCTGCCCGAGGCGGACGCCGAGTGGATGCGCAGGCGCGGGGAGGAATGGGACGCGCGCAACCGTCCGGATGTCGATGCACCATCCGCGCCGGTACGCCAGGGCATCCCGGTGCGGGATCTCGAGTAAATCTCCGGCTCGCGGGCGCAGCCGGCGTCATGTCCGTGCCACGGCATTGATTCGGGATGAGGGTGATGGGCCGGCCGTATCCGTGCCGTGGGTCTAGGGGGAGTCGCCGGATGAGAGGGGGAGTCATGGTTATGATCGGACGATGGGGCGTCGGGATCCTGTTCCTGCTGATGGTATGCGCCCCGGTTCATGCCGATGACGGGAGTCATGGCATCAGGGGCGGGACCAACTACAAGGCGATCACCACGCCGCAGCCGACCTCGGCGCCGGCCGGCAAGGTCGAAGTGATCGAGTTTCTGTGGTACGACTGCCAGACCTGTTATGTCATGCAACCGCTGGTCGAGCGCTGGCTGGCGGAAAATCGCGAGCGTGTGGCGTACAGCCGTGTGCCCGCGGTGACCGGCGACAACATGATCTATTTCGCGCGCGTGTTCTATACCGCCAACGCGCTCGGCGTGCTGGACACGGCCACTCCGGCGCTGTTCGCCGCCATCCATCGCTATGCCCGTCCGCTCGACAATGACGAAAAGCAGGTCGAGTTTTTCGGTGAGCTCGGCGTCGAACGCGCCCGCTTCCTCAGCGTGTTCCGCAACAGCGGCACGATGGCCAGGGTGCGCGAGGCGCAGGTGATGAACCGGCGTTATGACGTGCAGGGCGCGCCGACACTGGTCATCGACGGCCGCTACCGCATCGATCCCACCATGGTGGCGAGTCCGGAGGCGATGATCGAGGAGCTCGATTTCCTGGTGAAGCAGGCGCTGGAAAAAAGGGCTAAGGACTAAGGGCTGAAGACTGAGTAAATAATTGCCATGTAGCCCGGATGGAGCGCAGCGGAATCCGGGGCAGGATTTGACGACCCCCGCAGGTCCGCGCGCAGTGTTGCACCTTCTTCCGCAATGGCAGAAGAGCGGCATTGGTCTTGCCGCGGTCTTCTTATGGATTATCCGTTCTACGGGTTTTTAATCTCGATCCAGGACAGGTACAGCTCCGGGAACTGCCGGCTCAGATTGCGCACCTTGGGCGCGTCGTTGATCACGATGTACGGCTCGTCGGGATGGCGCTCGGCGTAATCCTGATGATGCGGCTCCGCGATGTAGTAGGCCTGCAGCGGCGTCACCTGCGTGACGATCGGATCCGCAAAGGCATCGACCTGCCCCAGTTGGGCGATGTAGGCCTGCGCCACGTGTTTCTGCTCCTCGCTGGTATAAAAGATGGCCGAGCGATACTGCGTGCCGCGGTCCGGGCCTTGCCGGTTGAGCTGGGTCGGATCGTGGGCCACCGAGAAGTAGATCTGCAGCACGGTGCCGTAGCTCACCCGGGACGGATCGAAGATGATCTCGACTGATTCCGCATGCCCCGTCCGCCCCGAACTGACCATGCGGTAGCTCGCCGTCTCCGCCGAGCCGCCCGCATAGCCCGTGCTGACATCGATGACACCCCTGACATGCCGGAACACCGACTGCATGCCCCAGAAACAGCCTCCCGCCAGGACGGCGGTCTCCCGCCCCGGCGCTGTCGCGGAAGTATCGACGAGCGGCGCAGGCAGCGGTGTCGCGGCCTGCGCGCAGGCGAGCAGGGTGGCCAGCGGAAGCGCGGCCAGCAGGGGAAACAATCTGTTCAGGGCGGAATGTGTCATGGCGGTGGCTCCTCAAAATGTCAGCGGGGACAGACATTGAATAATGTGACGAGGACAGACTGAAGTCTGTCCCGCGTGCTATACGATCGGCACAAACTTCAGCGCGACCGAATTGATGCAATAGCGCAGACCGGTCGGCCGCGGCCCGTCGTCGAACACATGGCCGAGATGCGCGTCGCAGCGCCGGCAGGACACCGCGGTGCGGGTCATGCCGAAGCCGCGGTCGGCCGACTCGACGATGTTCTGCGCGGCGAGCGGCTCCCGGAAACTTGGCCAGCCGGTGCGGGAATCGAACTTGGTTGCCGAGGAAAACAGCGCGGTATCGCAGCAGACGCAGCGATACAGGCCGTTGTCATGCAGGTTCCAGTAGGCGCCGCTGTACGCGCGTTCGGTACCGTCGTGACGCGTGACCCGGTAGGCCAGCGAAGACAACTGCGCGCGCCATTCCTGATCGGTCTTCACGATCTTTTCGACGCGCTGTGCTTCCAGCGGCATACCGGAGTCCGAGGTCGGAACGATCCATACCCATGGATCGCCGGATTCCACGGGCCTGGCCGGCGCGGACATGTCCGCGGCGAGCAGGCCGCGCGCGCGATAGGCCGTGAACGCAACGAGGGCGACGGTCGCCGCGAAGAGGACGCGACGGCGCGTCAGTCGGGCGGGAGACTTGTCAGACTCATCGGGTGGGTGCGGCATGCTGTGCCTCCGGGGGGGTCAGCCGAAGGTGAATGCGTAGGCGCGCACGCCCGGGTCGAGGAACTCGACCTCGAAGGTGCGGTCGCCGATCCTGTCATTCGCCTGCCGGACAAGCTGGTACAGGCGATG
>JADLET010000009.1 GCA_020845975.1 Gammaproteobacteria bacterium | reverse complement strand
GGGGGGATAATCCTGCGGATGAAAAGCGCCTGTGATCCTAGCACCAGCAAGGTTGCAAGCACATATCCATACATCGCATTCGCGCTGCTGGCGCCCAACAGAACTATCAGTCCCGCCGCGATCAGAAATCTTGCCCAAGCGATCATGCCCTGATGGATTGCCACCACGGATCGTTGCCTGGCCGCATTTTGTATTCCATTCAGAACTGAGTTACAGCCGCCGAGGATTGCAAATACGAATGCGGCCACGGTGATTGCCAGCCAATCGTATTTTCCCGCAACCACTAATCCAATGGCGGCGACCAGAATCAGCATAAACGTAACACCGGCTGCCAGCGTAACCAGCCTTTTCACTACTTGTAAATAACCCGGAATATCGCCCTGCTCCATTGCGGGGGCATAAAAACGGGACGCGCCCTGACTGATAGGGCCGAGGATCGTCTGGTTTACTAGAGTCGCAATCGTCATGCCCAGCGCTAGCTCGCCATACGCCGTCGGTTCGAGCAGTTCAGTGAGAATGCGGACACCGACCAGGGCCCCCACTATCGCGGCGATTTGCCCAGTAACGATCCAGAAACCTTCCCTGGATAATCTTAGGAAACGATTTGATAGGGAAAATCCCATACCGGGCATTGTCATTCTGACAGTTGACGAAGCTGTTAACAGCGCCTAGTCGTGCGCTTTCTGAAATCAACAGTCACTGATCGGCCTGCGCAGGTCCAACGGTTTCTAAAGTGGCCATTTCCTGCTGCAGTGCAGTAATTTCCGCCTCGATTTCCTGATATTCCTCTATCTTGCGCTTCAGAAACTGCCGGGTAGCGCGAGTCTTTTCCCCGAAACCTTTGGGGGTGAGCTTGTATAAATAGCCAATCTTGTGGCGGCTGTTGTGAAAGTTCACGACCTTGACCCAGCCAAGTTCAATTAAAGCACGGATACAATAGTTGGTCTTGCCCAAACTGATTTCGAGTGTGGCGGCGAGTTCGCGCTGCGAAAGGCCGGGCTTATCATAGAGCAGCTTCAACAGCCGATAACGAGCTTCGACGGACAGGGTATGTTTTGGTTCTGGCATATAGTTAGAGAAGCTACCGCCCTGCCGGTGCATTGCACACATCACGGGCAATCTGATTTTATCGGAACCTACGCGGGAACGACGACGTCCCTCGCAATCACTACAGTGTTGTCCTGGCCCAGAAGCCGGAGCAGTATCATTACCCGCTCATTGCCGCATGCGGCCGTGAAGATACCTCGGATCCCGGCGAAGGGGCCGTCGACGAATTCGACAGCCATTCCAGATTGCCACTGAGGTGAGCTGATTAGCACGCCTTGATCCTGGTCTTCGCGCGTATGGATCGCATTTATCAGGTGAACCGGCACGGGTCTTGGCGTGCGGCCGACGCGCACGAGATCTCTGACGCCGATCGTGGAGCGAATCGGGGCAAAGTTATCCTGGCCTTCTGCCAGGCGTACGAACAAGTAGCGGGGAAACAGTGGTTCGATGACCTGACGCCAGCGGCCGCGGAGGCGCTTCATATCGAGCGCGCGCGGGCAGTAGACCTCGTAACCTTGGCGCCGGAGCTGTTCTTCGGCCTGGATTTCCTGATGCTGCCTGGTATGGACGGCGAACCACTGTCGCATTCTCGCCGATACTTGCTTGGAGGCCATGTCCTTCAGCTCGTTCAACCAATGAACGCAGACTATACTGACATGCCTATACAGGGTCAAGCGGTTATTTATCGCAAGTTTGATTGAACAGGAATGAAGGGGGAAGCGTATTCAACCGGGGATGGACTGTGAGGTCTCTTCACTATGTGCTCAGAACGCCCACACCTGCGGGACGATGAGCATGACCAGTATTCCGACCATTATGGTCAGTGGGATACCCATTTTCATGTAGTCTGTGAAGCGGTAACCGCCCGGCCCAAGCACCATCAGGTTGGTTTGGTAGCCGATCGGTGTGGCGAAGCTCATCGAGGCGGCGACGGTAATGGTGATCATGAAGGGCATGTAGCTCACGTCGAGTGATTTGCTCAGGGCCCTTGCCATCGGGAACATCAGCGCCGCGGCGGTGTTATTGGTGACGATTTCGGTGAACAGCACTGTCATGATGTAAACGATGAACAGAGCCAAAAAAGGCCCCGCTCCGGTGGACGACAGAAACGTATCCGCAATCGTCTGCGCGGCGCCCGTGGTCTCAAGCGCCTTGCCGATGCCGAGCGAGGCGGCGATGACGATCAGGATCTGCCAGTCCACGGCGGCGCGGGCATTGCTGCCGCGCGTGCAGCGGGTGATCAGCATGGCGCCGGCGGCCAGCAACGAGGCCTGCAGCATGCTGAGCCAGCCTGTCGCGGCGGCGAGGACCATGCAGATCATGATGACGATGGCGATCGGCGCCTTGTCATGATTGAGCGGGCTGGAACCTTCCAGACGACTGACCAGGTAGAAGTCGCGCGAGTTGCGCTGCTGTTCGACGAAGGACGGGTGCCCCTCCAGCAGCAGGGTGTCGCCGGGGCGCAGTATGATGTCGCCGATCTTTCCCTTGAGCTGTTCGCCGCTGCGCGACACAGCGATCACCGCCGCGTTATAGAGTGTGCGGAAGCGGCCTTCACGGATGCTTTTGCCGGCCAGCGGACAGCTGCTGGAGATTACCGCCTCGATCAGGCAGCGCTCCGGCCGTGGCATGTCCAGCTTGAAGATCTGGTCAGTGGCCGGATTGAGGCCTTTGATCTTCTGCAGGTCGATGACCGATTCCACCGCTCCGGCAAAGATCAGGCGGTCGTCTGCCTGCAGGTGCTCAAGGCGTGAGACGGCGGGAAGCACCTGCTCGCCGCGGTCGATTTCGATCAGGTAGAGGCCAGGAAGATGGCGCAGGCCGGCCTGCTCTACTGTCTTTCCGACCAGGGGACCATTCGGATCCACCATCATTTCGACGGTGTAGCCGCGCGATTCCTCGAACTGGCTGATGGCGGGGCGACGGTCGGGCAGCAGCCAGCGGCTCAGCAGGATGATCCCGAGGAATACCACAACCACCAGCGGAAGTCCGACCCAGGCCAGTTCGAACATCTTCAGGCCCTGCCCGGTCTCCTTGATCAGCATGCCGTTGACCACCAGGTTCGTGCTGGTGCCGATCAATGTACAGGTGCCGCCGGCAATGGTGGCGTAGCTGAGCGGGATCATCAGTTTTGAGACGGAGATCTGGTGACGCCGGGCCCAGTCCTGTACCGCTGGGATCATCATCGCCACTACCGGGGTGTTGTTGAGGAAGGCGCTCATGGCGGCGACGGGCGTCATCAGCCGCAACTGGGCATTCATAGTCGAACGTGGAACCCCGAGCAGATGCTGCACGACCCAGGCAATCGCGCCGGTATCACGCAACCCGGTTACGACCACAAACATGATCCCCACCGTGACCATCCCTTCGTTGGACAGTCCGGAGAGCGCCTGGGCGGGCGTCAGGATTCCGGTCGTCAGCAACAGGGTGAGCCCGGCTACCATGATGATATCGGGGGCGATGCGCCCGTGAATCAGCAGGCCGAGGCACAGACCGATGACAGCTAGAGTGAGCCAGGCTTCCGGGGTCATGGGTTTGGGGATGTCGTTTTAATCTGTATTGCTCGAGAAGGGGACAGATTTGAAATCTGTCCCCGATGCTTAGCTTTTCAGGATGCCGCGCGCGCGCAGCAGGTCTAGGACCTGGTCGGCGCATTTGTCGAGCGAGTCAGCGCCGGTTTCCACTATTATTTCGGGATTCTCGGGCGCTTCGTAAGGAGATGTGATGCCGGTGAACGCCTTGATCTCGCCTGCGCGCGCCTTTTTGTACAGTCCCTTCACATCGCGCTGCTCGCAGACCTCGAGCGAGGCCTTGCAATAGATTTCGATGAAGTCGCCGTGCATGACCAGGCCGCGAACGCGCTCGCGGTCGGCGCGGAACGGTGAGATGAAGGCGGTCATGGCGATGACGCCAGACTCGATGAAGAGTTTCGAGACCTCACCGATGCGGCGGATATTCTCCACGCGGTCCTCATCGGAGAAGCCCAGGTCGCTGCACAGACCGTGACGGATGTTGTCGCCGTCCAGCACGAAGGTGCGGCATTTCATCTTGTGGAGTTTGTCTTCCACGGCGTGCGCCAGGGTCGACTTGCCGGAACCGGACAATCCGGTGAACCACAGGATGGCGCTCTTGTGGCCGTTCATTGTCTCCCGCATCTGACGATCAATAGTGGCCTGATGCCAGACGACGTTGGTGCTTTTCTTGTCGCTCATGATACCCCCCAAATAAGGACTAAGGACTTAGGACTAAGGACTAAGGACTGAGTAAGGTCGGATGCGGTAATCTACATTGCCATGACGACCCGGGCTGCAGATTTCTCGGAAGTTCGTCTTGAAATACACCGCATAAAACTTAGTCCTGAGTCCTGCTTTTTTCAATCAGATCACACAACACATGCCCGATTAGCCCATGCATTTCCTGGATCCTAGCGGTATTTTGTGCCGGTACAACAATCGACATGCGGCACAGATTCTTTAATTGGCCGCCGTCCCTGCCGAGCAGGCCGACTGTGACGGCTCCCTGCCCGTTCGCTTGTTCGATGGCGCGCACGATATTAGTGCTGTTGCCCGAGGTGGACAGTCCGACGAGGACATCGCCGGGGCGCACCAGCGCCTCGACCTGGCGTTTGAAGACGTTGTCGAAGCCGTAATCGTTGCCCACGCTGGTCAGGATCGAGGTGTCCGTGGTCAGCGCAATGGAAGACATTGCCCTTCTGTCGCGTTCGAAGCGGCCGACCAGTTCCGCGGCGATATGCTGGGCGTCCGCCGCGCTTCCTCCGTTACCGCACCAGAAGATGGTGTGGCCGCTGTCGATGCATTCGATCAGGCACTGCGCTACCCCGCGAATTGCCGGCACGAGTTGATCCCGCACAGCGACAAGCGCCTGTTCGTGATCCTCAATAGCCTTCAGGATTGGGTCGGTCATGGGTTGGTGATGGGTTATGGGTTATGGGTTATGGGGCGTGATGGGTGATGGTTGATGGGTGATGAAATTCATCTCTGGATCGAGCTCTGATCAAAGAGTGGTGTAATTCCTGTAGTTGTGGAAATGGCAATTTTATGGCGCGCGACAAACATGTTTCTCCAGTTCGAGATGGTTTTCTGAGAGAGAGTGTTCACAGGATGACCCAACCAATACTCCAATCACCCATCACCCATTACCCATCACGCTACTATCCCCTACCCCCCTCAATCCGTCACCAGCTCAAGTACAGTGCCCAGGTCACTGATGACATAATCCGCGCGCGTCTGAATATCGGGCTCTTCTTCCGGTCGGTACAGGACTGTGTGGCCGACCCCGGCGGTCCGGGCGGCCTTCATGTCGGATTCCCGGTCCCCGACGAGTATACAGTTTGACAGGTCCAGATCGAAGTCCTGCGCCGCCTTGAGGATCATGCCGGGGTTGGGTTTGCGGTCATAGGAATCCTGTTTGTATTTCCCGATCCCGTGGACGGGATGGTGGGGGCAGAAATAGACCTGTGCGACGGTCACCCCCTCCTCCTCGAACCTGGCCTTCATCCAGCCGGTGAGGACATGAAAATCTTCCTCTGTGTAGTAGCCGCGTCCAATCCCGGACTGATTGGTGATGATAAGGATCAGATAGCCTTGGGCGGCCGCATCGCGGCACAGATCGAATACCCCGTCGATGAATTCGAAATCCTCAATGCGGTAGACATAATCCTTGTCCAGGTTGACCACGCCGTCGCGGTCGAGGATCAGCGCCTTTGCTTTCCCTGTCATGACGTCAACCGGAGTCATCACGCCTGCGCGGCGGATTGCTCGACATACCCGCGGTAGACCTGCTCAATGCCTTCGGCCAGGCTGATGCGCGGCGCCCAGCCCAGTGCGCTCAGCCGCGAGACATCCAGCAGCTTGCGCGGCGTGCCGTCCGGCTTGCTGGTATCGAACACCAGCTCGCCGGCATAGCCCACGACCCGCCGCACCGTCTCCGCCAGTTCATGGATGGTGACGTCCTGGCCGCAACCTACATTAATAAGCGCGGGACTAAGATGCGCATCGCTTTGGCCGAGCAGGGAATCAAAAACAGCATCGGGTTGATTCATCAGAAACAGGCAGGCATCCGCCATGTCTTCGCTGTACAGGAACTCGCGGCGCGGGGTTCCGGTCCCCCATACGGTGACAGAGGGAGCATCGCCAAGCTTTGCTTCATGCACCTTGCGGATCAGCGCAGGGAGGACATGGGAGTTCTGAAGATCAAAATTGTCGCCCGGACCGTACAGATTGGTCGGCATCACCGCGAGATAACGGGTGTTGTACTGCTGGTTATAGGCGCGGCACATCTCGACGCCGGCGATCTTGGCCAGCGCATAGGCGCGGTTGGTCTTCTCCAGCGGGCCGGTGAGCAGATATTCTTCTTTGATCGGCTGCGGGCAGTCGCGCGGGTAGATGCAGGATGAACCCAGGAACAGGAGCCGCTTGACGCCGGATCGCCAGGCCTCGTGGATGACGTTGGTCTGTATGGCCAGGTTCTCGTGGATGAACTCCGCCGGATAGGTGTCATTGGCGAGGATACCGCCGACCTTGGCCGCCGCCAGCAGCACATAGCCCGGCGTGTGCCGTTGGAAAAAATCCCGCACCGCCACCTGATCCGTCAGATCCAGTTCCCGATGCGTGCGCAGGATCAGATTCGTGTACCCCGCCGCCTGAAGGCGACGCACGAGGGCGGAGCCGACCAGACCACGGTGGCCGGCGACGTAGATTGGAGCATCCAACGGAATTGAAAACATAGGACTAAGGACTCAGGACTAAGGACTTAGTAAAGGGCTTGCGCTGACGTTGCACTGCCTTGCGTAAACCGGCGAGTATTCTTGCGACTTCCTGATTAAGCAGAATCAGCTGTGTAAAGCCCTCAGCCTTGATGTAGCCGGCATCAAGGGCAATATACAACTGAGAGCGCAGCTCAGCGCATGATCCCTTGGCGATGACCAGGAATTGATGGAATTCAGCTCGTCCGCCTCTGTCGAAACCTTCTGCGATATTTGACATCACTGATACTGCCGCTCTTCTCATCTGGTCTTTCAAACTAAAGTCCCTGTTGAATTCCTGTTTCGAGGTGGTTTGGTAGACTCTCCGAGTCAGTTCCCTCGCCTTCTGCCAGGCAATCAGGTCCTCAAATGTCTTGATCCTTTCAGCCATGTACGCCTCCTTGCCTACATTCTGAAGCAGACTGTCAGATTGTGATTTTAACTTAGTCCTCAGTCCTCAGTCCTTAGTCCTGATTTTTATTCATGATGATCAAACGTCTGAAACCCCTCCCTCCGGCAGAGTTCGTCGCGTTCGGCGGCCTTGAGGTCTTCGCGGATCATTTCGGCGACGAGGTCCTTGAAGCTGATGCGTGGGGTCCAGCCGAGTTTGGTCCTGGCCTTGGTCGGGTCGCCGAGCAGGGTTTCGACTTCCGTGGGACGGAAGTAGCGCGGGTCGACCGCGACGATGCAGCGCCCGGACTCGTCATAGCCTTTTTCATCGACGCCCTCCCCTTTCCAGGTGATGCGGATGCCGAGCTCATTGGCCGCGGCATCGACGAAGTCGCGCACGCTGTACTGGACGCCGGTGGCGATGACGAAGTCTTCCGCGGCATTCTGCTGCAACATCAGCCACTGCGCCTCTCTGTAGTCGCGCGCATGACCCCAGTCGCGGCGTGCGGACAGGTTGCCGAGGTACAGGCACTCGAGCAGACCGAGCTTGATGCGGGCCAGGGCGCGGGTGATCTTGCGGGTGACGAACGTCTCGCCGCGATTCGGGCTTTCATGATTGAACAGGATGCCGTTGCAGGCGTAGATTCCGTAGGCCTCGCGGTAATTGACGGTGATCCAGTAGGCATACAGCTTCGCCACCGCATAGGGCGAGCGCGGATAGAATGGCGTCGTCTCCTTCTGCGGCACTTCCTGCACCAGTCCGTACAGCTCCGAGGTCGATGCCTGATAGAAGCGGGTCTTCTTTTCCAGCCCGAGCATGCGGATGGCCTCGAGCAGACGCAGCGCGCCCAGCGCGTCGGAGTCCGCGGTGTATTCCGGTTCCTCGAACGATACCGCGACATGGCTCTGCGCGGCGAGGTTGTAGATCTCATCCGGCTGCACCTGCTGGACGATCCGGATCAGACTGCTCGAATCCGTCATGTCGCCGTAGTGCAGAATGAAGCGGCGGTTATCGACGTGCGGGTCCTGGTACAGATGATCGATGCGGTCCGTGTTGAACAGCGACGTGCGCCGCTTGATCCCGTGAACGGTGTACCCCTTCGTCAGCAGAAACTCCGCCAGATACGCCCCGTCCTGGCCGGTGATGCCGGTGATTAAGGCTGTTTTGGACATAAGATACCTCTAAAAAGGACTAAGAGCTTAGGACTAAGGACTAAGGACTAAGGACTAAGGACTAAGGACTAAGTAAAACAACTGCTCCAGCAATCATGCATCGCATGTCAGATAACGTGGTCTTCGCATGTAGATAAAAAGCCACTCAACCCGCTCACTGGATGATCTATCAATTGAGTTGTGATCTTACTTAGTCCTTAGTCCTTAGTCCTTAGTCCTGTATTTTATTTTCTCCCATAATGATCCTCAAACCGCACGATATCATCCTCCCCCAGATACGAGCCCGACTGGACTTCGATCAGTTCGAGGGGGAGTGTGCCGGGGTTTTCCAGGCGATGGGTCACGCCGATGGGGATATAGGTGGACTGGTTTTCACTGAGCAGGAATTCCTTGTCGCCGCTGACGACGCGGGCGGTACCGCTGACGACGATCCAGTGCTCGGCGCGGTGGTGGTGCATCTGCAGTGAAAGCGAGGCGCCGGGCTTGACCGTGATGCGCTTGACCTGGAAGCGCTGGCCCTTGTCGATACCTTCGTAGCTGCCCCAGGGGCGGTGCACGCGACGGTGGATCTGGTGTTCGCTGCGCCCGTCCTTTTTCAGCCGGTTAACGATCTCCTTGACGTCCTGTGCGCGGTCACGATGAACGACCAGGACCGCGTCGGCCGTTTCGATCGCGATGATGTTCTCGAGGCCGACGCCCGCGAGCAGGCGGTGTTCGGAGTACAGCATGGAGTTGCGCGTGTCTTCCGCGAGGACGTCGCCGCGCAGGATGTTGCCGTCCGCGTCCTGCGGCGACACTTCCCATAGGCTCGACCAGGCGCCGACGTCCGACCAGCCGGCATCGAGCGGGATGACCGCCGCCTTCAGCCCCGAGACGTTCGAGGCCGTGAGGTTTTCCATCACGGCGTAGTCGATGGAATCACTGGGGCAGGCCGTGAAGGATGGCTTGTCCACCCGGTAAAAATCACCGTCCTGTTTCCCGCCCTGATAGGCCTGCCGCGCGGCGGCCAGGATGTCGGGACGGAAGTGCCCGATGGCCTTCCGCCAGACCGCGGCGCGGACCATGAAGATTCCGCTGTTCCACAGATAGGCGCCGGAATCGAGATAGGACTGGGCGGTGGCGGCGTCGGGTTTCTCGACGAACTTGTCTATAAGAAAAGGGCTCAGGACCAGGGGTTGAGCATTGCGTGAAGCAAGCATGTCGCCCTTGCGGATATAGCCGTAGCCCGTTTCGGCGCGCGTGGGCACGATGCCGAAGGTGACGACGTAGCCCTGCGTGGCCAGTTGCGCGCCTTCGAGCGCGGCCTGACGGAAGGTCGCTTCATCCCGAATCATATGGTCCGCCGGCATGATCAGCAGCACGGCATCCTCGCCGCGCGCGCCGTCGTGCAGCGCCGCGAGCGTGACCGCCGGGGCGGTGTTGCGACCGATGGGTTCGAGCAGGATCTGCCCGGGCGGTTTACCCAGTTGGCGCAACTGCTCGGCCACCAGGAACCGGTGTTCCTCGTTGCAGATTACCAGGGGCGCGGCAATCCGTGGTTTCCCGGCGCCGTCGAGTCCGTCCAGACGACAGACGGTGGCCTGCAGCAGGGTCTGGTCAGTGACGGGGGCCAGCAACTGCTTGGGGTAATATTCCCGCGACAGCGGCCACAGGCGCGTTCCCGAGCCGCCGGAGAGGATGACTGGCTGAATGATCATGATGTTAGTTTACCCAAGGAATTATTACAGTCAGCGTTCAGAATCCCGAATGTCTCAATATTTGCCAGGGCAACCCATCGTCCTGTGATGTGCGGGCCTACAGGTTTACCCTCGTGGCTGCTCGTCCAATCTCTCTCTGACCTTGCTCCTGAACTCGGCGATGAAGGCGGCGAACACCCCCATCATCAGACCCAGGATGCCGGCCAGGGCCACGATGACTCCCCCGCCGACGCCGTGCGCATTATCCGAGCGCAGGGTGGGCGTGATCGGCCGCGTATAGCGGATATTCACGATCTTCGCCTGACTTTCCCGCAACCTTTCCTGCAGCTCCGCCTGACCGCGCAGGTTATCGGCCAGATCGTTTTTCAGCCTGTCCCGTTCCTCCGGCAGTCCGATCAGGAGGCGCTCCTTGATATCCCCTTCCCGTTCCATGTATTTCCGGGTCTCGGTATCGATCAGCATCAGGGTCATGGCCTTGGCCTCGCCCTGCACTTCCCGGATGGCCTTGTTTCGATTCGACTCAGAACTATCGATCAATCTCTTGAGATCCTTGAGTTCATCCTTCAGCAGGAACTCCTGTTCATTCATCCGTTTGTCCTGGGCCAGCAATAAGGTCGCCTGGTCCTTGAGCTTGTCGACCTGATTGCCGAGGCGATTGAGGTCGTTTTCCATATTGAGCTTTACGACATCTATCTCCGGGGCGTGATCCCGGGAGAGGTAATCCAGGATCTGGCTGTGCACCTTGAAATGGGCATCCGCATCACTCTCGGCGCCTTCGCTGCGGAGCATGATCAGCGTGCTGTTTTTCGGAATTTCGGCGCTGACCTGTATCTGCGCGGCGTTTGGCTCCTGTTGACGCCGCTGTTGCAGGACATAGGGGATATAGCTTTCATTCAGCTTCGCGAGCAGGGTATCCGGCTGCTCCAGTAACTGATCTCCCACACGAGCAATCTGTATTGTCGTCGTATAGGAATAAGCGTCGTTCTTGAGTACGGCGGCTGCGCCGCCGAACAGGAGCGCTATCGCCACGATGACAGCGATCAGCCGCCGGTGCCGCAGCAGGACCAGCCACAGATCCACCAGGCTGATCTCGTCCTCCGATGCGGCATAGGCTTGATAGACTGCGGGAACAGTCTTGTTCAGGGGCAGTTCAGGATCCTTGTTCATCACCAGAAGGCCAGGAAAGAATAATTAGAATCAATCGGTTAATACGCTATGGCGAGGTATTGTATTGGACCGCTGAAACAAACGCTACCCCCGGTGAAAAAAACGGCCCCCGAAAGCGGGGGCCGTCGTACTGCGCTCTGTAGGATCCGGGATTCAGTTCGCGGACGCCTCCCGGGAGGTATTCGCAACATCACCCACGGTCAACTGATCCCGGTTCTTGTCGATGAAGGCCGGCCCGATGCCTTTGACCTTGGCGAGATCCTCGACGCTCCCGAAGGGACCATGCGCCTGGCGATAGGCGATGATAGCCTCCGCGCGGGCGTCGCCGATTCCGTTCAGCTCAGCCAGTGCGGCGGCGTCGGCTTCGTTGATATTGAGTTTTCCCGCTGCCGTGGCGGCAAGGCTCGCAGCCGCGAGGATGAGGCCCAGGAAAATGCTGTGCAAGGTTTTCATAGGTTAACTCCTTTTAACCTGGTGAATGGATACGCGGCATCCTGCCGCGTCGCTTGGATAAAGCGCGATTCAGCCTAGCACAAACACCCGCCGGGTCAATTACAGATTCCGGCGATCTCCGCCCGGATGGCGTGCAGCACCGCTACCGGATCCGCGGCGCCGGTAATCGGGCGACCGATGACCAGATAATCGGAGCCGTTACGCACCGCCTCCGCCGGCGTCATCACGCGTCGCTGGTCGTCCTGCGCCCCGCCGCCCGGGCGTATACCCGGGGTGACCAGGGTAAATCCGGCGCCATGTCTTGCGCGCAGCGAGGCGGCTTCGCGCGCCGAGCACACCACGCCGTCGAGTCCGGACTCCGCGGTCAGGGCCGCCAGCCGTTCCACCAGCATCGCCGCGCTGTCATGAAACCCTATCTCGCGCAATTCCGCGTCGTCGAGGCTGGTCAGCACCGTCACGGCGATCAGGCGAGGACGGGAGGAAAAGCGCTCCACGCTTTCTCGCGCCGCCTCCAGCATGCGTCGGCCGCCCTGGGCATGGACGTTCATCATCCAGACGCCGAGATCGGCTGCGGCGGTACAGGCGGCCGCGACCGTATTGGGAATGTCGTGAAACTTGAGATCCAGGAATACCTCGAAACCGCGGGCGCTCAGTTGCTCGACCAGCGCGGGTCCTGCGCGGGTGAATAACTCCTTGCCGATCTTGACCCGGCAGAGCGTACTGTCCAGTCGGTCCGCCATGGCGAGCGCCTGGGCGGGGTCCGGATAGTCGAGGGCCACGATGATGCGTTTTGAATCCGCTGAACCGCTGGTCATGTCGCTTGGCCCTGATAGGGTTTTACGGTATTCCACTGTCGGCATCCCGGGCACTGCCAGTGGAGAGCGTTACCTCTGAATCCGCAGTTGGAACAATGATACAAAGGGACATTCTCAAGTAATTTACGAATAACATGCAGGCTGACGCCGAGGCCGCTTTCCTGGGTGCCCCCCGCGTCCGGCGCCCGTGATTCTATCAGATAGGCCAGGCCTGCCAGTGAGGGATGGGCCCGGAGATAGGCTTCCAGGTAGAGCCGCGCCTCGTTTTCGCCGCGATGCCCAGCCAGATACTCGATGAAAAGCATCACCGGCGGAAAGGCGCCCTGCCGGCGCAGCGCCTGGGCGAGGAACTCGATCGCCTGATCGGGCCTGCCAATCTGGTCGTAGCTTTCCAGCAACGGAGCGACCACCTCTGACAGGTATTGAGGATCCTGCCGGCTGACGCGCTGCAATACCTTTATCGCCGCCTTGTACCTGCCCTCGGTACTTGCGACACTGGCGGACAGCAGGCTGGCGCGCACGCATTTGCGATCCTTGAAATAGGCGCGTCTCAGCATCTTCTTCGCGCGGACGTAATCCCCCTCCGCGAGAGCCTGTGCCGCCAGTTCACAGTAATAATTGGCGAGCACCGGGCGGTTTCCATCCAGCTCGGAAGTGACGGCAATCGCCTTCTCCCATTCATTTTCCTGCTCGTAGATAGCGCCCAGCAGACGCAGGGCATCAGCGTTTTTGGGGTCGCGCTCGGTGATTTCCCGGAACAGGCTTTCGGCCCGGTCGAGCAGCCCGGCCTGGTAGTAATCACGGCTGAGTTCGAACATGGCGCGATTGCATTGCGCCCGGGTCAACTTCGGGCGGGCGACGAGATTCTGATGGATACGGATGGCGCGATCGACCTCACCCTGGCGGCGGAAAAGATTGCCCAGTGCGAAATGCGGCTCGACAGTCTCGCTGTCGATCTCCACGATCTGTACCAGCACCTCGATCGCCTTGTCCGGCTGCTCGTTGAGAAGGTAGTTGATGCCTTTGAAATACTCGGGTTCGATGCGAAATCCCGCCGCCGCTTCGCGCGCCTGGAAACGATATGCCGCGAACCAGCCTGAGGCGGCGGCTACGGGCAGCAGCAGCCACAACAATTCTTGCGGCATCAGGGCTCGTCTTGATAAGGGAGCGCGCGGAGGTTGCTGAGTTCCTTGCCGGCGATCTTGACCTCCTTGCGCAACCGCGAGATCTCGCGGTTCTTTCTGAAGATCACTCCCAGCGTTGCCAGCACTCCGCACACGGCGCCTGCCAGCAGCGTGATGACCAGGACCAGTGCGAGCGGGAGCTCACGAGCGCCGAAATAATAGTCGACCTTGACCGGAGCGGCATTCAGCAGTCCGAAGAACAGACCGCAGAGCAGAACGATCAGGAAGAATACCGTGCTGATAATGCGCTTCATCCGTCCTCATCGTCACAGGTTGCGACCGGCGCGCGGCCGGTCGGCGGACAAGGGCTTACTGCATCTCTCTCGAGATCATCTGCTGATCGGTCAGCCTGGACTTCTCCTGCGTTGCGCTGCTGTTGACGCGCTCGCGCAGTTCCTTGCCGGGCTTGAAATGAGGCACGTGTTTGCCTGCCAGAGGGACCGCTTCGCCGGTTTTTGGGTTGCGCCCCATCCTGGGTGGACGGAAATGCAGGGAAAAACTGCCGAAACCGCGTATCTCAATGCGCTCGCCGCTCGCCAGCGACTGCGCCATCTGTTCGATCATTGTCTTTACCGCGAACTCGATATCCTTGTAGGAAAGATGCTTCTGCCGTTGCGCGATTATTTCTATTAGTTCTGATTTCGTCATTACAATGGCCCCCAAATACCGGAATTATCCCTAACAACCCGTTATCCAACGAAACCGGTGATATTCGCGTGCCGATACCCACGTCCCTGTGGGTTCGTCGCACTGTTTTTTATTTGTCGAGCTGTTCCTTGATCAGGTCACCCAGCGTAGTAGCGCCGCCGGATTCGGATGAGGAACGGCTGTATTCCCTGACCGCTTCAGCCTCTTCGTGCTCGTCTTTCGCCTTGATCGAGAGCATGATGGTGTGGTTCTTGCGATTCACACCAGTGAACTTCGCCTCCACATCATGGCCGACGCTGACCACGGTATGGGGATCATCAACGCGTTCACGCGACAGATCGGCTGCACGGATATAACCTTCCACGCCATCCGCCAGTTGCACTGTCACTCCCTTGGCGTCGATCGCGGTAACCTTGCCGTTCACGATGGTGCCCTTGGGGTTCTCACCGACGTAGAGCTCGAAGGGGTCGCGCTCAAGCTGCTTGATGCCGAGCGAAATGCGTTCGCGCTCGGGGTCGATCGCCAGGATCACGGTCTCGATCTCGTCGCCCTTCTTGAAAGTGTGCGCGGCTTCTTCGCCCGCGGCATTCCAGGTCAGGTCCGACAGATGGAGCAGTCCGTCGATGCCGCCTTCCAGTCCGACGAAGATGCCGAAGTCGGTGATCGACTTGATCACGCCATTGATCTTGTCGCCCTTGTTGTGGCGGGTGCCGAAATCCTCCCACGGATTTGACTGGCACTGCTTGATGCCGAGCGAAATGCGGCGGCGATCGACGTCGATGTCGAGCACCATGACCTCGATCTCGTCGCCCAGGTGAACAACCTTGGAGGGATGGATGTTCTTGTTGGTCCAGTCCATCTCGGAAACGTGCACCAGACCTTCCACGCCTTCCTCGATCTCGACGAAGCAGCCGTAGTCGGCGATGTTGGTGACCTTGCCGAATACCTTGGCGCCCACCGGGTAGCGACGGGTGAGGTTTTCCCACGGATCCTCGCCCAGCTGCTTGAGACCCAGCGACACGCGATTGCGTTCGCGGTCGAACTTGAGGACCTTGACGTTGATTTCGTCGCCGATATTGACGATGTCAGCCGGCTGTTTGATGCGCTTCCACGCCATATCGGTGATATGCAGCAGGCCGTCAATGCCGCCGAGGTCGATGAACGCGCCGTAATCGGTCAGGTTCTTCACCACGCCCTTGACCACCTGGCCTTCTTCCAGATTCGAGAGCAGGGCGTCACGCTCGGCGCTGCCTTCGCTCTCAACCACTGCGCGACGCGATACGACGACGTTATTGCGCTTGCGGTCGATCTTGACGATCTTGAATTCGAGATCCTTGCCTTCCAGATGAGAGAGATCGCGCACAGGACGGATATCCACCAGCGAACCGGGCAGGAACGCGCGGATGTCGCCGATGTCGACCGTTAAGCCACCCTTGACCTTGCCGCTGATGCGTCCGACGACCTTGTCGCCGTTGGCCATGACCTGGTCGAGCAGATCCCACTGCTTGATGCGACGGGCCTTCTCGCGGGAGAGTCGGGTTTCCCCGGTGCCATCCTCGACGGCATCGAGCGCCACTTCGATCACGTCACCGACGCGCACATCGGCGACGCCGCCGTCGGTCATGAACTGCTCGATCGGGATGATACCTTCGGACTTGAGGCCGGCATTCACGACGACGAAGTCGGCATTGACCATGACGACGGTCCCGATGACGATGGTGCCGGGACGCATCTGCTTGCCTATTTGTGACTGTTCAAAAAGTTCTGCGAAGCTTTCACTCATTGGGTTTACGTTTCCTTGCCGCGGCGCGCGCCGGGCAATTCCGGTTATGTCTGCATGTGCAGACGAATTAACGTCAACCACACCGCGAAACGTCTGTCCCGACGGCGGGCACCATTTACCTGACTGCTTTTGACACTAAACTTCAGGGACGACTTGAAAAGGCGGCATGCTGCGGTTTATTCCGCGCGCTCTTTCCAGGCGCGCAGGATGTTGTCCACCACATCGTTGATACCCATACGCGTGGTGTCGATAATCACAGCGCCTTCCGCCGGCCTCATCGGCGCGACCTGACGACTGCTGTCCCGTGCGTCGCGCTCCTCAATCTCCCCCAGAAGGGCATGTAGGTTAACACTGATTCCCTTGTCCTTCAACTGTTTATAACGTCTTGATGCCCGCTCCTCCCGGCTCGCCTGCAGAAAGACCTTGAGCTGGGCGTCCGGAAATACCACCGTTCCCATGTCGCGCCCGTCCGCCACCAGGCCCGGCGGGCGGCAAAACCGGCGTTGACGCTCCAGCAGCGCCTGGCGCACGGCGGGAAGCGCCGCCACCCGGGAAGCCGCCGAACCGACGTTTTCCGTGCGGATTTCATCGCTGACATCGACATGATCGAGCATGATCACGGTGCTGTCGCCGCTGTTTCCGGCGAATTCCGCATCCAGATCCATGGCAAGTCCGGCCACGGCCGCCTCATCATCCAGTTCCACGCCGCGCTTCAGGGCGCTCAGACCAACCAGACGATACAAGGCCCCGCTGTCGAGCAGGTGCCAGCCCAGTTTCTCCGCCACGACACGGCTGACCGTCCCCTTCCCCACGCCTCCGGGGCCGTCGACGGTGATGACTGGTATTGAATCAACCATAAATGCAAACAAGGACTAAGGACTTAGTGCTAAGGACTAAGTTTAAGAGCAACAACCGACGGGAATCACGACTTGAAGGTGATCCATCTTTCATTGATGGGTTGAATATTTGTATTTTCACTCAGTCCTTAGTCCTGTGTTTTGATGTTCAGCCCGGATTTCCGCGCCAGCCCCACGAACCCCGGGAACGAGGTATCCACATTCTTGCAGTCGCGGATGCGGAGCGGGCCTGCGGCGCGGAGGCCGGCCATGGCGAAGGCCATGGCGATGCGGTGGTCGCCGTGGCTGTCGATCTCGCCGCCGGAAAATACCGTCTGATTTTCGGGGGCAGATTTCAAATCTGTCCCCTTGGCAGGGATTCCGCCCTTTCCTTCGATGATGATCCCGTCCGGCGTCGGTTCGGCGGTGATGCCCAGTTGCCGCAGGCCGTCGGCCATTGCCTGGATGCGGTCGCTTTCCTTGACGCGCAGCTCCTCCGCTCCGGTCAGGATCGTCCGGCCTTCGGCGCAGGCCGCGGCAATGAAGAGCGCGGGGAATTCGTCGATTGCCAGCGGCACCTGCTCAATCGGGATTTCGATGCCCTTGAGTGTGCCCGCCCGCACGCGCAGATCGGCCACCGGTTCGCCGCCGAACATCCGCTTGTTGACGATATCGATGTGCGCGCCCATCAGCTGCAGGATATTGATCACGCCAATGCGTGTCGGATTGATGCCGACATCGGTCAGCGTTGCGTCGGATCCCGGCGCGATCGCCGCTCCGACCAGGAAAAACGCCGTCGAGGAGATATCCGCCGGGATCGCGATGCGGGTCGGGTTGAGCCGCCCCCCGCCCTTCACGCAGACGGTGTTGTGATGACGCGTGACCAGATAGCCGAAGGCGGTCAACATGCGTTCAGTGTGATCGCGCGTCGGCGCCGGCTCGGTTACACAGGTCTCTCCGTCGGCGTAGAGCCCGGCCAGCAGCAGCGCGGATTTGACCTGGGCGCTCGCGACCGGCATATCGTAGCGTATGCCGCGCAGCGGTGATCGGCCTTGGATGCGCAGCGGCGGCGTACCCGTGGCCTCCGTTTCGATCCGCGCGCCCATCAACGCCAGGGGTTGCGTCACCCGGCGCATCGGCCGGCGCGACAATGAGGCGTCGCCGGTCAGTTCGGTATTGAAAGCTTGCGCGGACAGCAGCCCGGCCATCAGGCGCATCGAGGTCCCGGAATTGCCCAGATCGAGCGCACTGTCGGGGGCGCGCAGGCCGTGCATGCCTACGCCGTGAATGGTCACTCGACCCTGTGTCGGCCCTTCGATGGCGACCCCCATGCGGCGGAACGCCGCCAGCGTCGCCAGGCTGTCCTCACCCTCCAGAAAGCCCTCCACCTCGGTGACTCCCTCGGCCAGCGAGCCGAACATGATCGATCTATGCGATATGGATTTGTCGCCGGGCACGCGGATATCTCCGCTCAGGCGGCCGCCGGGGGTACTGCTGAAGATGTGTTCTTTGGTCATATAAAAATCAGGACTAAGGACTAAGGACTTAGGACTAAGGATCAAGTGAAAAGAAAAAACACATTGAAACGTATTGTATATGCAATGTCATGATATTCATCATTTCACATCACGCATAACTGTCTGTAACAATGCCCCGTATTTGGTATTTGGTGTTTCGTTTTTGATTTTGGTTTTAACTTAGTCCTAAGTCCTAAGTCCTAAGTCCTGTATTTTATTCAGGGCTTCGGGTTTTCCCCCGCGCCGCAAACCGATCCCTGACCTCCTTCGCGTGCGCGAAGACCTTCATCAGCGAATCGCCGTCGGTGTGTTGCAGTGCCTCGGTAACGGCGGAAAGATTGTCCGTGAAGCGTTGCACCATGTTGAGCATTGCGTCGCGGTTGGCGATGCAGATGTCGCGCCACAGGGCCGGGTCGGAGGAAGCGATGCGGGTGAAATCCCGGAAGCCTCCCGCGGCGTAATCGAAGATTTCCTCGCTGTCGTCCATGCGGGCCAGGGTGTCAACCAGCGCGTAGGCCAGCAGATGCGGCAAGTGACTGGTGGCGGCCAATACCTCGTCGTGGTGTCGCACGTCCATTTCGCTCACGCGTGCGCCGGCATGCCGCCACAGGGCGCTCACTCGTTCGACCGCCGGGCGATGCGTCTCGGGGAGCGGGGTCAGAATCACGCGGCAGCCTTGAAACAATTCCGCGAACGAGGCCTCGACGCCGCTGCGCTCCGTGCCCGCGATCGGATGGCCGGGGACGAAATCGGGCAACCGTTCGCCCAGGTTGCGGCGCGCGGCATCCACGATGTTTCCCTTGGTGCTGCCGACGTCGGTAATGACGGCGCCATCGGCGAGATGGCCGGCGATCGCCGCGAAGATGGGCCCGGTGGCGCCGACCGGCGCGGCTACGACCACCATGTCCGCGCCTCGTACAGAACGCGCCGGATCGGTCTCGTAGCGGTCAATGACGCCGAGTTCCCGCGCTCGCTCCAGATTGGGCAGGTGACGTCCGCAGCCGATGATCTCGAGCGCCGGATATTCGCGACGCAACGCCCGCGCCAGGGAACCGCCGATGAGGCCGACGCCGATGATGGTCAGTCGTTGTGCGGGGGCGGCAGGCGACATGTCAGGGTGGCGCGGAACGGCGCGTTAAATATTGCGTCCCAGCACCTGGGCGATGCCGCGCAATTCGACCATCAGGGACGTCAGCTCCTGTGGATTGAGCGCCTGGTCGGCGTCCGACCAGGCCTCCGGCGGATTCGGGTGCATCTCCACCAGCAGGCCGTCCGCGCCGGCGGCGATCGCCGCGCGCGACAGCGCCGGCACCATCCACGCCTTGCCGCCGGCATGGCTCGGATCGATCAGCACCGGCAGATGGGTCTCGCGCTTCAGCATAGGCACGGCGGTGACGTCGAGCATGTTGCGATAGGCATCCTCGTAGGTGCGCACGCCGCGCTCGCAGAAGATGATATTGTGGTTGCCGCCGGCCGCGATGTATTCGGCTGCCATCAGCCATTCGGAGATCGTGGCGGACAAGCCGCGCTTCAGGATTACCGGCGTGTGGGTGCTGCGTCCGACCTCTTTCAGCAGATCGAAGTTCTGCATGTTGCGCGTGCCGATCTGGATGACATCCACTTTCTGTTCGAGAAAGGTATCCAGCATGCGCACGTCCATCAGCTCGGTGACAATGGGCAGTCCATGGCGGCCGGCCGCCTCGCGGAACATCTTCAGACCCTCGACGCCCTTGCCCTGGAAGGCATATGGACTCGTGCGCGGCTTGAAGGCTCCGCCGCGCATCAGGCGGCAACCGGCGGCGGCGACACCGGCGGCGGCGGCCTCCATCTGCTCCGGTGTCTCCACCGAACAGGGCCCGCCGATGATCTGGATCGTTTTGCCTCCGATCGGTATACCCTTCACGTCGATGACGGAGTCCCGCTCGTGCGATTCGCGCGAAACGAACTTGTAAGGTTTCATCACGCGCACGACGCGTTCGACCCCGTCCAGCGCCTCGACCCGCTCCAGATCGATCTCGCGCTTGTCGCCGATCGCGCCGATGACCGTACGCTGCGTGCCACGCGAGGTATGCGGTTGCAGTCCGAGCGAACGCAAATGGACTTCCACCGCGTCGATCTGTGGCTCGGTCGAACTGGCCTTCATGATGATGATCATTTGTTGTTCCCGGTTAACCAAGGTGTCGGGGATGGATTTCAAATCCGTCCCCGACGCAATTTATGGGGACTGATTGGAAATCTGTCCCCTACAGCACGGCGCAGGGATATGAACCCAGCACCTTGAGCACGGCAGCCTCATTGTCCAGTATCTTGATGACCGCCGCCACCTTCTCGTCCTGGGAATGGCCCTCGATGTCGATGAAAAAGACATATTCCCACATCTCGCGCCGGGACGGCCGCGACTCGATGCGGGTCATTGAAATTCCATGCTCGGCCAAAGGTTTCAACAGGCGGTACAACGCGCCGGGCTTATTGGAAGTGGACACCAGCAACGAGGTTTTATCGCGTCCGCTCGGCGCGGGAATCTTGCGGCCGATCACCAGGAAGCGGGTTGTGTTGTCCGGCTTGTCCTCGATGTTGGCCGAGAGAATCTCCAGACCGTAGATGGTGGCCGCGTTGGCTCCGGCGATCGCCGCCGCGCCCGGTTCCTCCTGCGCCCGCCGCGCGGCTTCAGCGTTGCTGCTGACCGGGAAACATTCGATGCCGGAGAGATGCGCGTTGAGCCATTCGCGGCACTGCGCCAGCGCCATCTGGTGCGCGTAGACACGGTTGACCGTGTTCGCCTTGCCCATCAGATTATGGTGAACGCGCAGCTCGATCTCGCTGCAGATCTTCAGCGGAGAACTCATGAACATGTCGAGCGTGTGATCGACCGCCCCTTCGGAGGAGTTTTCGATCGGCACCACGCCGTAATCGACGGCGCCGGCCTCGACGTCGCGAAAGACCTCGTCGATGGCGGCCAGCGGACGCGCGGTCACCGACTGGCCGAAATGCTTGAAGACCGCGGCCTCGGTGAAGGTTCCTTCCGGCCCGAGATAGGCCACGGCGATCGGGCGCTGCAGCGCCAGGCAGGCCGACATGATCTCCCGGAACAGGCGCGCCACGATCTCGTCGTCAAGCGGCCCCTGATTGCGTCCGATCACTGTCTGCAGCACCTGCGCCTCGCGCTCCGGACGGTAGTAATCCGTATCGCCGGAAATCTGCTTGAGCCGTGCCACCTCGAGCGCGCAGCGCGCCCGCTCAGTGATCAGCTCCTGCAGCTTCCCGTCGATCTGATCGATGCGGGTGCGGATGGATTTCAGCTGGTCTTCGTCGGACATTACGAGGCCGGTGATGGGTGATGGGTAATGGGTGATGAGTGATACGTAACGAGCGACGGACGCGGCATGACACGGAGTCGAAATGGGTTCAGGCTCTTGCTTGACACATTACCCATCACCCTTCACCCATCACCTAATCAATCACCCGCACATTCAGCACGCCGTCGATCTTGCGGATGTCTTCGACAACCTCGACGGGGATCTTGCTATCGACGTCGGCCAGGGTATAGGCGATTTCGCCGCGCGATTTGTTGAGCAGGTCGACGATGTTCAATCCAGCCTCCGCCATTACGGTCGAGATCTGGCCGACCATGTTCGGCACGTTGGCATTGGCGATGGCGATGCGGAATCCCTCGGTGCGCGGCATGTGCACATCAGGGAAGTTGACCGAGTTGAAGATATTGCCGTTCTCGAGATACTCGCGCACCTGGTCAGCCACCATGATGGCGCAGTTTTCCTCGGCCTCGTCGGTGGAGGCGCCGAGGTGCGGCAGGGTGATCACGCGTTTATGGCCCTTGAGTTCACGACCAGGGAAATCGCACACGTAGGAATAGATCTTGCCGGAGTCGATGGCCGCGCGTACCGCGGCGGTATCGACGATGCCCTCGCGGGCGAAATTGAGGATTACCGCGCCCGTCTTCATGCGCTTGAGGCGATCCGCGTTGATCATGCCGCGGGTCTCGTCATTCAGCGGCACATGGAAGGTGACGAAATCCACCTTCGACAGCATGTCATCCAGGCTGACGGCCTGTTGCACCTCGGAAGACAGCCGCCAGGCGCCCTGCACGGTAATCTTGGGGTCATAGCCGATCACGCGCATGCCGAGATCGATGGCGATGTTGGCGACCTTGATGCCGATGGCGCCAAGGCCGATGACGCCGAGCGTGCGGCCCGGCAGTTCGAAGCCGACAAAATCCTTCTTGCCCGCCTCGGCCAGTTTCCCGATGGTCTCATCGTCGCCCTCCAGGTTGCGGGCGAAGTCCCAGGCTTGGCAGATGTTGCGGCAGGCAAGCAGCATGCCGGCGACGACCAGCTCCTTTACCGCGTTGGCGTTCGCACCGGGGGCGTTGAACACGGGAATGCCGCGCTTGCTCATCTCGGGGACCGGGATATTGTTGACCCCCGCCCCTGCCCGCCCGACCGCCTTCACCGTTTCGGGGATCGCCATGCCGTGCATCTTGAACGAACGCAGCAGGATCGCGTCCGGATGCTGGATCTCGGACGCGATCTCGTACGACTCACGCGGAAACCGCTCCAGGCCAGCGACGGAGATGTTGTTCAAGGTCAGGATTTTGTACATGTGACCTCAGCAATTACAAAAGGTGATGGGTGAATGGTAATGGGTGATGGGTAAAATCAAAACCGGTCACGCCTTTAATCGCCCTACTCCCGCTACGCACCACGCACTCAGCCTAATCAACGAGCTACACAGGTGATGGGTAAAGGGTAATGGGTGATGGGTAAAATCACATCCGGTTACGCCTTCAATCACCCTTCACCCATTACCCATCACGCACTCAGCCCAATCAACGAGTTCCACAGGTGATGGGTAAACGGTAATGGGTGATGGGAAAAATCAAAACCGGTTACGCCTTTAATCACCCCTCACCCATTACCCATCACGCACTAAGTCCTTAGTCCTGATATTTTCACCCGTTCCGCTTGGCGAAATCCTTCATGAATTCCACCAGCGCATCCACCCCGGCTTCCGGCATGGAATTATAGATACTGGCGCGCATGCCGCCGACGGAACGATGGCCCTGCAGTGTGGAGAGTCCCTTCGCTTCGGCTTCTTTCAGGAACACCGTATCGAGCGGCTCGTTCGGCAGTGTGAACGGTACGTTCATCCAGGAGCGGCAGGACTTTTCCACCGGATTGCGATAGAAACTTGAGGCATCAATATAGTCGTACAGCTTGTCGGCCTTGCGCTGATTGATCTTCGCCATCGCGGCCAGGCCGCCGAGGCGCTTCAGCCAGTCGAATACCAGTCCGGCGATGTACCAGCTGTAGGTCGCCGGAGTGTTGTACATCGATTCGTTCTCGGCATGGGTCTTGTAGTCGAGCATGACCGGCATGCCGGGCAGGGCCGAGCCGATGAGGTCCTCGCGCACGATGACCACGGTCAGACCGGCGGGACCGATATTCTTCTGGGCGCCGGCATAGATCAGGCCGAATTTCGCGACGTCGATCGGCCGCGACAGCAGCGTGGAAGACATGTCGGCGACCAGCGGCACGGCGCCGGTGTCCGGGATGAAGGGGAATTCGACGCCGCCGATGGTCTCGTTGGGCGTGTAATGCACGTAGGCGGCATCCGGGTTCAGTTTCCACTCGGCGCGCGGCGGCACGGTGGTGAACTTGCTGGCGGAGGAACTCGCCGCGACGTTCACCTCGCAGAAACGCTGCGCTTCCTCAATCGCCTTCTTCGACCAGGCGCCGGTGTTGATGTAGTCCGCCGTGCGTTTGCCGCGCAGCAGGTTGATCGGCGCCATGGCGAACTGCAGGCTCGCGCCGCCCTGGAGGAACAGCACCTTGTAATTGGACGGGATGGCCAGCAGCTCGCGCAGGTCGGCCTCGGCCTGACGTGCGATTGACAGATAGGACTTGCCGCGATGGCTCATTTCCATCACCGACATGCCACTGCCGCGCCACTCGAGCATCTCCTCGCTGGCGCGCTTGAGAACTTCTTCCGGCAGCACACCCGGACCGGCGCTGAAATTATAGACGCGTGTCATGTTTGCGTTTACTCCGACTCTTCTTCTTCCAGACTCTCGAACCGGTCGATGCCGACCAGGCGTTCGCCCTCATCGAGACGCATCAGGCGCACGCCCTGGGTATTGCGTCCCTGTACAGATATCTCATCCACATGGGTCCGCACCAGGGTGCCTCCCGCTGTGATCAGCATGACCTCGTTACCGTCGAACACCAGCTCCGCGCCCACCACCTGGCCATTGCGATCTGAGGTCTGGATGGAAATGACGCCCTGCCCACCGCGCCCGTGCAGCGGATATTCGTCGATGCGGGTGCGCTTGCCATAGCCGTGTTCGGTCGCGGTCAGCACGTAGCCCTTTTCGTCCGCGATCAGCAGCGAGATCACATGCTGCTCCTCTGCCAGTTTGATACCACGGACGCCGCGCGATACCCGTCCCATCGGCCGAACATCGCGCTCGGCGAAACGTACCGCCTTGCCGCCGCTGGACACCAGCAGGATATCCTTGCCGCCGTCCGTGATGTCCACGCCGATGAGGTGATTCCCTTCCTCCAGCTCGATGGCGATGATGCCGTTCGAGCGCGGGCGGGAAAAGTCGGTCAGCGGCGTCTTCTTCACGGTCCCGTTGCTGGTGGCCATGAAGATGAATGTGTCCTCCGCGTACTCGCGCACCGGCAGCACTTCGTTGATGCGTTCGTGTTCACCAAGCGGCAGTATGTTCACGAACGGTTTGCCACGGGCGTTCCGGCTCGCCTGCGGCAGTTCGTAGACCTTCAGCCAGTAGACCTTTCCGTGGCTGGAGAAGCACAGGATCGTGTCATGCGTGTTGGCCACGAAGAGTTTATCAATAAAGTCGGCTTCCTTCATTGTGGTGGCCGATTTGCCGCGCCCGCCGCGCCGCTGCGCCTGGTACATCTCGGCCGGCTGCGACTTGACGTAGCCGCCGTGGGAAATGGTGACGACAACGTCCTCCGGCGGAATCAGGTCTTCCATCGAGAGATCGGTCTGGTCGTGCTGAATCTCGGTGCGGCGCGCGTCGCCGAACTGCTCGCGCACCGCGAGCAGCTCGTCGCGAATGACCTGCATGAGCCGCTCCGGATTCGAGAGGATTTCAATCAGCCCTCGAATTGTCTCAATTATCTCTTTGTATTCTGAGCGGATTTTCTCCTGCTCAAGCCCGGTCAGACGATGCAGGCGCAGGTCCAGGATTGCCTGCGCCTGGACGTCTGACAGGTGATATTCGCCATTCAGGAGGCCGAATTCCTCCGCCAGGCTCTCGGGACGCGCCAGCCCCGAATCGCCCTGGGCCAGCATCTCGGTCAGCGCCCCCGGGGGCCAGCCGCGGGCCATCAGTCCGGCCTTAGCCTCGGCCGGGCCGGGCGCCGCCTTGATCAGGGCGATGATCTCGTCGATGTTCGCCAGCGCTACAGTCAGCCCCTCCAACACATGGGCCCGTTCACGCGCCTTGCGCAGATCGAAGATCGTACGCCGCGTAACGACTTCGCGCCGGTGCTCCAGGAAGGCTTCCAGCGCCTGCTTGAGGTTGAGCAGGCGCGGCTGTCCGTCCGTCAGGGCGACCATGTTGATCCCGAACACGTTCTGCATCTGCGTGTGCAGATAGAGATTGTTCAGCACCACCTCGCCCATCTCGCCGCGCTTCAGCTCGATGACCATGCGCATGCCGTCCTTGTCGGACTCGTCGCGCAGCTCTGAAATACCCTCGAGACGCTTCTCCCTTA
Source organism: Gammaproteobacteria bacterium (assembly GCA_020845975.1). Lineage (GTDB taxonomy): Bacteria > Pseudomonadota > Gammaproteobacteria > SZUA-140 > SZUA-140 > JADJWH01. The sequence continues at coordinate 5,794 of JADLET010000009.1, read as the reverse complement.
CCAGCTGGGCGATCTTCTCCAGCAGCAGGGCCTTGTTCACCTGGTACGGCAGTTCGGTGACGATGATGCGCTCGCGGCCGGAATCCTCGGTTTCGAAATGCGCACGCGCGCGCAGGTAGATGCGCCCGCGCCCGGTGCGGTAGGCCTCGTGGATGCCGCGCACGCCGTTGATTATCGCGCCGGTGGGAAAGTCCGGGCCCGGCACATGTTCCATCAGGCCCTGGATGTCGATCGCCGGATCGTCGATCAGCGCGATGCAGGCACTGACGATCTCGTTCAGATTATGCGGCGGCACATTGGTGGCGAGACCGACCGCAATGCCCGCCGAGCCGTTGATGAGAAGGTTCGGGATGCGCGCCGGCATGACCTTCGGCTCCCGCTCCGTCTCGTCGTAGTTGAAGCCGAAATCGACCGTCTCCTTTTCCAGGTCGGCCAGCATCTCGTGGGCGATGCGCGACATGCGCACCTCGGTGTAGCGCATCGCCGCCGGGGCGTCGCCGTCGACGGAGCCGAAGTTGCCCTGGCCGTCGACCAGCATGTACCGCAGGGAGAACGGCTGGGCCATGCGCACGATCGAATCGTATACCGCGGTATCGCCGTGCGGATGGTATTTACCAATCACGTCACCGACCACTCGGGCGGACTTCTTGTAAGGCTTGTTCCAGTCGTTGCTGAGACCGTGCATCGCATACAGCACGCGGCGATGCACGGGCTTGAGGCCGTCGCGCACGTCGGGCAGCGCGCGTCCGACGATCACGCTCATGGCGTAGTCCATGTAGGACTGTTTCATCTCCTCTTCGATGTTGGTGAGGAGAATCTCTTTAGCGGAATCTGTCATGGAGCGATTCGAGGCGCCGGGCCACGGCTTATCGCGGCAACCGACTCATGTCTTCCTGATCCCTGAATTTATTTTTCCCGTTACGGGGCTTTTATTAAGAGGCGGATTCTAGCACAAGGCATACGGCCACCGCATCGTCTCCTAACGGGTGAGGCGCCGCCCCGGACTGGCCCGATCGGCGGACTCAGGATTTCATCAGCGCAGCCATCCTGGTGGCGTTGGGCGCCAGCACCACGCCTTTTTCGGTGACGATCGCGTCGACCAGCCCGGCCGGCGTCACGTCAAACACCGGATTCCATGCACGCGCGCCGGGGGCCGCGATGCCCTGGCCAGCGAGCGCCAGCAGTTCCTCCTCGCGCCGCGTCTCGATCGGGATCGCCCCGCCATCCGGAGTGCTCATATCGATGGTCGAGGTCGGCGCCACCACCATGACCTTGACCCCGTGATGACGCGCGATGATCGCCGCGCCGTAGGTTCCGATCTTGTTCGCGACATCCCCGTTGGCGGCGATGCGGTCCGAACCCACGATCAGCCAGCCGACCTCGCCCTGTTTCATCAGATAAGCGCCTGCGCCCTCCGCCACCAGGGTCACCGGTATGCGGTCCTCGAGCAGTTCCCAGGCGGTGAGGCGCGCACCCTGCAGCCAGGGGCGGGTCTCATCGGCATAGACGCGCCGGATACGGTCGGTGACGTAACCGGCGCGGATCACGCCGAGCGCGGTGCCGAATCCGCCGGTCGCCAGCGAGCCCGCGTTGCAGTGCGTCAGCACCGCGCACGGCGTCTCGATCAGCGCCGCGCCGAGCTGCCCCATTCTGCGATTGTCCGCGATATCCGCCTCGTGGATCGCGCGCGCCTCCTCCAGCAGGCGTACCCCCGGGCCGCCGGTGCAGTCAGCGATCGCCGTGCGCATGCGATTGATCGCCCAGAACAGGTTAACCGCGGTGGGACGCGTGCCGGCAAGGGTTTGAAGATCCTCCTCGATATCCTCTCTCCACGATCCGGGGGCGGCATCGAAGCGGTCGCGTGCCGCCAGCACCACGCCGTAGGCGGCCGCGATGCCGATCGCCGGCGCGCCGCGCACCGTCATGTTGCGGATTGCTTCCGCCACTGTTCCCACATCGCGGCAAACGACCTGCTCGTTGCGATGGGGCAGCAGGCGCTGATCAATCAACCACAGGGCTCCGTCACGCCAGAGGATGGGCCGTACACTGTCATGGGCATCGAGATTCATCGCGGGAGTTTCCGTATCAGTCAGTTGGTTATGTGTGCCGGCTGCTGGCGCCTGGCAGGCCGGCCAGGTCGCGCCCGGAGGGCGAGCAGGGGCATATTCTACCATTCCGGGCCTGCGCGGCGCAGTTAAGGGACGCCAACGGCGGCCGATATTTCCCAGGATGAGATCCCGTTCGCATTCAATTCCATGCACCCTGGCCGCCGCCCTGCTCTCCATGGGTGTGTGCAGCGCGGCCGACGAGGGCGCGGAGCCAGCGTTTGCGCCAGAGGTCACGGAGATTGCGGCCGGGGCCGGCGCCCGTTTCGAGTTTATCCCCCTGCGCCATGTCTTCTTCGCGCACAATCAGGACCTGCTGGACGACCAGGCGCGCCGGACCCTGAATGACACGGCGCTGTATCTCCGCCACGCGACAGGGGTGGATCGCATCCTCATCCAGGGGCATGCCGACTACACGGCCGGCGAGGATTATAACGACCACCTGTCAGACCGGCGGTCGAATGCGGTGCGTGAATATCTCATCGGCCAGGGGGTCACATCCGATATGCTCCACCTCGGCGGCCTGGGCGAGCATACCCCTGTCGATGAAAACTGGACACGTGAAGGACGCGCACGCAATCGCCGCGTCGAGATCTACATCGTTCGCCACGCCGAGTCGCCCTGATCCCGCTCGCGGATGTTTCTGTCGCGGCTTCCCGCTATACTAGCCGGGACTCCGATCCCGGCAGGCCTCCCATGACGACGGTCGACACCCTTATTCACGCGCGCTGGATCGTCCCGGTCGAGCCGGAAGGCGTGGTATACGAACACCATGCCCTCGCGATCCAGGGCGGGCGCATCGCGGACATCCTGCCTTCCTCCGAGGCGGCGCGCCGCTACAGCGCCGCGCAGGAGCTCCGTCTGGACGAGCATGCGCTGATTCCCGGACTGGTCAACGCGCATACCCATGCCGCGATGTGCCTGTTCCGCGGACTGTCCGACGATCTTCCGCTGATGCAATGGCTGCGCGATCATATCTGGCCCGCGGAGTCAGCCTGGGTGGGCGCCGAGTTCGTTTTCCAGGGCTCCCAGCACGCCATCGCGGAAATGCTGCGCGGCGGCACCACCTGTTTCAACGACATGTATTTCTTTCCGGACGAGACGGCGCGCGCGGCCAGTCACGCCGGCATACGCGCGGCGGTCGGCCTGATCATGATCGACGTCCCCACCGCCTGGGCGGCGGACGCGGCGGAATATCTCTCCAAGGGGCTCGATCTGCACGATCGCTATCGCGGCGACCCGCTCATCCGTACCGTGTTCGCGCCGCATGCACCGTATACCGTCTCGGACGATCCACTGCAGAAGATCCGCACACTGGCCGATGAGCTGGACATTCCGGTACACATGCACGTGCATGAGACGGCTGACGAGATCAACGGCAGCCTCGAGCATCATGGACAGCGGCCTGTCGCGCGCCTGGAACAGCTTGGTCTGCTGTCCCCACGCCTGCTCGCCGTGCACATGACCCAGCTCGACGATGGCGAGATCGCGCGCCTCGCGCACACGGGAGCTCATGTGATTCACTGTCCGGAATCCAATCTCAAACTTGCCAGCGGATTCTGTCCGGTTCACAAACTCCTGCAGGCCGGCGTCAATGTCGCGCTCGGCACCGACGGCGCCGCCAGCAACAACGATCTCGACATGTTCGGCGAGATGCGCACCGCGGCGCTGCTTGCCAAGGCCGTGGCGGGCGACGCCAGCGCACTGCCCGCCGCCGTGGCCCTGCGCATGGCCACGCTTAACGGCGCGCGCGCGCTCGGCCTCGACGAAGAGATCGGTTCGCTGCGGCGCGGAAAGTTCGCTGATGTCGTCGCGGTTAACCTGGGTGACATCGAATCCCGCCCGGTGTATCACCCCGTCTCGCAACTGGTCTATGCCTGCGGGCGCCAGCAGGTCAGCGACGTCTGGGTCGCCGGCCGCCATCTGCTCAAGGATCGCCGCCTGACGACCCTCGACGAAGACACCATCCTGGCGAATACCGAGGCGTGGCGGGAGAAGATCGGGAAGAGTGATGAACATCGGTGAGATGGGTGATGGGTAAATAGTCAAGCCACCTTAATCCGACACGTCAATATATTTTAATCACCCATAACCCATTACGTTCTAGACAAATCAATTACTCATACACACATTGCACAATGACTAATGTCAAAGAAAACGTGGATCCCGCCGAAGTCGCCAAGTTCGACGCCCTCGCGGCGCGCTGGTGGGATCCCCAGGGTCAATTCAAGACGCTGCACGATATCAATCCGCTACGTCTCGGATTCATCGATGCGCGGGCGCGGATCGCGGGCAAGACGGTGATCGATGTCGGCTGCGGCGGCGGACTGCTCGCGGATGGGATGGCCGGGCTCGGCGCCCGCGTCACCGGTATCGATCTGGCCGAGTCCTCGCTCTCCGTGGCGCGTCTGCACCTGCTCGAAACCGGGAGGCAGGTCGATTACCGCTGTATCAGCGCCGAGGGGCTGGCGGCGCAGTCGCCCGCGGCGGCAGGGGTCGTCACCTGCATGGAACTGCTCGAGCATGTCCCCGACCCGGCTGCGCTGGTCCGGTCCTGCGCGGAGCTTGCGCGCCCGGGCGGACATCTGTTCTTCTCCACGCTGAACCGCACACCCAAGGCCTATATGTTCGCGATTGTCGGCGCCGAATACGTGTTACGCATGCTGCCGCAGGGCACGCACGATTACGCCCGCTTCATCCGCCCCTCTGAACTCGGCCGCTGGCTGCGCGCCGCCGGTCTCGAGGTGCGCGAACTCGCCGGCCTCAGCTACAATCCGATCACACGGCACTACACCCTGGGTCACGATGTTGACGTGAATTATCTGGTGCACGCGGTGAAGGCTGGGTGATGGGTGATGGGTGATGGGTGATGGGTGATGGGTGATGCAAAGATTGCACTGCAATATAAACTGGAAGTCAATTCATAACGATCGCCAATCCCCATTGAATGTATTTATTTTAATCACCCATTACCCATCACCCATCACTCACATATACTCCAACACCGCTATCTTGCACCGTACCCCATGATCCTCACCCCCGATTGCATCCCCCACTGCTTCCTGTTCGATCTCGACGGTACGCTGGTGGATACCGCGCCCGATCTTGCCGCGACGCTGAATGCCCTGCGCGCGGAACATGGGCTGGTGGCAATGCCGTTTGATGTCATTCGTCCCCATGTCTCGCACGGCGCGCGTGCCATGGTTCGCGTCGGTTTCGGGATCGATGAAGGGGATGCGCGTTTCACGGCCCTGCGCGAACGTTTCCTGGAGATTTATCGCGAGCGCCTGATGCAGCATTCGCGCCTGTTCGACGGCATGGAAGAGGTCCTTGCGACGCTGGAGAATCGCGGTGTGAAATGGGGTGTCGTGACTAACAAGCCTGCCTGGCTGACTGAGCCGCTGTTGAAGGATCTCGGTCTGGCGCCCCGTGCGGCCTGCGTCATCAGCGGCGACAGCACACGCAATCGCAAACCCCACCCCGAGCCCCTGCTGCACGCCAGCGCCCTGGTCGGCGTGGCCCCGGAGCAGTGCCTCTACATTGGCGATGCGCAACGGGACATCGAGGCGGGCCGCGCCGCCGGAATGAAAACGCTGGTGGCCCTGTTCGGCTATCTGGGACAGGATGACCGCCCGCAGGAATGGGACGCGGACGGGATGATTGACAGCCCGCTCGAGATTCTCGACTGG
>JADLET010000008.1 GCA_020845975.1 Gammaproteobacteria bacterium | reverse complement strand
TCCGGGAATGGCACCGGCCATCTCTCCCGGATTCCGACACTCCGTGTCTGCATCCGGGCTACATTTCGAACACCCGGCCCGATGGGTGCCGGCAGATAACCACGACAACCTGCCGCACGATGCCACCCGTAGCCCGGATGGAGCGCAGCGGAATCCGGGAACCTTGCCCGGCAGTACTCCCGGGCTCCGACACTTCGCACCTGCATTTGGACCAGCGGATCAATCCGCTTCCCGCTCCAGGTCGCAGCAGTGCGATCCCTTTTCGAAACCCTCGCCCTCCGCGCTCAGGATCTCGCCGGTGACCGGGTTGGGGCGGAAGGTGGTGCAGCCCTTCAGGCCCTTGTCGTAGGCGTACTGATAGACCTCGCGGAAGGCGGCGAAGTCGTAGTCGCGCGGGATGTTCACGGTCTTCGAGATAGCGTTATCGACATAAGGCTGCACCGCGGCCTGCATGTCGATGTGCACGCGCGGCGACAGGCGGTGCGCGTCGATGAAAACCTCCGGAGGCTCCGCCTCCCCAGGCTTGAGCACCGACCACTGCGCGCGGGCATAGTCGCGCAGGCTGTATTCGCTGTAGCTGCCGTCCAGCTCGAGCACACGGCGGCGGTAACTGAAATCAAACACCGGCTCGATGCCGCTCGAGACATTGTTGGCCAGCAGACTGATGGTGCCCGTCGGGGCGATCGCGGTGAGATGACTGTTGCGGATACCGTGCTTGCGTATCCCGTCACGGATATCCTCCGGCAACGCCGCGACGAACGGCGCGGCGAGAAAGGCATCACCTTCGAAGAACGGAAAGGCGCCCTTCTCGCGCGCCAGATCGATCGAGGCACGATAGGCCGCGTGGCAGATCGTGCGCATCACGCGCGCGGCGAAATCCAGTGCCCGCGGGCTGTCATAGGCGATGCCGAGCAGAATCAGTGTATCGGCCAGCCCGGTGACGCCCAGACCCACGCGGCGCGAGCCGTGCGCCTGCGTCTCCTGCGCCGCGAGCGGGAAGCGCGAGGCGTCGATGACGTTGTCGAGCAGGCGCACCGCGACACCCGTCACTTGCCCGATGCCCGCCAGATCCAGCTCGGCTTCCCGCGTAAACGGCTTGTTGACGAAACGCGTCAGGTTGATCGAGCCAAGGTCGCAGGCGCCATACGGAGGCAATGGAATCTCGCCGCAGGGGTTGGTCGCGCTGATGTGCTCGCGGTAATGGAGGTTGTTGCGCTCGTTGATGCGGTCGATGAACAGCACGCCGGGCTCGGCGTAGTCGTAGGTGGCGCGCATGATGCGGTCCCACAGTTCGCGCGCGCGCACGGTGCGCACGATGCGACAAGGCACCGCTTGCGTCTCGCCCGACCACACGCGCATGACCGTATCACCCGCGGCGCCGCCGAAATCGCGATCGGGAAACACCAGCGGCCAGTCGGCATCTTCGCGCAGGGCCTCCATGAAGGCGTCGCTGACCAGCACCGAGAGATTGAAGTGGCGCAGCGCGAGAGTGTCGCGCTTGGCGGCGATGAAGGACTCGATATCGGGATGATCGCAACGCAGTGTCGCCATCATCGCGCCACGCCGCGCGCCGGTGGAAAGCAGCGTGGCGCACATGCTGTCCCAGATGCGCATGAACGACACCGGGCCGGAGGCGACGCTGCCGACGCTGCGCGCCGGCGTTCCCGCGGGACGCAGGGTGGAGAAGTCGTAGCCGACGCCACCGCCCTGTTGCAACGTGATGGCGCCCTCCTTGAGGCTGTCGAAGATACCATCCATGGAATCCTCGACTGTGCCCATCACGAAGCAGTTGAACAGGGTGACGCGGTGACCGGTGCCGGCGCCTGCCTGGATGCGGCCGCCGGGCAGGAAGCGGAAGTCGCGCAGGATATCCAGGAAGCGCGCCTCCCAGCCGGCGCGGTCGACGGTTTCGACCGTCGCCAGCGCCCGCGCGACGCGCTGCCAGGTGGCTTCGATGTCGGCGTCGCGGAAGCCGTCGGCTTCGCGATGGCGATACTTGCTGTTCCAGATGTGACGCGAGATGGCGGCGGTGAAATACTCGCTGTTGTTTCCAGCCTCGGCCATCGGCGCGTCCTCAGTGGCGTGCGCGTTTCCCCGTCTGACGGGTCCCCGTCCGGCCGCGGCGCCGTTGCTGCGCGGTCGGCGGCGAGGGCCGGTCCTTGTACGGGTTGGCGCCGGTCTTGAATTCGCTGCGCACCGGCGTCCCCTCCAGCTCAAGCGCATCCCGGAACACCCCTTCCAGGTAGCGCCGGTAGCTGTCTGGCACGGCATGGGTCTGCGTGCCATGAATCACGATCAGCGGCGGATTGTGTCCGCCCTGATGGGCGTAACGCAGCTTGATGCGCCTTCCGCGCACGAGCGGCGGCGCATGACGCTCGACCGCCCGTTCCAGGATGCGGCTCAGCATCGGCGTCGACAGCTTTCTGTTACTGGCATGATACGCCGCGGTGATCGACTCGAACAGATTGCCGACTCCGCTGCCGTGCAGGGCGGAGATGAAATGCACGCTGGCGTAGTTGATGAAGGAAAGCTTGCGTTCCAGCGCCGTCTTCACCGTAAGCCGGTCCTCGGGGCTCATGCCGTCCCATTTGTTGACGGCGATGAGCAGCGCCTTTCCGCTCTCGATGATGTGGCCGAGCAGCTTGACGTCCTGATCCGCCACACCCTGCTGCGCGTCGAGCACCAGCAGCACCACGTGGGCCTCGGCGATCGCCTGCAGCGTCTTGATGACGCTGAATTTCTCGATGACTTCGTGCACACGTCCACGGCGTCTGACACCCGCCGTATCGATCAGGGTGTAGCGTTGCCCGTCACGCTCGAAGGGAACATAGATGCTGTCGCGCGTCGTGCCCGGCTGGTCGAAGGCGAGAACGCGCTCCTCGCCGAGCATGAGGTTGAGCAGAGTGGATTTGCCGACATTCGGGCGTCCGACGATGGCGATCTGGATGCCCCGCGCGTCCTCGGACTCCGCCTCCCCGGGCGACTCGGGACCGAACCGAGCCAGCACCTCCTCGATCATGTCTTCGACGCCTTCGCCGTGGGCCGAGGAGGTGCAATGCACGTCCTGGATGCCGAGGGACGCGAAATCCGCCGTGACCATTGCGGGCGTGAGACCTTCCGCCTTGTTGACCACCAGCACCAGCGGCTTGCCGGAAACACGCAGACGGGCGGCAATCCTCTCGTCCACCGCGGTGAGCCCGTCACGCGCGTCGACCAGAAACAGCACGGCGTCCGCCTCATCGACCGCCTTGTGCGCCTGGGCCGCCATGAGCTGGTCGACGGCATCCGCCGCCTCGCTGAGCCCGCCGGTATCGACAACGATGTACGGGCGGTCGCCGATGCGGCCGGTGCCGTAGTTACGGTCGCGTGTCAGCCCCGGAAAATCCGAGACCAGCGCGGCGCGGCTGCGCGTAAGCCGGTTGAACAGGGTCGATTTACCAACATTGGGACGTCCGACCAGGGCGATGACAGGTTTCATAGGGTTCGCGCCAGAATCGGGGACGGGTTTATTTGATTTGGGTGACTGGTGAGTGATGTATTGTCGCGCATGGGGACAGATTTATATATCTGTCCCCGTTTTCTCCAGAATCCGCGCCAAATAAATCCATGTCCATTTATTTCGGGTCGATCCTGAAGGCGTGCAGCGCGCCGCCGATGGTCTGGATGTACATGACATCGTCGGACACCATGGGCGCGAGCGATATCGCATTCTCGCTGACGCGGAAACGCGCCACGAAGTGGCCGTCGCCGATGGACATACCGTGCAGGTAGCCCTGCTGGTCGGCGACGTAGAGGACGCCGCGATACAGAACCGGCGCGGTGATCGTGCGACCGGCGAGCTTGTCCTGCTGCCAGATCACGGCGCCGCTGCGGCGACTGACCGCGGACACCCGCCCGTCGTCCTGGACGAGATACAGCGTGTCGGAATCCAGAGCCATGTCCTGGGCGGTGGAAAGCTCGCGCGACCATAGCACGCTGCCCGCGACCGATGTCAGCGCCACCAGCCGCGCCTGATAGGCCGCCGCGTAGATCACGCCGTCGACCAGCAGCGGGTCGGAGTCGATGTCGACCATGCGTTCCAGTTCCGATCTCCCCTCGGGGACGCCGACCGTGACCTCCCACAATACCTCGCCGCTGTCGAGCGCCAACGCCGCCAGCTTGCCGTTGGCGAAGCCGGCGAATACCCGCTCATGATCGATCAGCGGCCGGCTCGCGCCGCGCAGGCTCAGCGGCGGAACCGTGCTCGAATAGGACCAGAGCGCATTTCCGCTGACAGGATCGAGGGCGGTGAGACGGCCGTCGTTGGTCCGCGCCACCAGCGCGCCCTCGCTCGCCAGGGGAATGGTCAGCACCTCGCCGCTGAGCCGGGTCCGCCAGCGCACGGCGCCGTTATCAGGGTCGAGCGCGATGATCTCGCCCTCGTCGGTTCCGACATAAAGCAGACCTTCACCCGCGCCAATACCGCCGGACAGGTGTACGGGATCATCCTCCGCGCCCGAAGGCGGCGGCAGCACGCTGCTCCACAGTCGTTTACCCTTGATCGCGTCTAGCGCGACCACGCGATCGGGGCGGTCGGAATAAAAGAAGCGCTTGCCTTCCACGAATGGCGCCAGGGCAGTTTCGTCGGGTTCGTGACGAACCTGTGGCTGGCGATACCACAGGCCACGCAGGACCATGTCCCCCGCGACCGGCTCCAGCTCGGGCGGTTCGACGCGCGGCTTGGTCCCGCTGCAGGCGGCCAGCAGCGCGACGGCGAGGACAACGCACAATACCGTGGCGATACGGCGGTACGAGAAGCGCAGGCGGTTCGGCATGGCCACAATCAGTGTCAACCGGCGCCGAGATTATCGAGCTTGATGCGGAGCATGCGCGTATCGGCGCCCGCGCCAAGCTTGTCCAGCGCCAGCTGGTAGGCCTGGCGCGCCTTGGCGGTCTGTCCGCTCTCGGCATAGATATCGCCCTTCAGCTCCTCGTATTCCGCGGCATAACCATTCCCCTCCACCGGCTCGAGCAGGGCAAGGGCCTGCGCGCCTTCGCCCGTCGCGAGCATCAGCTTGCCGAGGCGCAGGCGGGCGATGTGCACGAACTCAGGCGGGTTCGCGTGTTCGATCACCCATTCGAGGCGCGCGCGCGCCGCGGGCAGATCGCCCTTGTCGACATACTCCCGCGCCAGGACGAAGGCCGACAGCGCCGCATAGGGTGTACGCGGATAGGTGTCGATGATATAGCCGCCGCGCTTGATCACCGCCTCGGCGTTGCCCGCACGCGCCTCCGTCTGAAGCTGTTCGTATTCATTGGAGGCGGAAACCGCGAGATTCCCCTGATGGGCCATCCACGCGCGCACACCGACGATGGTGAGGACCCCGGCGAGCAAACCATAGATCAGCGGGTTGCGGTACTTCTCCCACCACTTCTTGATGTCCTCGAGTTGCTCTTCTTCTTCACGACTGTACGCAGCCACGGATGTCTCTCCCGGTTCTTGTTCCGATCTTCAGATAGTCTTACAACACCGCCGCCCGCAGGCGGCGCGCGAGTTCGCCGCGCGGCACGACTTCCTGCGCGCGCTCATCGCGCAGGAATTTCATACCGACGACGCCGTTCACGAGTTCGTCATCGCCCAGGATCAGCGCGACCTTCGCCCCGCTCTTGTCCGCGCGGCGGAACTGATTCTTGAAGTTGCCACCGCCACAGTTCACGCACAGGCGCAGGTCGGGCAGTTCGTCGCGCAGGACTTCGGCGAAGCCCGGCGCGGCGCGCTCGGCCGTCGCGCCGACGGCAATCAGGTAGACATGCGGCGACGGCGTCACGACCGGCGCCGCGCTGTCTTCCAGCAAGGCGAGCAGACGCTCGATGCCGAGCGCGAAACCGGCCGCCGGCGTCGCGCGGCCGCCGAGCTGCTCGATCAGGCGGTCGTAGCGCCCGCCGGCGCACACCGTGCCCTGGGCGCCGAGCCGGTCGGTGACCCATTCGAACACGGTCTTCTCGTAATAGTCGAGTCCGCGCACCAGGCGCGAATTGACCTCATAGGCGAGGCCCGCCGCGTCCAGCAGGGCGCGCAGTCCGGTGAAATGGTCGCCCGATTCGTCATCCAGGTAATCGCCGAGCGCGGGCACCGTGACCAGCAGGTCGCGCAGTTCCGGATTCTTGCTGTCAAGGATGCGCAGCGGATTGGTGTGCAGCCGGCGGCGGCTGTCCTCATCAAGGCGGTCGTGATGGGCGGACAGATATTCGACCAGCGCCGCGCGGTAACGCGCGCGCGACTCCGTGGTGCCGAGCGAGTTGATCTGCAGACGCACGATGCCGTCGATACCGAGCATGCGCCACAGGCGGGCGCTGAGCAGGATCAGTTCGGCATCGATGTCCGGTCCGTTGTAGCCGTAGGCCTCGACGCCCCACTGGTGAAACTGGCGGTAGCGGCCCTTCTGCGGCCGCTCATGGCGGAACATCGGGCCGAGATACCACAGCCGGCGCGTCTGGTTGTGCAGCAGGCCGTTCTCGATGCAGGCGCGCACGCAGCCGGCCGTGCCCTCGGGACGCAGGCTGAGACTGTCGCCGCTCAGGTCCTCGAAGGTATACATCTCCTTCTCGATGATGTCGGTGACTTCGCCGATGGTGCGCACGAACAGCTCGGTGCGCTCCAGCAGCGGAACGCGGATCTCCTCGTAACCGTAACCCTGCGCCAGCGTGCGCAACGTCTGCTCGAGCGCCTGCCACGCCGGGGTGGTCTCCGGCAGGATGTCGTGCATGCCGCGGAGTGCCTGAATGCCTTTACTCAAGTGAATACCCGATCTGTTCTGTGTCCGCGCGGAAACCGGCGGTGTGTGTTCAGCCGTTAATTGTCCTGACGGGGATCGTCACCGGCTCGATGCGCGCACCCTCCCCCTCGGCGCGCTGGCGTGCGAGGCGCTCGCGGATAGTGCGTTCCAGATCATCGAGCAGGCGTTCGTCCTCGACCTTGTGATCCGGCTCACCATCGACATAGACGAGACTCGGCGCGCCGCCGGTCAGACCGATGTGCGCCTCGCGCGCCTCGCCGGGACCGTTCACCACGCAGCCGATGACGGCGACATCGAGCGAATCGGTGATGTCCTCCAGGCGCGCCTCCAGCGCGTTCACCGTGGCGATCACATCGAACCGCTGGCGCGAGCACGACGGGCAGGCGATCAGATTGATGCCGCGACTGCGCAGGTGCAGGCTCTTCAGGATGTCGAAACCGACCTTGACCTCTTCCACCGGATCAGCCGCGAGCGAGATGCGGATGGTGTCGCCGATACCTTCGGCGAGCAGCATGCCAAGACCGATCGCCGACTTCACCGTGCCGGAGCGCAGGCCACCCGCCTCGGTGATCCCGAGATGCAGCGGCTGGTCGATCTGGCTGGCGATCAGCCGGTAGGCCTCGATCGTCAGAAACACTTCCGAGGCCTTCAGGCTGACCTTGAAGTCGTGGAAATCCAGCTTGTCGAGGATGTCGATGTGACGCATGGCCGACTCGACGAGGGCCGCAGCGGTGGGCTCGCCGTACTTGCTCTGCAGCTCCTTCTCGAGGGAGCCGGCGTTGACGCCGATGCGGATGGGAATGCCACGCTCGCGCGCCTTCTCCACCACCGCGCGCACGCGGTCCTCGCGGCCGATATTGCCGGGGTTGATACGCAGGCAATCGGCGCCGAGATCCGCCACGCGCAGGGCGATGCGATAGTCGAAATGGATATCCGAGACCAGCGGGACGTTCACGCGCGCACGAATCGCGCCGAAGGCCTCCGCCGCCTCGAGGCTCGGCACCGAGACGCGCACGATGTCGGCCCCGGCCTTTTCCAGCGCCTGGATCTGCGCCACGGTGGCCTCCACGTCACAGGTCTCCGTGTTGGTCATGCTCTGCACCGCGATCGGAGCGTCACCGCCGACCGGCACCTTGCCGACCATGATCTGGCGCGATTTACGTCGCTGGATCTGATTCTTGGCTTTCATTTCGCTTCATGCCTTCGTCGCTGAGACCGCCCAACCGGAAACTGGCCACGTTGGACCGGCTGATCGGGACGTTCTCGTACGGTTCGCCATTGTATTCTATTGAGACGTTCGGAGCATTGCCGAGTAGGATATCAAACGGCGCCAGGCCACGCAGACGCAGCACATTCGGGGCATTACCCATCCGGTAAGCCATGCGGCGTCCGGTCACGTCCGCCACCTCGACCCAGGATTCCCCGCTGAAACGCAGCACCAGCTCGTCCATGGGTTCGTTCGAGGCCGGAGGCGGCTCTTCGCCCGGTTCATCGCCAGGCGCATCCGGCGCGACATCCGGTGTCGCCACGCCCGGCGACGCCTGCTCCTGATCCGGAGCGGATTCCGTCGGAGCGGAAATCACCGCGGCGGGCGCGGACACGCCCTCTTCTTCCGGCGCCGCTTCCGTTTTTTTCAAGGTGCCGACATCAACCGGCTGCAGCAGCAGCCACAGCGCGGCCAGGAACAGCACCGTGCCCCCGGAGATCAGGATCGAGCGGTTGCGCGCCGACATCCCGCGTCGTCGTATTGACGGCATGGCGGCGGTTACCTCGGACAGGATGGGCGGCTGCTCGAGCCCCTGTCCCTGCAGCGCGCTGATCACAGAATCCGGTTCGATACCGAGCAGGCGCGCGTAATTGTGCAGATGACCCCGGATGAAAATAGGGGCGGAGAAATGTGCGTAGTCGTCGTTTTCCAGCGCGTCCACCTGCGCCGGCTGCAGGTGCAGGCGCTCGGCGGCTTCCTCCTGGCTCAGCCCCTGCTGTTCACGCGCCTCGCGCAGGCGCCGTCCCGGGCCTGGCGCCTCGGCCTGTTCCGATTCCGGCTGCGGGGTCGACTCGTCGCTCATGGGGGTCACTTCGCCTGGCGCAGCTCGGCCGTCTCCTGCGATTGCGGGAATTTCGTGCGCAGCTCGAGCGCGTACTGGTCCGCCAGCTCGCCATTCTCGAGCGCGCGCTCGACCCGGAAGGCCAGCCACAACGTCTGCGGCGTAGGCGAGGCGAAGGCGGAATAACGTTGCAGGAACGCGCGCGCCGACAGATATTGCCGGGCATTGAAATTCAGCAAGGCCATCTGGTACAGCGAATTCGGGAGCAGCGGATTGATCTCCAGCGCATGACGGAAATATCCTTCCGCGCGCACCGTGTCGGGGATGCGCAGGGCGCACAGGCCGGCGTTCTCATAGGCCTCGTCGGGACGCCGGTAAGAGGAGATCTTCGCCGCCAGCATGAAGTGCTTCTCCGCCTCGTCATAGCGCTTGCGGTCGCACAGGAATACGCCGAAATTATTCTGGATGGCGGGGTCGTCCGACGCCAGCCTGAGCGCCTTCTTGTAGTGCTGCTCGGCGAGCTCGCTGTTGTTGAGCACCTTGTAAAGCTCGGCGATATAGTGGTGCGCGGTGATCGTGCCCGGATCCTGTTCTATGGCCTTCTTCAGCTTCTCCAGGGCGACGTCGTAATTCCCCTGCTGCATGTAATTCAGGCCCAGATTGGCGTTGATCTCGGCGGGCGTGTCATGATGCGATTCGTACTTCCCCGGACTGGACGAGCAGCCGGTCACGAGGATCAGCACGAGCAGCAGGATGGATCTGCGCACAGTCACGGTCACTGGAATCTCTCCTCCACGCGCACCGGAAAACGCTGGCTGCGCCGCGTGCGATCGAAAACGCTGCCGGCCAGCTGGCCGCAGGCGGCATCGATATCATCACCGCGGGTCTTGCGCGTCACCGTCATGATGTCCGCCGCCATCGCGATGTCGCGGAAGCGGTCGATGGCGTCCGCCGCGGAAGTGTCGTAGCCGGAACCCGGAAAGGGATTGAACGGTATCAGGTTCAGTTTCGAGGGCACGCCCTTCAGCAGCCGCACCAGCTCGCGAGCGTGTTCTACGCCGTCATTGATTCCAGCCAGCATGACGTACTCGAAGGTGATGCGGCGGCGCGGCTGGCGATCGACATAACGCTTGCAGGCGGCGATCAGTTCGCGCAACGGGTATTTCCTGTTGATGGGCACCAGCTGGTCGCGCAGCGCGTCGTTGGGCGCGTGCAGCGATACCGCCAGGCTGACATCGCACACCTCCCGCAGATGATCGATCTCGGGCACCACGCCGGCGGTGCTGAGCGTGACGCGCCGCTTGGACAGCCCGAAGGCGAAATCATCGAGCATCAGACCGATGGCGCCAACCACGTTGTCGAAATTGAGCAGGGGCTCGCCCATGCCCATCAGCACGATGTTGGTGATCGGCCGGTCGCCATATCCATAGGCGCGCAGCGTACGCTGCGCTATCCAGAGCTGGGCGACGATCTCACCGGTGGAAAGATTGCGGTTATAGCCCTGACGGGCGGTGGAACAGAAACTGCAATTGAGCGAGCACCCGACCTGGGACGAGATGCACAGGGTACCGCGATCTTCCTCGGGAATGAACACGGTCTCGATGCCGTTGCCGTCGTCCAGCCGCAACAGCCACTTGACTGTGCCGTCGCGGGAGCGCTGCTCGCGCTCGATCGCGGGCAAGCGGATCTCCCCCTGCTCGCCCAGCCAGCCGCGCAGCGACTTGGCCAGGTTGCTCATCTGGGAGATGTCGTCGCAGCCGCGCTGATAAATCCACTGCAGGACCTGAGAAGCGCGAAAGGCCTTCTCGCCGCGCGCGACGAAGAAGGCCTCCAGGGCATGCCTGTCAACATTGAGCAGGTTGATCTTGCCGGTGCTCGCGAGGTCTTCAGCGGGTACGGGAGCAGAGTTCATTGGGCTCAAAGAAGAACGCTATCTCCGCCTTGGCGGTATCCGCCGCATCGGAACCGTGCACCGCATTCTCCTCGACGCTGGAGGCGAAATCGGCACGGATGGTGCCGGGGGCGGCATCCTTCGGATTGGTGGCGCCCATGATGGCGCGGTGCCGGGCCACGGCATCCTCACCTTCCAGCACCTGTACCATCACCGGACCGGAGGTCATGAAACTGACCAGGTCGTTATAAAAAGGCCGGCTCTTGTGCACGGCATAGAACGCGCCCGCCTTCTCCTTGTCGAGGTGGACCATCCTGGCCGCCACGATGCGCAGGCCGCCTTGTTCGAAACAGGTGTAGATCTTACCGATCAGGTTCTTCGCCACTGCATCGGGTTTGATGATGGATAGGGTTCGTTCGATCGCCATTACTCGACTCCGGAAATCCTGCTGACGGACATGTGAATAGAAACGAGCCCGCGTCGGCGGGCTCGTTGTTCAAAAGCGTGTGTATTCTAACCTCTTGATTGATCGGAGGCAATTACCCGCCCCACCCCTCGCGGCGGGATGCCGCCTAGACGCTGAAACTCTCGCCGCAGCCGCAGGAGGCCTTTTCGTTGGGGTTCTTGAAGCGAAATCCCTCGCCGAGCCCTTCCTTGTAGTAATCGATCTCGGTACCGTCGAGAAACACCAGGTTCTTGCGGTCGATCGCCACCTTCACGTCGTGATTCTCGAATACCAGGTCCTCGGGTCCGGTCTCATCGAAGATCTCGACCACGTAGGACAGCCCGGAACAGCCCGTGGTCTTGACCCCGAGGCGCAGACCGCCACCTTTGCCACGCTTGGCGAAAAAGCCCTTCAGGTGGTCGGCCGCCGCCTTGGTCAGACTGATGCTCATGTGCAAACTCCTTCAGATTTACCGGATTCGTTCCTGATTCGACTGCAATATCCCGCCGGCGGTTCCCTTGGAACTCAGGCCGATTCGCGCAGCGCCATACGCCGCAGGACCGCGATCTCGCGCTCCAGGGCATCCGCGAACAGGTCAATCTGTTCCGCCGTGTTACCGGCTCCGAAACTGACCCGGATCGCACCGTAGGCGCGCTCGCGATCGACCCCCATCGCCAACAGCACGTGACTGGGGTCCGGCCGCTCGCTGGCGCAGGCCGAACCGCTGCTCGCGGCGAAACCGGCCTGATCCAGTTTGAGCAACAGCGTCGCGCCGTCGATGCCACTGACAGCGAAGAACACGGTGTTGCCCAGCCGCGCGGCCCCCGTCCCGAAGATTTCCAGGCCGGCGAGGGCGTGCAACCGGGCCTCCAGTCGCGCCCGCAGCGCCGCCGTGTGGGCGGCGCGAGTCTCCAGCGCCCGCCGCGCCAGTTCCGCGGCCGCCCCGAAACCAACGATTCCGGCCACGTTCTCCGTCCCCGCGCGCAGCCCCGCCTCCTGGCCGCCGCCGCATATCAGCGGTTCCAGATCCACGCGTTTATGGACCACCAGCGCGCCAACACCCTTGGGTCCGTTGATCTTGTGCGCGGACAGACTCATCAGATGAACGCCACTGGCCGCAAAATCGAGCTCGATCTTGCCCGCGGCCTGCACTGCATCGGTATGCATGAGGATATCGCGTGCCCGCGCGAGGGCCGCCAGCGCGCGGATGTCCTGGATCACACCGGTCTCGTTGTTGGCCGCCATGATCGACACCAGCCGGGTTTCCGGCGTGAGCGCGTCGTCCAGCGCCGCCGGGGGAATCCTGCCCTGTGGATCAGGGGTGATTAAATCGACCCGCCATCCACGGGTAGCCAGGGCCTGGGCGGGTTCCAGCACGGAGGAATGTTCGATCGCGCTGATCGCGACAGCGCCGGGCGGATACCCGGTTGTCCCGAACAAGGCCAGATTGTTCGCCTCGGTCCCGCCACTGGTGAATACGACGCGCGCACGGTGCGCAGTGACCAGGGCGGCAACCTGTTCACGCGCCAGCTCCACTGCCGAGCGGGCCTGGCGCCCGGGGGCGTGCCGGCTCGAGGGATTGCCGAAGGCCTCGCGCAAGTAGGGCTGCATCGCCTCCCACACCGTGGGATCCACGGGGGTGGTGGCGTTGTGATCCAGGTAAACGCTCATGCCTGTACAGTGCGGGATGAACTCCCGCGCGCCCGCTTACTGGTTCAGGCTCTCGGCCGCGATAACAGGGATATAAGGCTTGCCCTTGTGCAGATTGTCCTGCCGCATGCTGACTTCCTGCACGCCGCGCCGTTCCACCAGCTCACCGAGGCTGATATTACTCAGGAAGACGAAAATCTGATTGCTCAGATCGGTCCACAAGTCGTGCGTCAGGCAGGGCTCGTCGTTCTGGCAGTTCGCCATGCCGCCGCAACGGCGCACATCGACGTTCTCATTGATCGCGTTGATCACCTCGGCAACGGCGATATCACCAGCGGGGCGAGACAGGCGATAACCGCCACCGGGACCGCGGGCGCTGTCGACGAGCCCCCTCTTGCGCAGCTTGGAAAAGAGCTGCTCCAGGTACGACAGGGATATCCCCTGACGTTGCGAGATGTCCGCCAGCGGCACCGGGCTCTCCTGCGCGTGCAATGCGAGATCCAGCATCGCAGTCACCGCATACCGGCCCTTAGTCGTGAGTTTCATAACACTGCCCCTATGATTCGAATGGGTATCTCATTGTACATAGTTGACTATTTTAATCAACTATCACTTCCGCTTCCCCGATATTTCGAACGGTCCGGATCCAGAACGGGTCCATTGTCCCCTTTATCTGTAGTGCTTTCAACCGCATCGATCCCATAGACGTCCAGATCCGGGATCGGAGCAGTGTCGACATGCGCACCCAGTCGGTTCAGCTCCCGGGTCATGACCTCCATCGTGGCATCCAGTTTGTGTACATGATCCAGTAATGAGTTAACCGCATTTGCGACGGGGTCGGGCATGTCCTCGGTGGTTCCGTAAGCATCAAATCCAATCTTTTTCGCGAACGCCCGCCGCTGCTTGTCCACCACGTCGTGGGTACGGTTCGCGATATGGGCGGGCACACCCACCACGGTTGCGCCGGCAGGCACGTCCTTCATCACCACCGCATTGGAGCCGATGCGACCGCCATCGCCGACTATGATGGGACCCAGCACCTTCGCGCCGGCCCCGATGATGACATTATTCCCCAGCGTGGGGTGGCGCTTCCCCCTCTCCCAAGATGTGCCGCCCAGGGTGACCCCATGATAAAGGGTGCAGTCGTCGCCGATCTCCGCTGTTTCACCGATCACCACGCCCATCCCGTGATCAATGAAGAAACGACGGCCGATGCGCGCCGCCGGATGTATTTCGACGCCCGTCAGCCAGCGCGAAAGCGCCGACAGCATTCGGGCCAGCCATTTCAACCCGCTGCTCCACAGGACATGGCTCAGGCGATGCATCAGCACGGCATGCACGCCCGGATAGGTGGTCAGCACCTCGAAGGTGTTGCGTGCCGCGGGGTCGCGATCGAACACGCAGCGGATGTCTTCCCGGATTCTGTCGAACATAAATGTTGCGCATTTCCTCTGGTTGTCGCCATGCCGGTCCGCACGGGAATGACGAAATAATCAGAACCTGCCTTGGTTCCGCAGGCTGCGGTTGATCAACCTGCGGGATCTCGTGTTCAAGGCATTACATCGTAGCCCGGATGGAGCACAGCGAAATCCGGGAATTCGGCTTCCCCGGATTCCGGCGCCATGCGCCTCCATCCGGGCTACACCGCAAAACAAATGCATCAGGGGTTCTCAGCCCTTAGCCCTTAGCCCTTAGCCCTTAGCCCTTGGTCCTTGGTCCTTAGTGTACCGTGCAGTCGCAGCCACGCCTATCGACGCCCGCCGGTACGCGCCTGGACCGCCGTCAGGATTCCGCGCAGGATGTTCATCTCGGTCTGATCGGGCCGGGCGCGGTTATACAGGCGGCGCAACCGGCGCATCAGATGACGCGGCCGCGCGGGATCGAGAAAACCGATCTCGATCATGACCTGCTCCAGATGCTGGTAGAACCGCTCCATCTCCGCCGCCGACACTGCCGTGCCGGCTTCAGCTGATACGCCCTGCCCCGCGCCGGCGCGCGCCAGAAAGTGCTCGTAGGCGAATATCTGGACCGCCGCGGCGAGATTCAGCGAGGTAAAGCCGGGGTCCACCGGGATGGCGAGCTGAAAATGGCAGAGGTCCAGCTCGGCGTTGCTCAGCCCCGAATGCTCCCGCCCGAACACCACCGCCACCGGCCCTGCCCCGGCACGCTCCGCGATCATGGCGACGCATTCGCGCGGACCCAGGCGCGGACATTCGATCGCGCGCTGACGCGCGCTGGCGCCGATCACGAGTGGACAATCCTCGATCGCCTGGTTCAGGTCCGCGCACACCACGGCCTCCGCCAGCACGTCGTCCGCACCGGAGGCGCGCGCCGTGGCCTCGGCGCTGGGGTAGATCCTGGGGTCGACCAGGTAGAGCTCACGCAGGCCCATGTTTTTCATTGCGCGCGCGACGGCGCCGATGTTGCCGGGGTGCGTGGTATTCACCAGGACGATACGCACATTGGAATGTGGGGAGGCGGACATGCGTGACAACGTTACAGCTTCATACGCCGGACAGGCAAGTAGTCACAACCGATGCCCGGTATCTGGTATGCTGTGCGCCTGACGGAGCGCGCCCACGCGGCAGCGTCGATAGACATCTCAGATCAGACCCGAACCATATGAATCCGGCACTCAACATCGCGATCATGGCGGCCCGCAAGGCGGGCGGCGTCATGCTGCGTTACATCGACCGCATCAGCACCCTCACCGTTGCGAACAAGAGCCGCAACGATTACGTCTCCGAGGTCGACCGCCTGGCCGAGGAAGAGATCATCCGCGTCATTCGCAAGGCCTATCCGGAACACGGCATCCTGGCCGAGGAAAGCGGCCTGCGCAACGGAAACGACTACCAGTGGATCATTGATCCGCTCGACGGCACCACCAACTACCTGCACGGCTTTCCCCAGTTCGCCGTCTCGATCGCGCTCAGTAACCGCGGCAAAATCGAACAGGGCTGCATCTACGATCCTCTCCGGGAGGAACTGTTCACCGCCTCGCGCGGAAGCGGCGCCTTCCTCAACGATCGCCGCATCCGGGTGAGCAGCGCGAAGTCGCTGGAAGGCACCCTGCTCGGCACCGGGTTCCCGTTCAAGCAGCAACAGCATCTCGACGCCTACCTCGAGATGTTCAAGGTGCTGCACCGGGAAAGCGCGGGGATTCGCCGCGCCGGTTCCGCCGCGCTCGATCTCGCCTACGTCGCCGCGGCGCGGCTGGACGGTTTCTGGGAGATCGGGCTCAACCCCTGGGACATGGCGGCGGGCACGCTGCTGATCCAGGAGGCCGGCGGCATGGTGAGCGATTTCCGTGGCGGTGACACATATCACCAAAGCGGCAATATCGTCGGCGGAAATCCCAAGGTGTTCCAGGCCATGCTGCAGGCGATCGCCCCCTGCCTGACTCCTGAGCTGTAATACCCGCACGCTCCCGGCCCCGCATTCAGGATCTCCGGCACCCTGTCCACGGGGCTCCCCGCCGGTTTTCAATCCCGCGGCAATCAGGTAATGTCTTGGCGATCCCGCCGGGATACCACTGAATAGCCATGTCTACCGGAGACACCATGACCGCCTTCCCGCTGATCCTGCAACCCGCCGAGCTGGCGCGGCGACTTGACGCCGCGGAGCTCATCATCGTCGACCTCTCCAGCGCAGCCGCCTATGCCGGCCAGCACATCCCGGGGGCGGTCAATGTGGACTTCGGCCGGATCACGGCGAGCCGACCGCCGGTGATGGGCCTGCTGCCCGCCGCGGAGGATTTCGGGCGCCTGCTATCCGGCGCCGGCATCACGCCCCACACCCACGTGGTCGCCTATGACAGCGAAAACGGTCTCAAGGCCAGCCGCTTCCTGTGGACGCTGGACGTGGCCGGTCATGAACATTTCTCGCTGCTCAATGGCGGTCTGCAGGCCTGGCTGAGCGCCCGGCTTCCGGTGGATACCGGCGCGGGGCCGGCGCCGAAACAGGGCACGTACACCGTCGGCTATCGCCCGGAGCATCAGGCTGACAGGACATACATTCAGGCGCACCTCGGCGATCCGTCCGTGACGATCCTCGACGTGCGCACTCCGGCCGAATACAGCGGGGCCGACAAGCGCGCCCAGCGCGCCGGACACATCCCCGGCGCGGTCAACGTGGACTGGTCGCAGGCGCTGGCCGGCGGTGGCGACACGCGCCTGCGTCCGGCCGATGAACTGCGCACCCTCTACACCGGTGCCGGAATCTCCCCGGACAAGGAGATCATCCTGCACTGCCAGACCCACCAGCGTTCGGCGCACAGCTACATCGTGCTGAAATCGCTGGGATACACCCGACTACGGGGCTATCCCGGGTCGTGGTCCGAGTGGGGCAATGCTCCCGACACCCCCATAGAATAATTCGTTGCCTGCCACCCGCACCCGGGCGGCTGACATGGCGCGCCGCGTCGGGCAGGCCGCGTTTTCTTGTATCATGCTGGTTTCCGATCCTCGCCCCGGACCACAGTTCCATGGCCGAAACGACTGACAGCCCGAGTCTCGACCGCCCCGCGGGCGCGGCGCCCGAAACGCCGGTGAAATCCGGCCACACGCCGATGATGCAGCAGTACCTGCGCATCAAGGCACAGCATCCCGACATGCTGCTGTTGTACCGCATGGGGGATTTCTACGAGCTGTTCTACGACGACGCCCGCCGCGCCGCCGCCCTGCTCGACATCACCCTCACCGCGCGTGGCCAGTCGGACGGGGCGCCGATCCCGATGGCGGGCGTGCCGTACCACTCGGTCGACAGCTATCTCGCGCGCCTGGTTGAACTGGGCGAATCCGCCGCCATCTGCGAACAGATCGGTGACCCCGCGCTGAGCAAGGGGCCGGTCGAGCGCAAGGTGATGCGCATCGTCACGCCCGGCACCGTCACCGACGAGGCCCTGCTCGACGAGCGCCGCGACAACCTGCTCGCTGCCGCGCACACGGACGGCGCCGTCTACGGTCTCGCCACGCTCGATCTCACCAGTGGACGCCTGACCATCCAGCAGGTCGTGGGTGCACAGGCATTGAACGACGAGCTGGAACGCCTGCGCCCGGCGGAGCTCCTCGTCAGCGAGGATCAGCGTGCGTCGGAAACTTTCAAGGGTCGCCGCGGCGTGCGTCCGCGTCCACCCTGGCATTTCGATCACGAGCATGCCGTGCGCCTGCTCACCGCACAGTTCGGCACCCGCGATCTGCGCGGTTTCGGCGCGGACAACGTCCCCGCCGCCGTCACCGCCGCGGGCTGCCTGCTCGAATACGCGCGCGAGACCCAGCGCACCGCCCTGCCCCACATCCATTCGATGCAGGTCGAACACCGCGACGACGCCATCCTGATCGACGCCACCAGCCGGCGCAACCTGGAACTCGAGACCAATATCGCCGGCGGCAGCGAGTACACCCTGGCGTGGGTCATGGACCGCACCGCCAACCCGATGGGCGGACGCCTGCTGCGCCGCTGGATCAACCGCCCGCTGCGCGACCGGAAGACCCTGCGCCTGCGCCACCACGCCGTCGGCGCCCTGTTCGAAACACAGGGCTTCAGGGCCGTGCGCGAGCGGCTGCGCGGCATCGGCGACGTCGAGCGCACGCTGGCGCGCATCGCGCTGCGCACCGCGCGCCCACGCGACCTGGCCCTGCTGCGCAACGCCCTGTGCGATCTGCCTGCCCTGCGCGCCGCCGTGCAGGGCTTCGACTCGCCACGCCTGCGCCAGCTCAACGACGATCTCGGCGACTTCCCCGAGCTGCGCGAACTGTTGTGTCGCGCCCTGGTGGAAACGCCGCCCGGCCTGATCCGCGACGGCGGCGTCATCGCCCCGGGCCACGACGCCGAGCTGGACGAGCTGCGCCTGCTGAGCGAGAACGCCGGCCAGTATCTGCTCGACCTGGAGACGCGCGAGCGCGCGCGCAGCGGCATACCCAACCTCAAGGTCAGTTACAACCGCGTGCACGGCTAGTACATCGAGATCAGCCGGGCGCGCGCCGAGGAGGTTCCCGCTGACTACATCCGGCGCCAGACGCTGAAGGGCGCCGAACGCTACATCACCCCGGAGCTCAAGCAGTTCGAGGACAAGGCGCTGTCGGCGCGCGAGCGCGCGCTGGCGCGGGAACGCCGCCTGTACGATGAGCTGCTCGATCGGCTCGCGCCGCATCTGAAGTCGCTGCAGACCAGCGCCGGGGCGATCGCCGAGCTCGACGTGCTCGCCAATCTCGCCGAACGCGCCGAGGAGCTGAACCTCAATCCCCCCGAGCTGGTCGAGCAGCCCGGCCTGGTGATCGAGGGCGGCCGGCATCCGGTGGTGGAGTCCGTGC
>JADLET010000007.1 GCA_020845975.1 Gammaproteobacteria bacterium | reverse complement strand
ATGTCCACGCCGGCGTCTCGATAGCTGAGCGGGGAGGGGGCTTTCTCGTTGTTGTCCACGGGATTGTGCTCTAACGCTGGATGATCGGCGGTCGCGATCCGGCGCGACGATGACCGTGGCGCGGCGCGGATTTTTCGGCGCCATTGTAGCGCATTATCACACACCCTCCTAGTAAGCGGGCGAGGGTGAAACACGCGGGCGTTTCGCTTAGACTGGGGCATGTGTAATTGTGTGCCCCGTTCAACCGGTATCCAGGGATCTGAAGTGCATGTGGTTCGATAAGCAATCGTCCGCGCGCCGCGGTCTGCGCCTGTGCCTGCTGCTGTGTCTCGCGCTCGGCGCCGCGGGCGCGCGCGCCGGCGAGGTCGAGGGGCTTTATGAGGCGCAGGTGCCGGTTGCCGGCCAGCGCGAGGCGGAGCGCACGGAGGCTTTGCGCCAGGCCTTCGGGCGAGCGCTCGTCAAGATCACCGGTGACCGTGACGCGGCGGTGCGCCCCGGGTTGCAGGCGCTGCTGCGGTCCCCGCTGGTCTATGTCCAGCAGTATCTCTATCGTCCGCTGCCGGCGGGCTACGTGCCCGAGGCGACGGCCGCTGCCGTGCCGACCCAGATGTTATGGGCCAGTTTCGACGCCCAGGCGGTCAACCAGTCACTGCAGCGGGCCAACGCGCCGGTGTGGGGGCGCATGCGACCGTCCACCCTGGTGTGGCTCGCCGTCGAGGAACAGGGCCGGCGGTATCTGGCCGGGAGCGATGCCGGCGCCGACCTGCGCCGCGAGATGGAGGGTCGGGCGGATGCGCGCGGTATCCCGCTGCTGTTTCCGCTGCTGGATCTCGAGGACCAGCGCCGTGTGAGTTTCGCGGACGTGTGGGGCGGATTCGACCAGGAGGTGCGCGCGGCTTCGGCGCGTTACCAGTCGAGCGCGGTGCTGCTCGGGCGCGCGTATCGCACGCCGTCGGGCGCATGGTCCGCCCGCTGGTCGCTTTATGTGGATGGTGGCGCGGAACACTGGCAGTCGGCCGAGGGCGCGCGCGCCCTGGCGCTGGCGGACGGCGTTGACGGCGCCGCCGACCGGCTGTCCGCGCGCTTCGCGCGCGCCCTCGGCGGCGACACGGCGGCGCCGGTGGATCTGCTGGTGACCGGAGTGGACAAGCTGGAGGATTATGGTCGCGTGCAGCATTACCTCAGTTCGCTCGATGCCGTGAGCGAGCTCGAGGTGAATCAGATAGACGCGGCCGGCGCGCATTTTCATCTCGTGCTGCACGGTGACCGCGCGGCGCTGGTGCAGGCTATCGGTTTCGGCCGGGTGCTCGCGCCCGCTTCCGGCGCCGCCACGGGAGATGAGCTGAGCTACCGGTTGCTGCCGTGACGCGCGCGGACATCCCTAACATCATCAGCGTACTGCGCATCGGGCTGGTGCTGCCGGTGGTGGCGGCGCTGGCGCACGAACAATTCACGCTTGCGCTCCTGCTCTATACCGTCGCGGGCGTCTCGGACGCGCTGGACGGCTATATAGCCAAGCGCTACAACTGCGCCAGCCGGCTCGGTTCGATCCTCGACCCGCTGGCCGACAAGCTGCTGCTGGTTTCGACCTATGTCGCACTGGCGTGGCTTGGCCTGCTCCCGGTCTGGCTGGTCGCGGCCGTCGCGGCGCGCGACATCCTCATCCTGGTCGGAGCAGTTTCCTATCATCTGCTGATCGGAGAATACGAAATGAAGCCCACGCTGATCAGCAAGCTCAACACCTTCGCGCAGATCGCGCTGGGACTGGCGGCGGTGTTCGCCGCCGGCCTCTATCCGCTGTCGCCCGCGCTGCTGGAGGGGATGGTGTGGGCGGTGCTTGCCACCACGCTGCTTAGCGGCATTGATTACGTCTGGACCTGGGGGGTGCGCGCCTGCCGGGCGCGCCGGTTTCCCTTGAATCGACAACGGCGCGACGGAGACGGACAATGAATGGGCCCCATGCGGCGGGCTGGGTGGCGGGCGGCGCGGGGGCGGCGCTGCTGGTGTATCTGCTGGCGCCGATCCTGACGCCGTTCCTGATCGCCGCGCTGCTGGCGTATCTCGGCAGCCCGCTGGTCGAGCGCCTGATGGCGCGGCGCCTGCCGCGGCTCGCCGCGGTGCTGCTGGTCTTCCTGCTAATCTTCGGCGCGCTGCTGCTGGCGCCGGTGGTGCTGTTCCCGCTGCTGGAGCGCCAGGTTTCGGTATTCATCGAGCGCTGGCCCGACTATGTGGATGCCCTCCAGACGCGCGTCGTCCCCTGGCTGCGCGATTCCCTCGGCATCGCCGTGACGCCGTTCGATCTGTCGCAGCTGAAGCAGGCGATTCTCGATCAGTGGCAGCAGGCCGGCGGCATCGCCGCGCGGGCTGTGGTGGCGGTGACGCAGTCCGGCCTGGCGATCGTGCAATGGCTGCTCAACCTGTTCCTGATTCCGGTGGTCACGTTTTACCTGCTGCGCGACTGGGACAGCCTGATGCTTAGGCTGCGGGGCCTGCTGCCGCGGCGGATCGAACCCACGGCGACGCTGCTTGCGCGCGAGTGTGACGAGGTGCTGGGCACCTTCCTGCGTGGACAGCTCCTGGTCATGTTCGTGCTCGGGCTGATCTACTCCATTGGTCTGTGGCTGGTGGGACTCGACCTCGCCTTGCTGATCGGCATGGGCGCCGGACTGGTCAGCTTCATCCCTTACCTCGGCCCGATCATCGGCTTCCTCGTCGGAGGTATCGCGGCGGCGGCGCAGTTTCAGGATCTGTTCCATCCGTTGCTCGTGATCGGCGTTTTCGCCGTGGGCCAGATGCTCGAGGGCATGGTGCTGACGCCCTGGCTGGTGGGCGACCGCGTCGGCCTGCATCCGGTGACGGTGATCTTCGCCGTCATGGCGGGCGGCCAGCTGTTCGGGTTCGTCGGCGTGCTGATCGCCCTGCCGGCGGCCGCGGTAATCGCGGTGCTGCTGCGCTATCTGCATCGGCGCTATCTGAACAGCGAGATCTACGGGATGGATGATGAAACGCCGGACAAGGGCTGAGCCGGCGCGGCGCCGCGCGCGCCCGGCCGGGCGGCGGGCATCGTGAACGCGCAGCTTCCGCTGCATATCCGCTTTCGTGACGACTCGACCTTCGCGGGATTCGAGCCCGGCCGCAACGTGGAGGCGGTGCACTATCTTCAGGTCGGCTTCACCGCCGGGCAGTCCGTCTATCTGTGGGGCGGGGCGGGGACGGGCAAGACGCATCTGCTGGAGGCCGTCTGTCGTCTCGCCGCCGGGCGCGGCGAGTCCGCGGTCTATCTGCCCTTGCGCGAGCGCGCCGATCTGGCGCCCGCCCTGCTCGAGGGGCTGGAGGCGCTGGCGCTGGTCTGTGTCGATGACATCGGAGCGATCGCCGGCGACGCCGTGTGGGAGGCCGCGCTGTTTCACCTGTTCAACCGCGTGCGCGAGGGCGGCGGCCGCATCGTCATCGCGGGCGCCGCATCGCCGCGCGCGCTCGGTCTTGGGCTGCCCGATCTCGCGACCCGGTTGTCCTGGGGACTGGTGTTCCAGCTCCAGCCGCTGCTCGACGACGAGAAGGCGCAGGCGCTGCGCCTGCGCGCCCGCGTCCGCGGCATGGAGATGCCGGAGGCCGTCGCCCGTTATCTGTTGCAGCGCCACGCCCGCGACATGGGCGCCCTGTTCGAATTGCTGGAACGTCTCGACCGCGCCTCGCTCGCCGCGCAGCGCCGGCTCACCGTGCCCTTCGTGCGCGAGGTCGCCGGAGAGGATTGATCTGGCGCGCGCGCCGCTCAGTCCAGCAGCGGGCGCAGATGTTTCCACACGTTGTCGAGGATGATCGCCTGCGCCTCCCGGTTGGGATGGATGGCGTCGGCCTGGAAGTCCGCCGTTCCGTCCGCGAGGCCTTCGAGCAGGAACGGTATCAGCGTGATGTCGTATTCCTGCGCCAGATCCGCGTAGATCTGCTCGAAGCCCCGGGTGTAGGCGTGTCCGTAGTTCGGCGGCAACCGCATGCCGGCGAGCGCGATCCGCGCGCCGCGCGCGCGGCAGGCCGTGATGATGTCCGCGAGGGTGCGCCGCATGCTCTCCAGCGGCAGTCCGCGCAGGCCGTCGTTGCCACCGAGCTCGACGAGCACGATGGAGGGTTTGTGCCGTTCCAGTTCCGAGGGCAGACGCGCCAGCGCGCCGCCGGTGGTGTCACCGCTGATGCTGGCGTTGATGACCCGCGTCGGGTAACCCTCCCGCGCGAGGCGCCGTTCCAGCAGGCTCACCCAGCCGTCGTTTTGATCGAGGCCGTATGCGGCGCTTAAACTGTCGCCCAGGATCAGCAGTGTCGGCGCGGCGTGCGTCGCGAGCGGTATCAGCAGCAGGAACATCAACAGGAGTCTAGGCATCATGTCAGATCAGTCGCAGTGTCCCGTGGTCGAAGCGCGCGGTGTCGGCAAGCGCGTGGCCAGCCCCGAGGGCGAGCTCGAGCTGTTGCGCGACATCCAGTTTAGCATCATGTCCGGCGAGGCCGTCGCCGTGCTCGGCGCCTCGGGCTCCGGCAAGACCACGCTGCTCGGCATCCTCGCCGGGCTCGATACGCCCAGCACCGGCACGGTGCTCATCGAGGGCGTGGATCTGTTCGCGCTGGACGAGGAGGGGCGCGCGGCCGTGCGGCGCGAGGCGATCGGTTTCGTGTTCCAGTCCTTTCATCTGCTGCCGACGCTGACCGCGGTGGAAAATGCCATGCTGCCGCTGGAGCTGGCCGGGCGCGCCGACGCTCGCGCACAGGCGGAACAGCTGCTCGGCCGCGTCGGCCTGGAGCGGCGTCTGCGTCATTATCCGCGCCAGCTCTCCGGCGGCGAGCAGCAGCGCGTCGCCATCGCGCGCGCCTTCGCGACCCGACCGCGCCTGCTGTTCGCCGATGAACCGACCGGCAATCTCGATCTTGCCACCGGCCGCCGCGTGATCGATCTGCTGTTCGAGATCAATCGCGAACAGGGCACCACGCTGGTGCTGGTCACGCACGACGACACGGTCGCCGCGCGCTGCACCCGGCGCCTGTTGCTGGACGGCGGTCGCCTGCGGGACGCCGCATGAGTGCGCGGGCGCCCGTGCTGGCCGCGCGCATGCTGCTGCGCGACTGGCGCGCGGGAGAGCTGCGCGTGCTGGCGGCGGCGCTGGTGGTGGCGGTCGCCGCCGTCACCGCGGTGGGCTTCTTTTCCGACCGCGTCCGTCTCGCGCTGGAGCTGCAGGCCACGGAGCTGCTCGGGGCCGACCTGGTGGTCAGCGCGGATCATGCGCTGGACGAGAGCCTGCTGGAACGGGGCGGGCAAACTCTGCGTCGCGCCGAGGCGGTCGAGTTTCCCAGCATGGTCATCGCCGGAGACCAGGCGCAGCTTGCTTCGATTCGCGCGGTCAGTCGCGAGTATCCGCTGCGCGGCCACCTGCGTATCAGCCGTGAGCTGTTCGCCCCCGATGCGGAGGCGGACGGTATTCCGCCCGCGGGTGCCGTCTGGCTGGAGGCGCGTCTCGCAACCCAGCTCGGCATCGCGGTCGGGGATGCGATTGATCTGGGTGACGCGCGCTTCCGGGTGGACGCGATCCTGACTGTGGAGCCGGCGGGTGGCGGCATCGGCATGTTCAATCTCGCGCCGCGTCTGCTCTTCAACGCGGCGGATCTCGCATCCACCGGACTGGTGCAGCCGGCCAGCCGCGTGCGTTACCGCTACCTGTTCGCGGGGGAAGCGGACGCGGTGCGCACTTTCCGGGCGCAGGTCGAGCCCGCGCTTGGCCGCGGGGAAAGCCTCGAGTCGGTGGGCGACGCGCGCCCCGAGGTGCGCGGCGCGCTCGATCGCGCGAGCCGTTTCCTCGGGCTCGCGACCCTGGTGAGCGTGCTGCTGTCCGGCGTCGCCGTCGCCCTGTCCGCGCGTCGCTTTATCGCCCGCCATCTCGATTACTGCGCCGTCATGCGCTGCCTCGGCGCCAGCCAGCGCCTCATCCTCGGTGTGTATGGCCTGCAGCTCTGCAT
Organism: Gammaproteobacteria bacterium; assembly: GCA_020845975.1. Classification (GTDB taxonomy): domain Bacteria; phylum Pseudomonadota; class Gammaproteobacteria; order SZUA-140; family SZUA-140; genus JADJWH01. The sequence continues at coordinate 4,212 of JADLET010000007.1, read as the reverse complement.
GCTCGGCGTCGCATCCGCGTTGCTCGGTTGCGCGCTGGGCTATCTCGCCCAGTTCGGTCTGGAGTCGCTGCTGGGCGCGTTGCTCGGCATCGGTCTGCCGGCGCCGTCCATGCGGCCGGCGCGGTTCGGCGCGGGCGTCGCGCTGGTGACCCTGCTGGGATTCGCGCTGCCGCCGCTGCTGCATCTCCGTAACGTGCCCGCGTTGCGCGTGATCCGGCGCGAGCTGGGCGGCCCGGGTGGCGCGCGCCTGCTGACCTGGCTCACCGGCGTGGCGGCGATGGCCGCTCTGGTGTGGTGGCAGGCGGAGGATCGTCTGCTCAGCCTGTATATCCTGCTCGGCGCGGCCGCGGTGCTGGCGCTGCTGGCCGCCGTCGCCGCCGGGCTGATCGCGCTGCTGCGGCAGCTGCGTCATCGCGTCGGTTCGACCTGGCGCTTCGGCCTGCTCAGTCTGACGCAGCGCGCCGGCACGGGGGTGATGCAGGTGATGGCCTTCGGACTGGGCATCATGGTGCTGTTGCTGCTCGGGGTCGTGCGTGGCGACCTGCTGCAGGAATGGGAGCGCGAGCTGCCGGAGCAGGCGCCCAATCGTTTCCTGATCAAGATCCTGCCGGAGCAGGTCGACGCAGTGCGCGACTTCTTCGCGCGTTCCGGGCTGCAACCGCCGGAACTGTTTCCGATGGTGCGCGGCCGGCTGGCGGAGATCGACGGGCGCGCGGTCGCGGCCGGTGACTATCATGAGGACCGCGCGCGCCGCCTGGTGGAGCGTGAATTCAATTTGTCCTGGGCCGAGCGCCCGCAGCCGGACAACCGCATCGTCGCCGGCGCGTGGTGGGGCGCGGACGGTAATGGCGCGGCCGAGATGTCCGTTGAGGTGGGGCTCGCCGAGACCCTGGGCATCCGGCTCGGCGACACCCTGGCGTTCCGCATCGCGGGCGCCGAGCTGCGCGCGCGGGTGACGAACCTGCGCGAGGTCGAGTGGGACAACTTCCGCGTGAACTTCTTCGTGCTGACGCCGCCCGGCGTGCTGGATGCGTTCCCTGCTACGTGGATCACCAGCCTGTACGTTCCCGCCGACCGCTATGCGGTGTTGAATGAGCTGGTGAAGACCTTTCCGAACGTGACGGTGATCGACGTGTCGGCCATCATGGACCAGGTACGCCGCATCATGGACCGGGTCGCGCTCGCGGTGCAGTACGTGTTCCTGTTCACGCTGATCGCCGGCCTGCTGGTGATGGCGGCGGCGATCCACGCCAGTCTCGACGAGCGTGTGCGCGAGACTGTGCTGCTGCGTACGCTGGGCGCGAGCCGGCGCCAGTTGCTGCGCGGTCTCGCGACCGAGTTCGTCAGCCTGGGGCTGGTCGCGGGCGCGCTCGGGGCGCTCGGCGCCGGATTCATCGCGCAAGTGCTGGCGCACAACGTGTTTCATCTTTCCTATGGCTGGGATCCTGGACTGTTGCTGATCGGCGCTCTGGCCGGCGGAATCGGCGTCGGCGTTGCCGGCGTGCTCAGCACGCGTTTCGTATTGAACATGCCGCCGGTGCAGGCGCTGCGGGGGTTGTGATGAACAGGACTAAGGACTAAGGACTAAGTAAAAACCGCTAAACATTTTCGGGGAGAGTGTTTGTCGAGGACATTCCCGGATGCCGCAGCGCTTTATCCGGGCTACGAGCGATGTGTGTGGGATGCGCCGGGGTCTGATGTAGCCCGGATGGAGGCGCGGAGCTCTGGAATCTGGGAGGGTTGTTTGTTCGAGGGTGCTCCCGGATGCCGCTGCATTTTATCCGGGCTACGAATTAATCTTTTACTAAGTCCTTAGTCCTTAGTCCTGTGTTTAATCACCCGAGGTTTAGACGCCGGTGACCGGCCTACGTTAAACTGGGCGCCACGGGTGCCGGACGGATACGGGAGGAATGTCGATGTCGCGTTGGTTCTGGGTGTTGATCGCATGTCTGACGGCTGTGCCGGCATACGCCGATGGCGAGGTCGCTCCGCTGCCTGCTTCCCGCCTGAAGGAGGTGGTCGAGCCGGCGGTCCAGCGTGTTACCGGCGCGCCTGAGCCCGCGACCACGGCCAATGGGCATATGGTTACCCTGCCCACAACATTCAGGACGCGCTTCGATGCCTATCAGGCCGGGGCGGATGACGCCAAGGTCGGCGTGCTGATCGTGCCGGACCGCTGGGGTTTGAGCGCCGAGGTCAAAGCCTGGGCCGATCGCGTTGCCGGGCTGGGATACCGCGTGCTGGCTGTCGACCTCTATGACGGCCGGCATGCCAGCGACGCGCAGATGGCCGTGGACATATGGCGTTCCGTCGACCCGGTGTGGATTGATGCCGACCTCGACGGGGCCGTGGCCTATCTGCGCCGTATGCAGAACCGCATCGTCCTGATGGGGTGGGGCAAGGGTGTCGGCGCGGCCGCGCCGCTGCTGGCCCGACACCCCGGCGTGTTCGGGGCCATGGTCACGTATTACGACAGTGAGACCTACGTCGCGGGCGACCGCGTTGGCAAGCAGGCCATCCCCGTACTGGACATCCTGACGCCGCGCACCCTGGCCGGCCCGCCGGCGGAGGCGCTGCCGCCGCAGGCGGTGACGGACGCCTGGGCCGCCACAGAGCAGTTCCTCGCGCGCCAGTTTCCGTAATTTCGCCTCAGCCGAAGGTGTCCCCGTTCCAGCCCCACAGGTGGGCGGGGGCGTCAGCGAATTCGATGTAGATCCGCTCCGGCGCGACCCCGAGCCTTTCCCCGACCGCCTGGCACAGCATGCGGGACAGTTCCCCGGTCCGCGCCGGCAGGCCAATGCTCTTCAGCTCCAGGTAGGCGAGCGGGGCGTCGGTGCCGGCGAACAGCATGGTCGTTCCGGACTCCAGCGCCACCATCACATAGCGTTCGCCCTTGCCGAGCGCGACCGCCACTTCCTTCGAGAGCGCGGCGAGCAGGCCGGACGCCGCGGAGGGTTCGGGCCGGACGTTGGTCTGTATCCTCAGATAGGGCATTGCGTTTTCTCCTGTGGTCCGCGGGATGAAGGGGCAGTCTAGCGTGCCGGAGCCCCCGCGCAATACCCCGCCGGGCGCCCGGGATTTCGCCGAATCCCTACGCGATTCAATGCGCTTCCCTATCTTTCAGCGGGCGTTCTCATTACAATGGATAATTTCCCGAGGACGCCCGCCCGCATCGCGGCCGGGTCCGGAATACAGCACAAAGACAATACGAGCGAGAAGGTCGAGAAGCGTGGAACTCACGGGTGCGGAGATCGTGGTGCGTTTCCTGCGGGACGAAGGCGTCAAGCACGTCTTCGGCTATCCCGGCGGGGCGGTGTTGCATATCTATGACGCCCTCTACAGGCAGGACGAAGTCGAGCACATCCTGGTACGTCACGAGCAGGGCGCGACGCACGCCGCCGACGGTTACGCACGTTCCACCGGCAAGACCGGTGTCGCGCTGGTGACCTCGGGTCCGGGCGCGACCAACGCGGTCACCGGCATCGCCACCGCCTATCTGGACTCCATCCCGATGGTGGTCATCACCGGCCAGGTGCCGACGAGCCTGATCGGCACCGATGCCTTCCAGGAGGTCGACTCGGTCGGCATCACGCGTCCCTGCGTGAAGCACAACTTCCTCGTCAAGAACATCAACGATCTCGCCACCACGCTGAAGAAGGCCTTCTATATCGCCTCGACCGGCCGGCCCGGTCCGGTGGTGGTGGACATTCCGAAGGATGTGACGGCGGAGAAGACGCAGTACATCTTTCCGAAGGAGATCAGCCTGCGCTCCTACAATCCGGTGGTGAAGGGCCACGCCGGCCAGATCAAGCGCGCCACGCGCCTGATGGCCTCGGCGCAGCGCCCGATGATCTACACCGGTGGCGGCGTGGTGCTTGGCAACGGCTCCGAGGCGCTGACCGAACTGACGCGCATGCTCGGTTATCCGATCACCAACACCCTGATGGGACTCGGCGCCTATCCGGCGACGGACAGGCAGTTCGTCGGCATGCTCGGCATGCACGGCACCTACGAGGCGAACATGTCGATGCACCACTGCGACGTGCTGATCGCCATCGGCGCGCGCTTTGACGACCGGGTCACCGGCAATGTCGAGAAATTCTGTCCGCACGCCAAGATCATCCACATCGACATCGACCCTGCCTCGATCTCCAAGACCGTCAAGGCCGACATACCGATCGTGGGGCCGGTCGATAGCGTGCTGACCGAGAT
>JADLET010000006.1 GCA_020845975.1 Gammaproteobacteria bacterium | reverse complement strand
TGCCGGTGTAGCTCAGTCGGTAGAGCAACTGATTCGTAATCAGTAGGTCGGAGGTTCGATTCCTCTCGCCGGCACCATGCCGCCGCGCTGTTTGCCGGCGCGCTTAAGTCCGATGATTTCACTCGGGCGATCAGGTTTCCTGGGCTTGTGTGTCGGCCTTTTTTTTCCCAGACTCCCCGTGCACAAACTTCTTCGACATCATCATCAGGCTTGAGCTGATCAGCACAATCAACATGACTGATCCGGTCAGGTACTGTGGCAGGGTGAAGGCCTCTCTGGCATAGATGAACAACAGTACCGTGATGAGGCCGCGCGGGGCGAACCACAGCAGAACCTTCATGCGTTCGCGTCCAACGATCAGGCGCAACAAGGCGATCCTCACCGCGTAGATGATTGCGAGGCCGATGACAGCGGCGAGCCAGGCCTTGATGGACAGGAAGTCGAGCGGGTCCGTCCAGTAACCGAGCAGGACAAAGAAGAAGCCGCGTACCACAAAGGTCAGCTCCAGGACGAGGGTGCGGAATTCGGACAGGGTCAGGCTGTAATCCGCGGGCACCCAGTGGCTGAGCGGTTTGAAGCGCGTGATGAGCGTGGGTTTGTTGAGCAGCAGCCCGAGCATGAGCACCATGATCAGCGGCGAGAAGTGCAGAAGTTCACCCAGCGAGTAAAGGGCGAACAGTCCCGCGAGCAGCGGGGTGAAGCGGATATGAGTGTCGGAGCGCAGCAGTAACAACGTCAATGCGACTGCGCTGACGATGGAGAGCAGGATGGAAACCAGTCCGCCGCCGACCAGGTTGATCAAAATCCCGCTCGGCGTGCCGTTCGAGCCGAGCAGCGCGAAGAACAGCAGCACGCCAAAAATGTCGGAGAGGGAGCTTTCGTAGACGACGAATTCCTGATCGTCCTTGTTCAGTATGCCGATGCCCGAGATGGCCACCGCGCTGCTGATGACCGCGAACGGCGTGGCGAGCAACAGGATCTGTAAAAAATTCAGCGGCAGCAGGGCCGCCGCGATGGGATAAATGAGCAGTATGCACAGCCCGATGCTCAGTATCGCCGTGGCGCTCGTGGTCGCCAGTACGCGGAGATGGTCCTTGCGCAGATCTATATCGAGCGCGCCTTCGAGCACGATGAGCACGAGACCGATGGCGCCAACGATCGGGATCAGCGCGCTGATCCCTTCCGGTTCGAAGCCATAGTAATTGAGCGCCGGCCTGGCGAGCAGGCCGCTCAGCACGAGCGCTATGACGGACGGGATGCCGCGGTGGCGGCAGATCTGCTCGATGGCGAAGGCGAATAAAAGGAAGATCGACGCGGCGAAGATGGTCTGGTAGGTCATGGAAATTTCTGGTCGGCGCGGTAAGGACGATATGCCATTGTCTCACAGGCCGGTTACCGGGGTATGAACCAGCGGTGTTGCCGTATTGCGGAAGTAAAGACTGACGGTCGCAAAGCTGCGACCGGAGCATCCGCGGGTTAAGGTGTATGCGCGCCGGCAGAGGGCCGCAAGGCTGGTGAAATTAATTGATGCAGAATTGCCGCGTGCGAGCCTTGGCGTCGTTGCACTTGCCAGTGCTGGCGTCGTCACCTGTGCAGTAGCGCGTGACATCGTCAATTGCCGCCCGGCAGCCGGGCATCTCGGTGTTGGCGGCGGCATTCCGATCGGACGGTGCAGCGGAGTCCTGCTTCTGCATGGAGCCGGAACCCGCGCAGCCGGCCATGAGGGCCAGGGCAGTTGTCAACGCGAGGCCCGGGCCGGAGGGTATATACATATATATAGAGGAAACGACTCGTCTGGTTTTTTTCATGTTCGTTCTCTCCTGAGGCGTCCCGGTATTGTGCAAGATTTCGCCGCTGATGTAACCCGCCGGGCCTCGGGCGGCTACTGGATACGTCCAGCTGGAAAAACAGGCACCGATTTTGCAATGTAATGCCTGCCATGATGAGATTTATGTCCAATATGCTGGGTTCGGGCCGCGCGGGGCGGAGTTCCGCCGAACCTGAAGCCGTGCTCGATTCGCAGCGGGTGGTGGAGCTGATGCGCTGTTTCCCGATCGGCAGCAAATTCCGTTATTACCCGGAATACCATAAGGAAATAACCTTCGAATCCATCATTATCGCCTACGGTATCAACAACCATTTTGTTTATACGCAACGTGATATTCGCGTCGATAGCGAGCGCGGCGTGCCGGTTTTCGTGCTGGAAGACCCCTTGAAGGACCGCGCCATCAGCCAGGTGCGACATTTCAGTCTGCTGATCCCGGACGTGTCCGTCGGCGACGCGCGGGATTATCGCCGCCAGTCGGATACGCCGCACCATGGCCGCTTTCGTCGCGGCGATATTTTGACGTTGCTGTCAATTTTCAATGAGAAAGGCATCCCGCACGTCAATACGATGGTGCGCAAACGTGTGCAGATGCGCGAGGGATATTACGCCAATCATGCCGTGATTCAGCTTGAAGTGCTGATCGATACCCTGAATCACATCGATCAGCGTCAGCAGCGGCGGGTGAAGACCTCCATTCCGGCGACCATGCAGTTTTCCGATGATTCGCCGCATTATCCATGTACGCTGGTCGATTTTACCGAGACCGCACTGCGTATTCGTCTGGATGAATCGGGCGACTCCGGAGTGGTGCCGCTGATCGAGCGACGCAATATGATCGTCAGTCTGGACCTGCCAGCGCAGTCACGACGCTTTGTTCTCACCGGCAAGGTGCTGCGGCGCGATGCCGGTCATTTCGTCATCGCGCTGAACGGGAAGATCAAGGACGGTCAGCCGCGCGACTTCGAGCTGATCGACGCCTTCGATCTCAAGGCCACCTTGTTGCAACATCCCGCCACTCTGGCCTGAACACACGCCGGCGGGGATCTCCCGCCACGATTTCCCCGCGGTTTTACGGTATCTTGGTGGCTGGCGTTTGGAACGGATGGGTGCTGTATGGAGTTTTCCCTGAGTGATGGCTGGCTGGCGCCGGTGCGGCGTCTCCTGTCTCCCAATCGGGACGAGCGGCCCACCGGCTGCGGGATCGACTTGCTGGTGGTGCATGGCATCAGCCTGCCGCCGCGCGAGTATGGTGAGACTCGCTGGATCGATGCCCTGTTTACCAACACGCTGGATCCGCGGGCGCATCCATATTTCAGCGGGATCCATGACAAGCGTGTATCGGCCCATGCTCTGATCGGGCGTGACGGCTTCGTGACGCAGTATGTGCCGTTCGACCAGCGTGCCTGGCACGCCGGATTATCAGCGTTTCAGGGCCGGACGGCGTGCAACGATTTCTCCATCGGCATTGAACTCGAGGGGTCGGATGATGATACCTACGAGCAGATTCAGTATGAGATTCTCGGAGATATCGCGCGCGTGCTGATGCGTCATTATCCCGGTATCAAACGGGGGCATATTGTCGGACATAGCGATATTGCGCCCGGACGCAAGACTGACCCTGGACCCCATTTTGACTGGAATCGGTTGTATACTTTGCTCGATCGCGCAGACCGGAGACCGGCCTAGAGCCCCGTCATGAACCTGATCGCCATACTCATCACACTGGGTACGGAAAACCTGTGGAAATCTTTCCGCGCCGTGCGTCCTTACCAGTGGCTGCTCGACTACACCGCCTGGCTGTGGCAGCGCGTCGGCAGCGAGCGCTGGTTTGGTCGCTCCGCCGGCGTGCTGCTCGCGCTCGCTCCCGGTGTGCTTGTCGTTGGATTGATTCAGCTTGTGCTCGCGAGTGGCGAAGGATTTTTTGCCTGGCTGATCAGGCTGGCTTTTGCGGTGGCGGTGCTGATCGTCAGCATCGGTGTGCGCGGTCTGGAGCCGGAGCTGGAGGAATACCGGCGTTCGCTTGACCGCGATGACCATGATGGGGCCTATCTGCACGTGCGCGAGCTGCTGCGCGAGGGGCCGCCAGCGAGCCCCGACGAGATGAACCGCAAGCTGATCGAGGTGATGCTGATCCGGAACAACGAGCGTCTGCTCGCGATCCTGTTCTGGTTTGCGCTGGTCGGACCGGTTGGTGTGGTCCTCTACCGCTCGATCTGCCAGCTCAAGGGCGTGCGACAGGGCGGCATCGTGATGAGTTCGGACTTCCTCGGCGCCGTGTTGCGTGTGCATGCCGTACTGGACTGGATTCCTGCGCGGATCACCGCGATCTGCTACGCCATCATCGGGAGCTTCGTCGAGGCGATGCAGCAGTGGCGCGCCGCAGTGCAGAGCTGGCGGGGCGATCTGTATACCGGTAACCGTCAGGTGCTGATCAACAGCGGTATGGGTGCTCTGCGCCTGTACAATGTCGAGACGGGGCGCGGAAGCGATGCCATGCGCGATGACATCATTGACGCCGAGGCCATGATCAATCGCACCGTGATAGTCTGGTTGACCGCCTTTGCCCTGCTCACTATCGCCGGCTGGCTGAGTTGACGCCGCGATGGCGATCATGGACCTGATCCGGCACGGCGAACCGGAAGGAGGACGGCGCTACCGCGGCGCGACAGATGATCCCCTGACCGCGGAGGGGTGGCGCCAGATGGAGGCCGCTGTCGACGGGCTTTACTGGCAGCGTATCTACTGTTCACCGCTGGTGCGCTGCGCGGATTTTGCCCGCACACTCGGCGTGCGTCTGGGAGTTCCTGTCCACGAGGACGCGCGGCTGCAGGAACTCGGCTACGGTGTGTGGGAAGGGCTGACACCGGAGGAGATTCACCAGCAGTATCCCGGCCAGTTGACGCGTTTCTTCAATGACCCGCTTGCGCACCAGCCCGCTGGCGCGGAGCCGCTTGCGGATTTTCAGCGCCGCGTGCTCGCGGGATGGCAAGATGTCGTGCAGCAAAGCGCCGACGAGCGAGTACTGCTGGTTGCTCATGCAGGCACCTTGCGCGCCGTGCTCGGCGATGTCCTCGGCGTGCCGTTGCGGAATATCTTCCGGATCAATATCGGTTACGCGGCGCGGATTCGTATCCGCAGCGAAGGCGAGCGTCCTCCCGCGCTGGTCATTGAAGGAGTGCCATGATGAAACGGTTGCTGCTGACCCAATCTCTGATTCTGATACTGGCGTGCGGCGCGGCCCACGCTATCACGGTGCAGGATGACCGCGGTCATGAGTTGACCCTGGAACAACCCGCCGCGCGTATTGTCAGTCTGGCGCCGAATCTGACCGAGCTGCTGTTCGAGGCCGGTGCGGGCGAAAAGTTGATCGGCGCCGTGGCTTACAGCGACTTCCCTGATGCGGCGCGCCGCATTCCGCGCATCGGCGAGGCCTCGCGCCTGAACATCGAGGAGATTCTGGCGCTTAAGCCCGACCTGGTCGTCGCGTGGAAGACGGGCAACAATCGCGAGGATTACGAGAAGCTGGAGAAGATTGGGCTCAAGGTGTATGTTCTCGAGCCCGACAGGATCGTGCGCATCCCGAACATAATCGAGGATCTGGGCCGCCTTACGGGAACCGAAAATATCGCGGATGCCGCCGCCGATGACTTTCGCGGCAGATATGCCGATTTGCAGCGGAGATACGCCGGGCGTACGCCGGTGCGGGTGTTCTATCAGATCTGGGAGTGGCCCTTGATGACCATCAACGGCGCGCATTTCATCAGCGACGTGTTGCTCCAGTGCGGTGGAGAGAACATCTTCGCCTCGCTGCCTCTGCTCGCACCCACCGTGGATCTCGAGGCCGTCATCGCGAGCGATCCGCAGGCGATTCTGATTAATGCCTCGGCGGGCAATCCGGATAACTGGCGACGCTGGCCGACCGTCACGGCGGCGCGCCTGGGCAATCTCTTTACCATCCACGATGACTTGATCTCGCGCCCGACCTCGCGCCTGCTCGACGGCATGGAGCAGTTGTGTGACATCCTGAATACCGCCCGCGTCCGACTCGGAGCGGATGCGCGGCAGTGATTCCGTCGGAGTTCTGTATGGGGATAGATTTGAAATCTGTCCCCATACCGGGTACTTACACTGTCTTGATCGATCGGCTTACGAATCGGATTTGATGCGCGGTGAGCGCCAGTAGGTCTCGCGGCCGTTGCCGAGTCGCGTCAGCACGCGCGAGATTACGAACAGCAGGTCGGACAGGCGGTTCAGGTAGGCAAGGATGTGTTCGTTGACCGGCTGAATGCGGCTGAGCCCATAGACGTGACGCTCCGCGCGGCGACACACCGCGCGCGCGAGGTGGCAGCGTGCCGAGCTCTCGTTGCCGCCGGGCAGGATGAATTCGCGCAGCGGCGTCAGCGTCGCGTTGTACATCTCGAGCTGTTTCTCCAGTCCGGTGACCGGTTTGGCCTTGAAGGCGCTGGTGCCCGGGAGGCTGAGTTCACCTCCGATATTGAACAGCGTCTGCTGGATCTCGGTCAGGCTGTGGTGCAGGTCTTTCGGCATCTCCTGGGTGTTGAGCAGCAGGCCAATCATGCTGTTCAGCTCATCGATGTCGCCGATGGCCTCGATGCGGGGGTGGTCCTTGCCGACCTGAGTGCCATCGCCGAGGCCGGTGGTGCCCTTGTCGCCCTTGCGGGTGAAGATCCTGGAGAGTCGGTGTCCCATGGTGTGCTGCCTGTGTATCAACCGTATGCATTGTAACCGCGCCGGCAAGTTTCCGGTAGCCGCGTGTCGCTGCGGGGTCTGCGCGAGAGCCTCAATCTAGGCTGAATACGACGTCAACCTGGAATCGCTGCGCGTTGTTGAGATATCGACCTGCTACGGTGAACGGAGCGATACCTTGTACGGCCTGGGAGGCGGCGACGTCGAGTGCATGGACGCCGCTGGAAGCAATGATAGCAACGTCCTCGATGCCGCCGATGGGGTCGAGCTGGAAATCGACTCGCGCTGTCCCTTCCCGCCCCAGGATCAGCGCTCCCTGGGGATAGCGTTTGCGATGATCGATGGCGATGCGCAGCAATGCGGCGAGTTCATTCCAGTCGGCGGCGACCGGAAGATCGGGGATCACCGCGTCAGCCTCGTGGTGCTGCGCCACCGCGCTCGTGTCCGCGCCGGCATTCGTCCATTCGCTTGTCGCGGCCTGCTCGGCGGGCGGTGGTATCGCGGAGAGAGACGTCTTCGGTGATGGAGACGCTTGCGCCGCCGCGGGGACTGGCATCATCCGTGTCCGGGGAGGCGGCGCCGGTGCGCGTTCGGGTAATGCGGTCGGGGCAAGGGAGGATTGATTGAGCAGGCGTATTTGCAGTGCGTCAGCACTATGATCTCTGGCGCCGCTTGTCGCGCCCGTGTCATGCACGGAGATCACGGCCGCGTGCGCCGCGATTGATAGAGCCAGCCAAGGTATCCATGCATAGAACGGGTGCGTGCCAGCGCTCATGGAGCTTACTCGAATTGATATGCCATGGACAGATGCGCGGCGCGTTCAGGTGCCGGGTAATAAGCTGTGACTTCGACCGGGAAGGGATTGAAGTCGCGTGCGGCGATGTCGCTGTAACGCTTATCGGTAAGATTGTCGACCCGCAGGGTGAGCTTCCATGGCGCTGCATGGTAGTCGATGGCCGCATTATATACGCTGTAACCAGGCAGCTTCTCCAGTGTGTTCGCGTAATCTCCCTGCGGCACGCGCGAGCTGATGTACTGGCATTCGCCGAATACGCTCCAGGCCGTGGCCAGGCGATAGTTCGCATTAAGGCTGAACGTTTGTTCGGCAACGAAAGGGATTCGGTTTCCGGAGAAAGAGCCGCTGTCGAACTCTGCATCCACGTAGCCATAAGCCCCACCGATGCGCAGCGCGGGGGTGGGCTGTGCATTACCGTCTATGATCAGGCCGGTGCGCCGCGTCGGTTCGAGATTGGTATTGCCGCCAAAGCCGGACGATGCCGAAGGGTCGAAATCGATTTCGTTGTCGAGGTTGAGCCGGTAGAGTATCGCGCGCGCCGCGTGCGCGTCGCGCCTCCACTCGACGCCGAATTCGTTTGACGCACCAGTCTGCGTCTTGAGCTCGGTGATTCCCGTGTCAATGAAAGTGTACTCATCGACCTTGGGAAAACGCAGTACTTCATCCCTGCGCGCAAACAGGCGCCAGTCGGTTGCGACGGTGTACGACAGGCCCAGGCTGGTCACGGATGCGCTGTCGTCGAGTTCGACGCCGTCGGGAAAGCTGAAGGAGTCGGTGAGGTCGTTTTCCACCTTGGCATGGCGCATACCCAGCGTGGCGCTGAGCGCCTCGTCCAACGGTATTGTTCCCTGCGCATACAGGGCGCGCTGCTTCTGGCGATTGTCGGTGCTGCCGAACAATGAGGTGATCGTGTAGTCGTTGCGGTCCACGTCGGCGCCCACGGTGAGCAGAATCTCGCCCGCGCTCATGGGCAGTGTGCCTATCAGGCGCGGGGTAAAGGCGGTATAGTCCCGGTCCTGCGTGAACGATGAGCCTGTCAGTACGCCTTCACCATCGCTGCGCCGATTCGACAGCTCCGCCTCCACCTGCCAGGTATCGTGCAGGCGCTGGCGAACGCCCAACCGCGAGATCCTGCTCTCGCTGTCGGTGAAGTCGTTCGGGAACCGCGTTTGCGTGCGGTCGTCTTCGACCTGGTCCGCGAAGATCGCGCCGGGCAGCCTGAGATCCTCGTCTATCGATTGGTATTCCATGAACGCTGAACCGCGATCGCTGTAACTGTAATCGAGCCGACCGAACAGGTTGGAGTACTCCTGGCGATTGTTGTCCCGATAATTGTCGCTATCGCGGGTCTCGGCGCTGAACCGATAGCCCAGGCCATTGTCCGCGCGATCGGTGACAGAACCGCGCAAGGTCTGCTCGCTGAAGCTTCCCAGGCCCGCCGCAATCTCGGCGCGGAAATCACGCGGCGTGCGCGTGACCACGTTGATTACGCCGCCAACCGCCTGATCACCGAACAATACGCCGGCGCTGCCGTGAATGATCTCGATGCGTTCCACGTCATTCAGGGAAATGCTGTTGAGATCCGGCGCACCCAGGTCGGTGTTGTTGAGGCGTCGTCCGTCGACGAGGATCAGTGTGTTGGCGGCCGCGTTCTCGCCGAAACCGCGCAGGCTGACCACCGAGCGGCTGCCGTCTCCGTAGAAATCGCGCAGTTGAAGGCCTCCTCGGCCGCGCAATACCTCCGTGATACGCTGCGCGCCGCTGGCCGCGATTTCCTCCTCGTTGATGATCGTGATCGCCGCCGGGATGGGCACGCTGCTCTGCAAAGAACGTGCGGCACTGACATAAACAGGCTCGATGCGGACGACTTCGTCAGCGGCGCACAGCGCGGGACTGAACAGGGCCATGGCGAGCGAGATAGAAACAATGCCTGAAAAACTGGATGAGATGTCCGACATGTCGGACGAATGGATATCAGGGGTATTCATGACGTGCTCCCGGTTTTCGCGCACACCCGCACGCGGATCTTTTGTTGTCGACCGGCAGTGCGTGGCGGAACGTCGGGCAGGGGGATGAAGACCTGACCATGCCGCCCGCCGCGACACTGCATCGCTTCGTTCGGGCCGGTCTCCGGGCTCGCAAGCGGATCCCCCTGGGATCCTGGACTGACGCCTTCCCGTGCCTGGGCACAGTGGCCTGATGTCAGCCCTTGTCTTGCTTACCGTTGCGGGGGCAGCATCGGAATTGTCGTGGACGCGATGGTCCGGACGCACCGATTTCCCGTTTCATTCCTCGGGCGATAGCCGTCGGAACACCTGAACGTGCCCCAAAGATACAAGAGAACCCGTGCAAGGGCAAACCCGCGGCGTGCAGGGGAAAGATTATTTTTTATCCTCCCCTCAATATATAAATCTGCTCCAGATGCCGGCCGTGTCCACTCCTGCGCTTCTCAAACGTCATTTGCATAACGATTCGAAAATGCACTGGGCGGATCCTGGGTCATGCCGGAAAACTATTCGAGAAACAGTGAACTAATACAGATGCTTGCCTCCAGGGTCCACGCCGACCGCGGCGCGGGTTCGTCTATCCGCCGCTGATACGATTATCCGGAGTGACCTGATCTCATGGGTACTGCATTCATATTGATCCTCTGGCTGTTGAGCCTGTTGTCACTGATCGTGATCGCGGGGGCTGATCTGGTGGAGGGGCGCGGCGAGAAGCCGGGGCGGCGGGTGCGGGCGACGGGGGGGATGTTTGTCGTCGATGCCTTGTTGTTGATCGGAGTCGGCCTCGGCACCCTCTATGGCCTGCAGCTGCCGGAAGAGTCGCCCCGGCTCAATTACCTCCTGCAGGGACTTCTTCCCCTGCTGTTCGCCCTTCTTGGCGGTGGACTCGCCGCCCGCTGGTTCATCGCCCGCCGGATCCCGGAGACCGCCTCCATTGGCCACCGGCCGTCCGGTGCGCTCGCCCTGGTTCTGGCGCTCGCCCTGGTGCTCGTCACCGGCGGCGAAGCCGGCATCCTGATGGACAGCGCCGCCGTGCTGGTCCTGGCTTTTACCTGGCTGTTCGGCCCCCGACTTGGCGCGTGCGAGACGCGGGCCCTGCGACTGGGCGTCGCGGTGACTCTGCTATGGTCCGGTGCGTTTCTGGTGTACCTGCGGATCTTCCCTGCCCAGGTGACAGTGGAGGTGGTGTCGGAAGAGAGCGCCGCCGCTGCCGCGCCAGGCGAATCACTGCTGTGGGTCGCGCCGCTGGTGTTTCTGACGGCATTCCTGCTGGGTTTCTTCAAACGTCAACGAGGATAAGGTAATGAACGTGATGCAATGGGCCGAGAATTTTCTCTACGTTGTCTCCGCTGTCCTGTACTACCCGGTGACGCTGGGTCTGGTGGCGCTGGTGTTCTACATGCTGATCCTGATCGGGGGGTTGGCACGCGAGCACCTGGACCGCAAGCGTGGGCAGCGTCCGGCGATCGACGGTTATCGCGGCCGTCTCACCACATGGCTGGCCGAGGGAGCTCGCGAAAATCGTGATCTGGAACTCGAGATCTTGTTGCAGGAGGCCGAGCGCCAGCTCGGCAAGGCGGTGGAGCGGGCGCGCTTCATTGTCCGCTCCGGCCCCGGGCTCGGTCTTATGGGTACATTGATCCCTATGGGCGTCGCTCTGGCCTCGCTGGCCCAGGGCAGCATGCCGGAGATGGCGCAGCACATGGTGTCGGCCTTCACCGCCGCTGTGGTGGGGCTGGGCAGCGGCGTGGTTGCCTTCGCGATCGCGCTGGTGCGTGAACAGTGGATCAAGGCCGATGTGACCGAGATGCGCTATCTGACGGAACGTGCGTCGCGCGACAGCCGGCTGCCGGACGCGCACGAGACGCCATCTGTTCTCATGAGCGCACGCCCCGCGGAGGAAACACCGTGAGCATGAAATACCTGCGTCGCACGGAGACTGTGCAGCACCACGACATGGACCCGCTGGCGGGGGTGGCAAATCTGTTCGATGCCAGCATCGTGCTGATCGTGAGCATGATGATCGCACTGTTCATGAGCTACAACATGCTTGAGATGATGGACGAGAAGAGCGAGGTGACGATCACGAAGAAGAACGAGCAGGGCGAGATCGAGGTGATCACCAAGCAGGGCAAGGAGGTCAAGGTACAGAAGGTCACTGATCAGAAGCTGAGCGGCGAGGGTATGCGCCTCGGCACCGCCTACCAGCTCAGCGATGGCCGGGTGGTGTATGTCCCTGAATAAATTCTGCCTCGGTCTGCTGCTGATGCTCGCCGCCTGGATGGTGCAGGCGGCCGAGCCGCTGCGCATCAGCCTGCTGCTCGGTGACATCTCCACCAAGCAGACCGTCGATGTGATGCGCACGCTGCAGGCCGAACTTCCCGAGCTGGCCGCCGCGAAGATCGTGGTCTATTCCAGCACCAAAGTGCTGGAGCAGGATCTGGAGCACCTCAGTCGCTCGGATCTGGTGATCCTGACGATCATGGGGCGGACCCAGGTCAACAGCATCAGGGACCACCTGGCGCAGGCGATCAAGGGCGGCGGGCAGGTGTACGCATTCGGTGGCACCGAGGACGAGCAGGACAAGGCGATGGGCATTCGCACCGATCTCGAGCTGCGCCGCTACTTCGAGACCGGCGGCGCCGAGAACACGCGCAACGGCCTGCTCTACGCCTTGTCGAAGCGCGGACTTGCACTCCCGTTCGTTCCGCCGCAGGCTATCCCCGAGGTCGGGCTGTACGATGCCGGCACGAAGTCCTGGTACACCGACTTCGAGGCCTTCCGGAATAATTACGCGCATTACGACCCCAAGCGTCCGTGGGTCGGCTTCTTCATCTACCAGGCCAACGTGGTGGCGGGCACGACCGCGCACATCGACGCCGTCATCGACGCGCTGGAAAAGCGCGGGCTGAACGTAATGACGGTGTTCAGCTATCCGCCGGAGAAGGCGATCGAACAGTACTTCCTCGACGCCGGCGGCAAGTCTCGCGTCGAGGCGGTGGTCGCGGCCAGTATCAAGATCGGCGTCAATCCTGATACGTTGATCCCGCTGTTCAAGCGCCTCAACGTCCCGGTCATCAACGCCATTTCGGTCTACTCGCAGACGCGTGCCGAATGGGAGGCCTCGCCGATCGGCCTCGACATCATGGAGCGTTCCTGGCAGCTCGCCATGCCGGAGATGGCCGGACTGATCCAGCCGACGGTGTTCGCGGCCAAGGAGCGCTTCAAGGATCCGGATACCGGCGTGGAATACATGGAAGAACGCGCCATTCCTGAGCGCGTCGAGATGCTGGCCCGGCGGGTGCACCGCTGGGTGGAGCTGCGCCGCATGGACAATCACGACAAGCGCGTGTTCCTCCAGTACTTCAATTTCCCGCCCGGCAAGGAAGGCGTTGGCGCGTCGTTCCTCAACGTCGTTCCCGAGAGCCTGTGGCAGGTGATGACGCGCATGAAAGAGGAGGGTTACAAGCTCGACGGCATGCCGACGGAGAAGAAGCCGCTGCAGGACGCGGTGCTCGAGTACGGCTCCAACATCCCGAACTGGAACCACGACATGATCGAGGAGCTGGCGAAGAGCGGCCACGCCGTGCTGCTGCCAGTCGAGACCTACAAGAAATGGTTCGCCGAGCTGCCGCAGGCCGCGCAGGACTTCGTCATCAAGAGCCACGGCCGGCCAGAGGTCAACACCATCATGGCCTACATCGACGAGCAGGGGAAACGCTACTTCGTGCTGCCGGTGATCCGCTACGGCAATGTGCTGCTCGGGCCGCAGCCCTCGCGCGGCTGGACCGAGGACCCCGAGCACCTTTATCACGACGTGACCATTTCGGCGCCGCACCAGTACATCGCCTTCTATCTGTGGCTGCATAAGGAATTCAAGCCCGACGCGATGCTGCAGTTCGGTACGCACGGCACGCATGAATGGCTGCCGGGCAAGGAGGCGGGCCTGAGCATCGCCGATTCGCCCGAGTACCTGATCCAGGATCTGCCCAATCTGTACGCCTTCATCATGGACGACACCGGCGAGGGCACCATCGCCCAGCGCCGCGGCATGGCGGTGATGATCACTCATATGACGCCGCCCTTCGACAAGGCGGGCCTTAACCCGGAGCTGCGCGAGCTGGAAGCCAAGATCGCCGAATACCAGTCCGCGCTGCAGAAGAGCCCGCTGCTGGCCGAGGCCCATCTCGACGGCATCAACGAACTGGCCGAGCGCATGGGCCTGTTCAAGGACCTGGAGATGGGCAAGCTCGAGGTCTTTCACGGCGACACGGAGCATCCCGAACACGAGCACGACCACGCGGCGCACGACTTCTCCGGAGACCCGACGCCGGAGCTGATCGACACACTGCATCACTATCTGGAGGAGATGTCGGATCGGCCCACGCCGTTCGGCCTGCATACGCTCGGCGTGGCGCCGCAGGATAAGTTCATTGATTCTACGGCCGAGGCGATCGTCTCGCTCGATACGACACTGAGCGCCGGACAGCGCCGGGCCCGCGTCGAGGAGATCAAGGGCCTGATCCGGCTGAGCGCAAGGCAGGAACTGGATTCCGTCATCAGCGGTTTCAACGGCGGCTACATAGAGGCCGGCGTGGGTGGTGATCCGCTGCGTAATCCCAATGCCCTGCCCACGGGCCGCAACTTCTATTCCTTTGATCCGCGCCGCATACCGGCCGAGTCCACCTACAAGCTGGGCGCGAAGCTGGCGCGGGAGCTCATCGAAACCTACAAGGGGAAGCACGGCGAGTATCCCGACAAATTGACCTTCACGCTGTGGGGCGTCGAGACCATGCGCCACGAGGGCGTGCAGGAATCGCAGATCATGTACCTGATGGGCGTGCGCCCTGTGTGGGACGCACGCGGCGTCGTGCGCGGCGTGGAGCCCATCTCGCGCGCGGAACTCGGCCGACCGCGCATCGACGTGACCATCATCCCGTCCGGCATGCATCGCGACATTTTTTCCAACGTGATGGCCCTGCTCGATTCCGCCGTCAGCGTGGCACAGGCACAAGAAGAACCGGACAACGCCTTGCGCAACAATACAGCGAAGACACGCGCCATGCTCGAGCAGCGCGGCGTGAAGGCCGAGCTGGCGGCGCGCATGGCGGCGGTACGCATGTTCACCGTCCCCTCCGGGGCCTACGGCACGAATCTCAGCGGCGTCACCGACCGCTCCGACACCTGGGACGACGAGCAGAAGGTCGCCGACGTGTATTTCATGCGCATGAGTCACATGTACGGCCAGGGCTTCTGGGGCGAAAGCGGTGAGGCGGTCGGCCAGGCAGGCGTTGGCAAGGATCTGCTCAAAGCCGCACTGTCCGGCACCAAGATGACGGTGCACAGCCGCTCGAGCAATGTCTACCAGGTGCTGACCGGTGACGACCCGTTCCAGTCCTTCGGCGGTGTCAGCATGGCGGTGCGTGCGGTGGACGGCAAGACGCCCGAGGTCTTCATCAGCAACCTCGAGAACGCGGCGAACATGAAGCAGGAGACGCTGGACAAGTACATGGGCCGCGAGATGCGTACGCGCTATCTCAACCCGGAGTGGATCAAGGAGATGCAGAAGGAAGGCTACTCCGGCGCCAAGTTCCTGAACATGGTGGTGCAGAACCTGTGGGGCTGGCAGGTCACCGTGCCTGAGGCGGTCGACGCCGCGAAATGGAACGAGATGTACGCAACCTACGTGCAGGACCGTCACAACCTCGACATGGAAGAGTTCTTCCGCGATTCCGGCAACCTGTGGGCGTACCAGGCGCTGATGACGCGCATGCTGGAGGCAGTGCGCAAAGGCTACTGGAAGCCGGATGACGCAGTGGTGCAGGACCTGGGTCAGAAGGTCAGCGATCTGATCGAGGAGCTGCAGCTCAAATGTACCGAGGAGGATTGTCACGATCCGATCCTGACCAAGCTGGTGCAGGCGAACCTGGTGCCAGTGCCGGCCCCGGCCGCGGTGGCGATCGCCTCGGCGATGCCCGCCGCAGCAGCGGCAGGGCAGGCATCACCCAGTCAGGCCCCCAGCGCCGAAGGCTCGACTCAGGCACAGCCTGTGGAGGGTTATGCGATGCAGGAGGTCAGCATGAATATGGCCACCGAGATGAAGCCGGTGACGCCGTGGATGCAGATCCTCGGGTTCCTCGCGCTGTGCGCGGCACTGGGCCTTGGCTTTATGCGTGTCTATCGCTGGAGCTATCGGATCAGGGCATGAGTCGATGGGGATTGCGTCCATGCAAGGATGGCGCGGGCGATCGACAGGGAGGTGGCGCGGATTGAGATGATGTAGCGCTTGGGAGAAATGGGGAATGTATCCTCCGTGGCAATGGCGCGGAGATGATTCGGTTCCAGTGCAAAATACCAACTTGTTAAGAAGTAATCTGGAGGAAAATTATGGAGTACAAAAAGCTCTATCTTGCATTGCTGGGCGTCGGATTGTCTGGCATGAGTCCGTCCTTGTTCGCGGTGGATGCCGATCTGACACTGCCTGAAATGGTGGTTTCTGCCACGCGCACCGAGATCGATGTAAAGAATTCTCCCGCTGCGATCAGCGTCATCACCGCTGAGGACATCCAGCAGATGAATATCATGACCGTGGATGAGGCCATGAAGAACACGACGGGCGTGATGGTTCGGCGCACCAAGGGTTTCATGGAGACGACGCCTTCATTGACCATTCGGGGCAATGCGCAGGCAAAGGACAACCTGGTGCTGGTGGACGGCATCCCGCAGAACGATTCCAATAATGGCCAGGTCAACTGGACCATGATCGATACCGAGAATGTCGAGCGTATGGAGGTACTGCGTGGCCCATTCTCCAGTCTGTACGGTGGTCACGCGATGGGCGGTGTGGTGAGCATCTTCACAAAGATGCCGGAGAAATCCGGGATGAGCATGAAGCTCGGCATGGGTAGCTCACTTGACAGCATTGCCCCGGAGGATTCGACTGACCTGGCGCTATCCGGAACGCTGAAGGCCACCGACACGCTGGCGCTGGGTATGAACTATCGTCGGCGCGGGACGGCGGGATATCCGACCACTCACGTGAATGTTGCGACTGTGCCAGCCGGCGTCACCGGAGCCGTGCCTTATGAAACGACCAATGCCACTACCGGCCTGCCCGCCGCCACTAATCTGGTGGGTGATACCGGTGATAACTGGTACGAGGATGACACCCTTGGTTTCAACCTGAAATTCGTGCCGTCGGATGTGACCCGGATTGATCTTTCGCGAGTCAGCTCCAGGTCGGAATATGGCTATGATCAGCCTCATACCCTGCTGCGAACCTCTGTGACCGATCCCAACCTGGGCACGATCGATGATATCCCGACCCTGAGTACCATTGCCCTGACAACCTGGCTCAACGGCGCAGTCTTCGCGCGTGGTGGCATGGCGGAACAGGATAATACTGGCCTGACCTTCCGTACGGCGTGGAATGACGTCACGGCCAAGCTCGCAATCGGTCAGATAGACAAGCATACCGAGACTTACATCGTCGGCGGGACAACTCCGGTGATCAGCGCTCCGACCTTGATCGGCGGCGACGGCCGCATTGCGCCCATGACGGATTCGAAGAAGACCACTGTGGATCTGCAGTTCGACATGCCGCTGTTCGACAGTCACCTGCTGACCTTCGGTGTGGCGAATATCACCGGGGAACTGGCCAACGAGC
>JADLET010000005.1 GCA_020845975.1 Gammaproteobacteria bacterium | reverse complement strand
GGACGAACACAACCGGATCACCCACACGCGGAATCATATCCCGCGGCAGGTCGCCTGAGCCGGCGGCCGCCGGCGTCTTTCTCTGTCGTATTGCGATTTCCGGCGCGCCATGCCGGCGTAAGGCGGGTCTCAGCCGGTATTGCGCATGCCGGCCGCGATCGCGTTGATGGAGCGCAACAGCGGGTTGAGCCAGATATCCCGTTTATCCGCCCCGAGTTCGGGGTCACGGCAGCGTTTCAGCAGGGTGATCTGGATGTGACTGAGCGGGTCGAGATAGGGATTACGGCGTGACAGCGACAGTGCCAGCGCAGGATTCTCCTCGATCAGCTGCTTCGCCTTGGCGACGGCCAGGGTGTGAACGACGGTGCGGCGGTACTCCTCGCTGATCATGCCGTAGACCTTCGTCGCCAGCCTGCTGTCGCTGCACAGTTGGGCGTATTCTCCCGCGATCGTCAAGTCCGCCTTGAACAGCGACATCTGGGTGTTGCTGAGCAGCGCGCGGAAGAATGGCCACTGGCGGTACATGGTACGCAGTTCCTCGAGTCGTTTGGGATCGTCCCCGCACCACTGCTGCAGTGCGGAACCGATGCCGTACCATGCCGGGATTGTGTGGCGCGATTGCGCCCAGCCGAACACCCAGGGGATGGCGCGGATCGAGGATTTGGTGCGGTCTGCCTTGCGGCGATGGCTCGGGCGCGAGCCGATGTTGAGCAGGCCGATCTCGTTGACCGGCGTCGCCTCATAAAAGTAGTCGAGCAGTCCCGGCGTCTCGTCCACGAGCTGGCGGTAGGCGGCCTCGCCGAAGCGGGCGAGCTGGTCCATGATCTGGCTGTGGCGGCGGCTGACGGTCTTCACAGGCTGTACCAGGCTCTTGCTCGCCTTGAGCAGGCCGGTGACGCCGACGCCGAGCTCGTAGATGGCGGTTTCCTTGTTGCTGTATTTGTAGGAGACCATCTCACCCTGTTCGGTGAATTTGATGCGGCCCTGCACGGTGCCGGGCGGCTGGGACAGGATCGCCTCGTGAGTCGGGCCGCCCCCGCGTCCGATGGTGCCGCCGCGACCGTGGAACAGGCGGCATTCGATGTTGTGCTCCGCGGTGAGCGCGGTGATCTTGATCTGTGCCCGGTACAGGGCCCAGGAGGAGGCCAGGATGCCGCCGTCCTTGCAGGAATCGGAATAGCCCAGCATGATCTCCTGCACGTTCCCCGCCGCCTTCAGCAGCGCCATGTAGGTCGGGCTGGTGAACAGATCGCGCATCACCGGTTCGATGCGATTGAGGTCGTCGATGGTCTCGAACAGGGGCGAGACGCTCAGGTGGCAGTACCAGGAACCGTCATTGTTGCGGCCCAGCAGTCTGGCCTGGCGCGCGAGGAACATCACTTCCATGACATGGCTCGCCGAGTGCGTCATCGAGATGACATAGCTGCCGAACGCCTGGGCGCTTACCTCCGCGCGCATGGAGGCCATGACCTCGAATACCTCCAGGGTCTCCCGCGTGGGCGTCGTCAGCGCGCTGTGGTCGAGGCGCAGCGGGTCACGCTCGAGCAGCCGCGACAGCAGTTTGACCCGGCGGGTCTCGTCGAGCTCGGTGTATTCGGTGCCGTCATCAGCCTTGAGCAGCTCGACGACAGCGGCGGTGTGGCGGGAGGATTCCTGGCGCAGATCGAGCTGGACCAGGAAAAAGCCGAAGGTCTCCACCAGCCGGATCAGGTCCTTCAGGCCAAGTTCGGCGATGCTGCGGTCACCATGGGCGCGCAGCGAGTCGCGGATCAGGTACAGGTCGCGCAGCAGCTCGTTCGCGCTGTCGTAGGCGGCGCGCGGGGGTGAGTCGGTTTCTCCCTCGAGCCGGCGACGCGTGTGGTTCAGCATCTGCTGCAGCCGGTAACGCATGATGTAGAGCTTGCGCCGGTATGGTTCATCGCGGAAACGGTCCGCCTCCTCCAGCGCCTGCTTGGCGTAGCGATCGTCTTCGTCGAGACTGGCGAGCAGTGCGGCGGACGGCGAGCAGAGCAGTTTCGACTGAGTCAGCTCGTGGCCAAGCTGGGCTACCCGCGGCAGGTATTCCTGGATGGCGGCAATGGCGTGCATGCGCACGGCAACCGCCGTCACGTCCGGTGTCACGTTGGGATTGCCGTCGCGATCGCCGCCCACCCAGGAGCCGAAGCGCATGAAACTGGGCAGGTTGATGCCGGCGCCTTTTCCGTCCTCGTCGCCGTAGACCCGGTCAATGGTCTTTTCCAGCTCGCGGTACATCGCCGGCACCGCCTGGAAAAGGCTGTCCTGGAAATAGTAGATGCCGTGACGGATTTCGCCGATCACGTTGGGCTTTTGGCCGCGCACCTCGTCGGTCTTCCACAAGGTCTGGATCTCGGCTTCCAGCACGCGATGCACCTCCTCGCGCTCCTCCCGCGACAGCAGGGTGTCGTCGAGCTGCTGGCTGGTTACGAAGATCCGGCGCAGGATCTGCATGATGGTATGGCGTTTCGCCTCGGTGGGGTGCGCGGTGATCACCGGGTTGTAGCTCAGTCTGTCCAACACGCTCTGCAGCTGGGCGACGCTGATTCTGTCGCGACGGAAACCACGCAGGGCCTCTTCAAAAGAGCCGGTCCACAGTGGTTTCCCGGCGCGGCGCCGGCGCTCGCGCAGCTGGTGCTGAAAGACTTCCTCAGCCAGGTTCACCAGGCTGAAATAGCTGCTGAATGCGCGTACCACGTGGGTGATGATCTCGGGATCGAGCCGGCGGATGAGCCGGGTAAGCGCGGCGCGCTTGCGCGGCGATTCTTCCTTGTGCAGCTCGATGTAGCCCTTGCGCAGCGTCTCGACCGCGGTGAATACGCGGCCACCCGCCTGCGAATGCAACACGTTGCCGAGCAGATTGCCGAACAGCTTGACGCGGGCGCGCAGCTTCTGGTCGTGCATGGCCATGGTTGCGTCCTTGCGGGTAAGGCGCGCGGCGTGTTTTTCTGTGGCGGTCTTGTTCATAAGGCAGGGCGCATTATAGCCGATCAACCGGGCTTGCGCGCGGTGGCGAGCGCCGCGGTGCGCTGATAGAGCTCAGCGTACTGATGCGCGCTCTGGCGCCAGCCGAACTCCTGCTGCATGCCGACATAGGCCAGGCGTTTCCATGCGCGTGGCTGTCGGTGGCAGGCCAGCGCCCGGTCGAGCGCGGCGAGCAGGGCGGCGGGGGTCGGTTCGTCGAAGATGAAGCCGGTGGCCGACCCGCGCCGCAGGGTTTCATCGGTGGCGTCGACCACGGTATTGGCCAGGCCGCCAGTGCGATGCACCACGGGGACCGTGCCGTAGCGCAGGCTGTAGATCTGATTAAGTCCGCAGGGCTCGTAGCGGGATGGCATCAGGAAGATGTCGGCGCCCGCCTCGATCTGGTGCGCGAGCGCTTCGCTGTAGCCGAAATGGGCCGCCACCCGGCCGGGATAGGTGGCGACGGCCTGGCGCAGCTGCTCTTCGAGCTGCCGGCTGCCGCTGCCGAGAACGATCAGCTGCACCGGCTGGCGCAGGAGCTGGGGGAGGGCATCAAGCATTAAATCGAAGCCTTTCTGCTCGGCCAGCCGACCGATCATTCCAACAAGCGGAACCGTGTCGTCGACCGTCAGTCCGAAGTGTTGCTGCAGGGCCGTCTTGTTGGCCGGTTTCTTGTGCAGGCTGAAGGCGTTGTATCTCTGATGAATCAGCGGGTCTTTGGCCGGATTCCACTCCTTGTAGTCGGCGCCGTTGAGAATACCGACGAGCCGGTCGGAACGGTGGCGTAACAGGTTCTCGAGACCGCAGCCGAATTCCGGGGTGCAAATCTCCTGCGCATATTGTGGACTTACCGTGCTGATCATGTCGGCGTAGGCGATGCCGCCTTTGATGAAGGATATCTGTCCGTAGTATTCGAGCCCGTGCATCGACCACAGATCGGGGGGCAGTTCCAGCCGGTGGAATGTCTCGGCGGGAAACAGTCCCTGATAGGCGAGGTTGTGGATCGTGAACAGGGTGGCGGGGCGCACCGCATGGCGCGACAGCAAGGCGACGGCGAGTCCGCCCTGCCAGTCATTACAGTGCACCAGCTCGGGGCGCCATGACAGACCGGCCTGGTCCATGCCGAGGGTTTCCGCCACCCGTGAGAACACCGTGAAACGTTCGGCATTGTCCGGCCAGTCGTGGCCGTCGGGTCCGAGATAGGGCCCGCCGTCCCGGTCGAAGTGGGCCGGCGAATGGACCAGCCAGATCTTGATGGATGTTCCCGGCAGATGGGTTTCGAGCAGGCGCACCGGCTCACTTGCGGGAGGGCAGGTGAACGTGGCGATCTCCTGGACGGGACCGATGGACGCCAGCACGCTGCGGTAGGCGGGGAGCAGGATGCGGATGTCGCGCCGCAGCGCCTTGATCGCTTTTGGCAGGCTGGCCGAGACATCGGCCAGACCTCCGGTCTTGATCAGGGGGTGTATCTCGCTGGTTACGAACAGGATCTTATTGACGCTCATGGTCGATGGTGGGAGGATTTCTGTCTTCGCATGATTATTTGTCGTTATTGGCAGCGGTCCGTGCGCAGGTTGTTCCCGGCATTGATACATCCTGCTTAATTAATTGCAGGGCGAGTCGATATCTCCAGGGACGGTTTATCTTCTCCCTGCACAAAAGGTACCATACGGGCACATTGCCGGGCATGAAAGAAGGCGACAGGGCGTTGTGAATCCAGGGTCAGTTATCCCATATCTCAATTTAGAGTTCAATTCTCGCCGCGGATATCTGCCGCGAACATTATAGAGGAAGCCGGACGATGAAACTTGGCATGATTGGGCTGGGCAAGATGGGTGGCAACATGGTGCGCCGCTTGCGTCGAGCCGATTTTGAGGTCGTCGGTTACAGTCCCAGCGAGGATGAGCGGCGGGCGCTGGTGGACGAGGTCGGCATGATCGGCGCGCCTAACATCGGCGGGCTGATCAAGCGGCTTGATTCTCCCTGCGTTGTCTGGGTCATGGTGCCGAGCGGCGACGCCACCGAAAAAGCCATGAAGGAACTGGAGCGCCGCCTTTCGCCCGGCGACATCGTGGTGGACGGCGGTAACTCGAGCTACAAGGATACACAACGTCGCGGGGCCATGCTGGCCCAGTCCGGCATCGGCATGGTCGATGTCGGCACATCGGGCGGTGTTTGGGGTCTCGAGAACGGCTACTGCCTGATGGCGGGCGGCGAGAGGGAGCACGTCAAGCAGATTGAGCCGATCCTGAAGGCACTCGCGCCTGCTCCGGACCGCGGCTGGGCCCATGTCGGCCCGCGCGGTTCGGGGCATTTCACCAAGATGATCCACAACGGGATCGAATACGGCATGATGCAGGCCTATGCGGAAGGATTCGCCCTGTTGCGCGGCAAGAAGGAATTCGCCCTTGATCTCGCGCAGATCTCCGAGCTCTGGCGCCACAGTTCAGTGGTGCGCAGCTGGCTGCTCGATCTGACCGCCGACGCGCTTGCCGGCGATCAGGATTTCGATACGGTTGCGCCGGTGGTGGCGGATTCGGGCGAGGGACGCTGGACGGTCGCCGAGGCGATCAGCCAGGGTGTGCCGGCGCCGGTGATCACTCTGGCCTTGCACATGCGATTCGCCAGCCAGCACGGCGGCGATTATGTCAACAAGATGCTCGCCGTGATGCGTAACGCCTTCGGCGGTCATGCGATCACCGCGCGGGACAAGGACGGAAACTGATTCCATGGACCAGTGTTCGCTCGTTATCTTCGGTGCGACCGGAAACCTGACGCGCATCAAACTTATCCCTGCCCTGTTCTCGCTCGAGGTCGAGGGGCGGCTGCCTGAGAATCTGACGATCGTCGCCTTCGCGCGCCGCGAGTGGAACAACGATCGCTGGATCGAGGAGGTCGCCGCAATGCTCGCGGAGAAATATCCGCGAGGTTATGATCCGGTCGCCTTCGAGCGCTTCCGCGCCAGGCTGCACTACGCGCAGGGTAATTTCGACGACTCCCAGGCTTATGTCCGCCTCAGCGAGACGCTTGCCAACTACGGCCTGTTCTCTCCCAATGTGGTCTTTTACATGGCGATTCCGCCGGCGGACTTTGGTCCGGCGATTGAACATCTGAGCGCAGTCGGATTGCTCAAGCAGAGCACCGGCTGGCGCCGAGTGGTGATCGAAAAGCCGTTCGGTTACGACCTGCTCAGCGCGCAGGCGCTGCAGCAGGGAATTTCGCGTCACCTGAGCGAGAAACAGATCTTCCGCATCGATCATTACCTTGGCAAGGGCACGGTGCAGAATATCCTGGTGTTCCGTTTCGCGAACCTGCTGCTGGAGCCGTTGTGGAACCGCGACTATGTCGACCACGTGCAGATCACCCATTCCGAGATGCGCGGCCTCGAAGGACGGGCCGGGTACTACGAGGGTGCCGGCGCGCTGCGCGATATGCTGCAGAGCCACCTGATGCAACTGCTCGCGCTGGTGGCGATGGAGCCGCCGGCGATGATGGATGCCGAGTCGCTGCGCGATGAGAAGGTCAAGGTGCTGAAATCGATCCGGCCGATCACCCAGAACGCGGTGCACGCGCACGCCTTCCGTGGCCAGTACTCGCAGGGGACCGTCGGCGGCAAGGCGGCGCTGGGCTATCTGGAGGAAGAGGGCGTCGATCCGGGCAGCACCACCGAGACATATGCCGCCCTCAAGCTGTATGTCGACAACTGGCGCTGGCGCGGCGTGCCGTTCTATCTGCGCACGGGCAAGCGCATGGCCGAGGCGAGTTCAGCCATCACGATCCGCTTCAAGGAACCGCCGCACCATCTGTTCCGCAACACCCATCTGGAGCGCATCAATCCGAACTGGCTGCTGATGGGCATACAGCCGAATGAGTGCCTGAAGATGGAGATTCAGGTGAAGGTGCATGGCCTGGAGATGCGCACACGCACCATCAGTCTTGATGCGTCCTACCGCTCCAAGGACGACAAGGAATCGGATGCCTACGAGGAACTTCTGCTCGACACCATGAAGGGCGACCATTCGCTGTTTCTGCGCTACGACGAGGTTGAATGGGCCTGGCGCGTGGTGGATCCGATTCTCAAGGTGTGGTCCATGGAGCGCGACTTCATTAACACCTATGCCGCCGGCACCTGGGGTCCGCGCGGTACTTACCGGCTGTTTGACCGTGACGACCAGTTCTGGCGCCACAAGCTCTCCCTCGATGGCGGTGACGTCGGTTCCGAGGCCTATTAGGATCCATGCCATGTCAGGACTGACGCAATCTTCCGCCTGGCGCGCCCTGGAGGCGCATTACGGGCAGGTCAAGGACCTGCCGATGCGCGATCTGTTCAGCGCCGATCCGAAACGGTTCGAGACGTTCTCGCTCCGTCTCGGTGATTTTCTGGTCGACTACTCCAAGAATCACATTACCTCGGAGTCCATGCGCCTGCTCACCGCGCTGGCGCGGCAGGCCGGCCTGCCGGAACAGATCGGGCGCATGTTCGGCGGAGAGAAGATCAACTTCACGGAGAATCGCGCGGTTCTGCACACGGCGCTGCGTAATCGTTCCAGCCGCCCCGTTCTGGTCGACGGCGTCGACGTCATGCCGCGCATCCACTCGGTGCTGGCCAGGATGCGCGGCTTCAGCAACGCCGTGCGCAACGGCGACTGGAAGGGCTACACCGGCAAGAAGATCACCGACATCGTCAACATCGGCATCGGCGGGTCCGATCTCGGCCCGGCGATGGTGGTCCGCGCGCTCAAGCCCTACGTGCGCACCGGGCTGCGCGTCCATTTCGTCTCCAATGTCGATGGCACGAATATCATCGAGACGCTGAAGCAGAAGCCTCCGGAGCAGACGCTGTTCATCATCTCATCGAAGACCTTCACCACCCAGGAAACGCTCGCCAACGCGCGCACCGCGCGCGACTGGTTCGTGCAGTCGAGCGGCGACGAGAGCGCCATCGCGAAGCACTTCGTTGCTCTCTCGACCAATGCCCGCGAGGTCGCCGCCTTCGGCATCGATCCCGCCAATATGTTCGAATTCTGGGACTGGGTCGGCGGGCGTTACTCGCTGTGGAGCGCAATCGGACTGTCCATTGCAATCGCGATCGGCATGGACAACTTCGACCTGCTGCTGGAAGGCGCCCACGCCATGGACGAGCATTTCCGCACGGCGCCTCTCGAAGACAATATCCCTGCCGTCCTCGGTCTGCTCGGGGTCTGGTACAACAATTTCTTCGGCGTCCGCAGCCACGCCATTCTTCCCTACGATCAGTACCTGGAGCGCTTGCCAGCCTATCTGCAGCAGGCCGACATGGAAAGCAACGGGAAGCACGTGGATCGCGGCGGCTCAACGGTCGACTATGCGACCGGGCCGGTTATCTGGGGCGAGCCGGGGACCAATGGCCAGCACGCGTTCTATCAGCTGATCCACCAGGGCACCGCGCGCGTGCCTGCGGATTTCATCGCTCCGGCGCGTTCGCACAATCCGGTCGGCGAGCACCACAGGATCCTGTTATCGAACTTCTTTGCCCAGACAGAGGCGCTGATGCGCGGCAAGACAGCGGACGAGGTGCGGCGCGAGCTGGAAGCGGCGGGCATCCGCGGCGAGTCGGCCGAGCGCCTGATTCCGCACAAGGTGTTCGAGGGAAACAGGCCGACCAACTCAATCCTGTTTCGCAGCCTCACGCCTTACACGCTGGGCATGCTGCTCGCGATGTATGAGCACAAGATCTTCACGCAGGGCGTGATCTGGAACATCAATTCCTTCGATCAGTGGGGCGTGGAACTCGGCAAGCAGCTCGCGTCGTCGATATTGCCGGAGCTCGGCGGCACGGCTCCCGTGCAGACCCACGATTCCTCCACCCGCGGACTGATCAACCACTACAAGTCTCTGAAATAAGCCCCGCGTGCCGGCGCCGGGGCGTCAGGGAAAGCGTACGTTGAGATCCTTGAGGATTCCGTCCGCGATGTCGTAGATCAGGCCGTGGATCGTCAGGGGATGGCCGCGCTGCAGCGCCTGCTGTACGATCGTCGTGCGATAGACCTTCTTCGCCTGTTCCATCACGTTCAGTTCGCACATCTGTGCGAGCCGGCGCGCGCTGTCCGTCTCCGCGTCGAGACGTTCGCGATGCAGTTCATAGATCTCGCGCACATTGTGGATCCAGTTGTCGATCAGGCCATGTGCCTTGTCCTCCAGCGCCGCCTTGACCCCGCCGCAGCCATAATGCCCGCACACGATGATGTGTTTCACGCCGAGTATGTCCACCGCGTACTGCAGGACCGAAAGGCAATTGATGTCGGTGTGGATTACAATATTGGCCACGTTGCGGTGGACGAACAGTTCACCCGGCGGCAGGCCGACGATCTCGTTGGCGGGCACGCGGCTGTCGGAGCAGCCGATCCACAGGTATTCGGGCGTCTGCTGTTCGGTCAGGTGCCTGAAGAAATCGGGATCGACGCCCGTCATGCGCTGCGCCCAGCGTAGATTGTTGTTGAACAGGTCTTGCAGTGGGTGCATGGTAATCCGTGCTCCGGCGGTTGATGAATCATGATTATAGAGAATGACAGGAGGCTTCGCCTCCCCGCTGTGTCCGTCACCGGCGCATCCTTTGGAAGCGTCCGCTGATGCGTGTTGCCCTGGGGATAGAGTACGCGGGGACGCGCTTCTG
The DNA here is from genome assembly GCA_020845975.1 of Gammaproteobacteria bacterium. Taxonomy (GTDB): domain Bacteria; phylum Pseudomonadota; class Gammaproteobacteria; order SZUA-140; family SZUA-140; genus JADJWH01. The sequence goes on along the minus strand of JADLET010000005.1, from coordinate 49,588 downwards.
CGGCTGGCAGCTGCAACAGGGCGTGCGCACCGTTCAGGGCTGCCTCGAAGAGGCGCTTGCCAGGGTCGCTGATCACCCGGTCCGCGTGGCCTGCGCGGGGCGCACCGACACCGGGGTGCATGCACTGGGGCAGGTCGCGCATTTTGATACCACGGCGCAGCGCCGCGATCGCTCCTGGGTGTTTGGCGCCAACACCCATCTGCCGCCCGATATCAGTGTGCGCTGGGCGCGGCCGGTGGCGGAGGATTTTCACGCGCGTTTCTCTGCCCTGCGGCGCCATTACCGCTACGTGATCTACAACACGCCCGTGCGCCCGGCACTGCCTGCGGACGCGGTTTCGTGGGAATATCGCCCGCTCGACGCGGCCCGAATGAGCGCGGCCGCCGTCCATCTGGTCGGCCGCCACGATTTCTCTTCATATCGGGCCTATGCCTGCCAGGCCAAGAGCCCGGTGCGCACTGTGCAGCGCCTGGATGTGCAGCGGCGCGGGGATTTCGTCGTCATAGACATCGTTGCCGACGCATTTCTTCATCACATGGTGCGCAACATCGCCGGTGTGCTGCTCGCGATCGGTGCGGGTGAGCAGGAGACGGACTGGTCGCGTGAGGTGCTGGAGCATCGGGATCGCCGTCTGGGCGGAGTGAATGCGGTGCCCACGGGACTCTATTTCGTGGGTGTCGAGTATCCCGGGGCATACGGTATCCCGTATGATCCGGACCGGCCCGGGGTGTGGTGAGGCTCCGGAGCATCGTCGATGGATTCGTCCACGGATCAGGGAATTGTCTTTCCCCTTGCATCCTTTCTCTAGTATCTTGTAGCCGAACCTATGCGCACACGTGTTAAGATTTGCGGCATTACCCGGACCGAGGACGCGGCGGCGGCATCGACGCTTGGCGCGGATGCGATCGGGCTGGTGTTTTACGAACACAGCCCGCGTCGTGTGGAGATCACGCGGGCGGCCGATATCGCATCCGGACTACCGCTCTTTGTCCAGACGGTGGGTCTGTTCGTCGATGCCGCCGCCGCGGAGATCGAGTCCGTGCTCGGGCGGGTGCGCATCGACATCCTGCAATTTCATGGCGATGAATCCCCGGCCGACTGCCGCCGTTTCGGACTGCCTTACATTAAGGCGATCCGCATGCGACCGGGCGCCGATGTGCGGGTGGAAGCGGGGCGCTATCACGATGCCCGCGCGCTGCTGCTCGATACCTATCGTCCCGGGGTGGCGGGCGGGACCGGGACGACGTTCCCGTGGAGCGAGATCCCGGCGCATCCGGGCGCGCCCATACTGCTCGCCGGGGGATTGACGCCGGAGAACGTACAGGATGCAATACGCAGCGTGCGGCCCTACGGCGTCGATGTGAGCGGCGGCGTCGAGGCGGCGCAGGGCATCAAGGACGCGGCGCGCATGGCCGCCTTCTTCGAGGCGGTACGGCGCGCCGATGTGGCGGCCGGCGACCGCGATACTGGTCATTTTTCCTGAGGTGGATATTCGTGGTAGAACCGGTCAAGACAAGGCCTGACTGGAACAGCCTGCCGGATGCGGCAGGACATTTCGGTCCCTATGGTGGGCGCTTCGTGGCGGAGACCCTGATGGCGCCGCTCGAGGAGCTGCGTCAGGCCTATGAACAGTACCTCAAGGATCCCGAATTCCTCGCCGAGTTCGATCGCGATCTGCAGTACTACGTGGGCCGGCCTTCGCCGCTCTACCACGCCGAGCGCTGGAGCCGCGAGCTGGGCGGCGCCCAGATCCATCTCAAGCGCGAGGATCTGAACCACACCGGCGCCCACAAGATCAACAACACCATCGGGCAGGCACTGCTCGCGCGCCGCATGGGCAAGAAGCGCGTTATCGCGGAGACCGGCGCCGGCCCGCACGGTGTCGCCACTGCAACGGTGGCGGCGCGCTTCGGCATGGAGTGCGTGGTCTACATGGGCGCCGAGGATATCAAGCGGCAGTCGATCAACGTCTATCGCATGCGCCTGCTGGGCGCCGAGGTGATCCCGGTCGAATCAGGTTCGCGCACGCTGAAGGACGCGTTGAACGAGGCCATGCGCGACTGGGTCACCAACATCGATACGACCTTTTACATCATCGGCACCGTGGCCGGTCCGCATCCGTATCCGGTCATGGTGCGCGACTTCCAGTCCGTGATCGGGCGCGAGGCGCGCGCGCAGTGTCTCGCGCAGACCGGTCGCCTGCCGGACGCGCTGGTGGCCTGCGTCGGCGGCGGCTCGAACGCGATTGGCCTGTTTTATCCCTTTCTGGGCGACAGCGCGGTCGCCATCTATGGCGTCGAGGCCGCCGGCGACGGCATCCGCACCGGGCATCACGCGGCGCCGCTGTGCGCCGGCCGGCCTGGCGTTCTGCACGGCAACCGCACTTATCTCATGATGGATAACGACGGCCAGATCATCGAGACCCATTCGATCTCGGCCGGTCTGGATTATCCCGGCGTAGGCCCCGAACACGCCTGGCTGAAGGACAACGGGCGGGCGAATTACGTATCCATCACCGATGACGAGGCGCTGGATGCCTTCCATGCACTGACTCGGATCGAAGGTATCATCCCGGCGCTGGAATCCAGCCACGCGCTGGCCTACGCGGCGCGCCTGGCGCAGACCATGGATAAGGATCGCAACATCGTCGTCAGCCTGTCCGGTCGCGGCGACAAGGACATCCATACAGTCGCGGCGCGCGAGGGGATCAAGGTATGAGCCGGCTTGCGGAGTGTTTTAAAAGGCTGCGCGCTGAGGGGAAGAAGGCGTTGATTCCCTATGTGACCGCGGGTGATCCCGCCCCCGAACTGACCGTGCCGCTGATGCACGCCATGACGGCGGCGGGCGCCGATGTCATCGAAGTGGGCGTGCCGTTTTCCGATCCCATGGCGGATGGCCCGGTGATCCAGCGGGCGAGCGAACGCGCGCTTGCCCATCATGTCAGTCTGCGCCGGGTGCTCGAGATGGTGCGTGAGTTCCGACGCGACGATGCCGCGACTCCGGTGGTGCTGATGGGTTATCTGAATCCGGTCGAGGCCATGGGCTATGCCACCTTCGCGCGGGCTGCGGCGGAGGCCGGGGTCGATGGCGTGCTGACCGTGGACATACCGCCGGAAGAGGCCGGTGATCTGCTCGCGGCACTCACGGCCCAGGGGCTGGACCCGATCTTCCTGATTGCTCCGACCAGCACGCCTGAGCGCCTGCGCGCAATCAGTGCGTCGGCCCGGGGTTTCCTCTATTATGTGTCGCTGAAAGGGGTTACCGGCGCCGCCCATCTGGATCTGGAATCAGTTCGGTCCAAGCTGGCGGAGATACGTGGATGCACGGACCTGCCGATCGGTGTGGGCTTCGGCATTCGGGACGCCACCGCGGCGGCGGCCGTCGCCAAGATGGCCGATGCCGTGGTGGTCGGCAGCGCGCTGGTGAAAATCATTGAGGACGCCGGCGCGGATACCCGGAACATCGCCGCCGTCATCGGCGACCGGCTGACCGGAATGCGGCGGGCCATCGACGCCGGAGCATAACGATCAATTTTGGGATGGACCTCGCTGAACGATGAACTGGTTTGAGAAACTGCTGCCCTCGAAGATCCGCACGGAAGGCGGACGCAAGAAATCCATCCCCGAAGGCCTGTGGACCAAGTGCAACTCCTGTAACCAGATCCTCTATCGCGCCGAACTCGAGCGCAGCTACGGGGTATGCCCCAAGTGTGGATTTCACGAACGCATCGGCGCGCGCGCGCGCCTTGACATGTTCCTGGACTCCGATCCGCGTGTCGAAATCGGGGCCGAGATCGAGCCACTGGATTTCCTGCGTTTCCGCGATTCCAAGAAGTACCGCGATCGTCTCATCCAGGCGCAGAAGGCGACCGGCGAGAAAGATGCGCTCATTGTCATGATGGGCAAGGTGAAGGGGTTGCCGCTGGTGTCCGCCGCTTTCGAATTCAGTTTCATGGGCGGCTCCATGGGGTCCGTGGTGGGCGAGCGTTTCGTGCGCGGCGCCAATATCTGTCTCGAGCGCGGGATTCCGCTGGTGTGTTTCACGGCCAGCGGCGGCGCGCGCATGCAGGAGGCGCTGGTATCGCTGATGCAGATGGCGAAGACCAGCGCGGTTCTGGCCAAGCTGAACGCCAAGGGCATCCCGTTCATTTCCATCATGACCGATCCCACCATGGGCGGAGTGTCCGCCAGTCTCGCCATGCTCGGCGACATCAACGCCGCCGAGCCCAATGCCCTGATCGGCTTCGCAGGTCCACGCGTGATCGAGCAGACCGTGCGCGAGAAGCTGCCGGCGGGTTTCCAGCGCAGTGAGTTTCTGCTCGAGCACGGGGCGATCGACCTGATCATCGACCGGCGCAACATGCGCGACAAGATCCACGGCCTGCTCGCGATGATGACCAAGCGCCCGCCGGCGTGACCCCGTCGCGCGTCGCCCGCGCCGCCCCCTGAATCCCATGCGCTTCGACACCCTCGATGCTTGGCTTGCCTGGCTCGAAGATCTGCATCCGCGCAGCATCGAGCTTGGGCTCGAACGCGTGCGCCGCGTTGCTGTTTCCCTCGGGCTCGACGCCGCGCTGCCCAGTCCCGTGGTGACGGTGGCGGGGACCAATGGCAAAGGGTCCAGCGTTGCCCTGTTCGAATCAATCCTCACCGCCGCGGGATATCGCGTCGCCGCATATACCTCCCCTCACCTGCTGCGCTACAACGAGCGTGTTCGCATTGGCGGCCGGGAGGCGGACGATGCGGAATTGTGCCAGGCCTTCGAGCGCGTGGACCGTGCGCGCGGTGATACCAGTCTGACCTATTTCGAGTTTGGTACGCTGGCGGCGCTTGACCACTTCACACGTGTTGACCCCGACGTCGTCGTGCTCGAAGTGGGCATGGGCGGGCGGCTGGACGCGGTAAACCTGGTGGATCCCGACGTGGCGCTGGTGACCGGCATCGGCATCGATCATGTGGACTGGCTCGGCCCCGACCGCGAGGCCATCGGCGCGGAGAAGGCGGGAATCTTCCGCCGCGGCCGTCCCGCGGTCTGCGGCGATCCTGACCCGCCGCGATCACTGCTTGCCGCGGCCGCTGCCGTGGGGGCCGGGCTGCACCTGACGGGACGGGATTTTGGATACGAGGTGGAGGAGGGCGCGGCTGGCGCCTGGTCGTGGCGGGGCGGCGGTATCCGCCTGGAAGGTCTCCCGGCGCCTGCCCTGGCGGGCCGCTTTCAGTACCGTAATGCCGCGGGCGTGCTGATGGCGCTGCGCCTGCTCGAGGACCGCCTGGACGTGGGGCGTGCCGCCCTGGATATGGGCCTGCGCAAGGTTTCCCTGGCGGGGCGTTTTCAGAGCCTGCTTGTGGACGGCGTGCCGTGCATACTGGACGTCGCCCATAACCTGGAGGGCGCGCAGGCGCTGGCGCGCACGCTGGCGGAGCGGCCTGCTTCGGGGCGCACACTGGCAATAACGGCCATCCTCGGCGACAAGGATATCGACGGTATGATATCGTCCCTGTCCGGCGTCGTGGACGCATGGTATGTGGGCGCGCTGGCGGTGGAACGGGCAGCGCCTGTCGAGCGCCTGCGGGACGGGATCGCAGTCCATGCGCCGGGGACGGCGGTCAGTCTCTGCGTCGATCCCGCGGCTGCATTGCGATCCGCCCGGTCCGCGGCACAGCCCGGCGACCGGATCGTTGTCTTCGGATCGTTCTATACCGTCGGCGCGGTAATGCGCGCCTTGGGTAACGGTGTCATCGGCGCATCCTCTGAGCTAGAATCTGCACAGTCATGAAGGAATACAGACAGCAGGAAGGCCAGCGGCCGAATCTCCAGCACCGTCTGGTGGGCGCCCTGGTGCTCATCGCCCTGGCGGTGATCGTGGTTCCGCTGGTGCTCGATTTCGACGCTGAACAACTCCACCTGTCCGCACGGGACAATATTCCGGAGCAACCCCGGGATTTCCACATCGAGGAGGTGCCGCTGGCCACCTCGGGAGACGCCGTCCCGCCGGGCGATGCGGAGCCCGCCGCATCGGCATCCTCCACGGAGCCGCCGGCCGCGGGCCGTCCGGCCGCGTGGGTGGTGCAGGCGGGCAGTTTCTCCAGCGAGGAGAATGCCCGCGCGCTGCGCGACCAGTTGCGCGCCAAGGGCTACAAGGCGGTATTCATCGATCGTGAGGTGGTCGACGGCAAGCCGGTGCTGCGTGTGCGCATCGGACCCGAGATGGAGCGCGCCCGCAGCGAGCAGGTGCGCGAGAAAGTTGCCCGGGACATGAAGCTGAATGCCGTTGTGGTCAGTTATGACGGGCGCGGCACGCGCACCGAATAGTGGTAGAATAAGGCCTCGCCGGGATGACGTGGCTTGACATAGTCGTTATCGCCGTGCTCGCGCTGTCGACGTTGCTGAGCCTGTTCCGTGGCGTGGTAAAAGAGGTCATTTCACTGGCGGTATGGGTGTTGTCGTTCTGGCTGGCCTTTCGCTATTCGTACCCGGTTTCCAGTACGTTGGAGGGAGCGGTCCCTTATGAAAGTGTCCGGATGGGCACGGCCTTCCTGCTCATATTCCTTGTCGTTCTGGTTGCCGGCATGCTGTTTGGCAGCCTCGTTTCGCGGCTGGTGCGCGCGGGAGGCCTGGGTTTCGCCGACCGCTTCATTGGAGCGCTGTTCGGCGCTCTGCGCGGCGTCGTGGTGGTGGCCGTGCTGGTGATGATGGCGGCGCTGACGCCGCTGGCGCAGAACGCGGCCTGGCAGCAGTCGCGGCTGATCGGTTATTTCACCATCCTGTCGGACTGGGCGTGGGATGGGTTGGGTGGCGTCGCGGACGGGATCGTGCAGTCGATTCCGCGGGCCGCGGACGAATTCGCGGACGGAGGGTAGGCAATGTGCGGCATTATCGGCGCGGTGCGCCGTAGTTATACAAACCAGTCGTTGTACGACGGACTCACCGTGCTGCAACACCGCGGACAGGACGCGGCGGGCATCATGACCTGCGAAGGCACCAAGTTCTTTCTGCGCAAGGACAATGGACTCGTGCGCGACGTTTTCGACACCTCGCACATGATCAACCTGCGCGGCAACTGCGGGATCGGTCATGTGCGGTATCCGACCGCCGGCTGCACGCTGCCGTCCGAGGCGCAGCCGTTCTACGTCAATTCCCCCTACGGCATCGCGCTTGCCCACAACGGCAACCTGACCAACGCGGAGAAGCTCAAACAGGATCTGTTCCGCGAGGACAAGCGCCACATCAATACCGAGTCCGACTCCGAGGTGCTGCTCAATGTCTTCGCGCACGAGCTGCAGAAGAGCGGCAAGATGCACATTGATGAGAAAGATATCTTCGACGCCGTCGCCGGAGTGCATCGCCGCTGTCGCGGCGGCTACGCCGTGGTCGCCATGATCACCGGCTATGGCATCGTCGGTTTCCGCGACCCCTACGGTATCCGCCCGATCGTGTTCGGCAAGCGCGAGACGGATCAGGGCACCGAGTATATGATCGCCTCGGAGAGCGTCGCGCTCGACGTGCTGGACTTCGAACTGGTGCGCGACATCGATCCGGGCGAAGCCGTGTTTATCTCGATGGACGGCGCGCTCTATTCGCGCCAGTGCGCGGATAAACCGCAGCATTCGCCCTGCATCTTCGAATATGTCTATCTGGCGCGGCCGGATTCGGTCATCGACGACATTTACGTGTACAAGGCGCGCCTGCGCATGGGCGAAAAGCTGGCCGCGAAGATCAAGCGGGATTTCCCCGGTCATCACATCGACGTCGTGATTCCGATCCCCGATACCAGTCGAACCGCCGCGCTGGCGCTCGCCCACGAGCTGGGCGTCAATTATCGCGAGGGGTTCATCAAGAACCGCTACATCGGCCGCACCTTCATCATGCCGGGGCAGCAGATGCGCAAGAAATCGGTGCGCCAGAAGCTGAACGCCATCGATCTCGAATTCAAGGGCAAGAGCGTGCTGCTGGTGGATGATTCCATCGTGCGCGGCACGACCTCCGACGAGATCATCCGCATGGCGCGTGACGCCGGCGCGAAGAAGGTCTATTTCGCCTCCGCCGCTCCGCCGGTGCGTTACCCCAACGTATACGGCATCGATATGCCGGCGGCGCACGAGCTGATCGCGCATAACCGCAGCGAGGAAGAGGTGGCGCGCAGGATCGGCGCGGATGCCGTCTTCTATCAGGATCTGGACGACCTGATCAAGGCGGTGGGCAAGGGCAATACGCGCATCAAACGCTTCGATACCTCGTGTTTCAACGGCGAGTACGTCACCGGCGATGTCACCGAGGATTATCTGCAGGCGCTCGAGCGTCAGCGCAGCGACGATAACAAGGTCCGGCGCGGCAAGGATACCGGCGGCAACATGCTGAGCCTGTAGCCGCGGCGCGACGGCTTGACAAGCCGCCGCGTGTTTCCTACTCTTTGCCAGGCGCCGATTTGATCTACAGCTTGCGGGCGCGTAATAAATGCGGCTAAAGCGGAACACCTGCTTTGGCGCGCGCCAATGCGGGTTTTTTTGTTTATGGGCCATGGCGTGTGGCCGTGTATTGCCGGGAGGCGTGCAATGACGGATGAGGTCGACGAATACGGGTTTTCGACCCGCGGAGTTCGCGCCGGGGTGCGGCGCACGGAGCAGGGCGAGCAATCGGAGCCGATCTTCACGACGTCCAGCTTCGTGTTCGGCAGCGCCGAGCAGGCTGCGGCGCGTTTCTCCGGCGCGGAGCCGGGCAATGTCTATTCGCGGTTCACCAATCCCACCGTCAACGCCTTCGAGCGGCGACTGGCGGCACTCGAGGGTGGCGAGCGTTGCGTGGCGACATCTTCCGGAATGGCAGCGATACTCACCGCCTGTCTCGGCCTGCTCAAGGCCGGCGACCACGTGATCTGCGCGCACGGCGTGTTTGGCAATACCGCGCTGCTGTTCGGCAATTACCTCGGACGATTCGGCATCGAGACGAGCTTCGTTTCCCTGACGGAGCTGGCGGCATGGGAATCCGCGCTGCGACCGAATACCCGCCTGCTGTTCGTCGAGACGCCGGCCAATCCGCTCGCGCAGATCGCCGATATCGCAGCCCTCGCCGCGCTGGCGCATCGACATGGGTGTCTGCTGGCGGTCGACAACACCGTCTGCACGGCGGCGCTGCAGCGGCCGCTCGCGCTGGGCGCCGACATCGTCGTGCTCTCGGCGACGAAGTACATTGACGGACAGGGACGTTGTATCGGAGGCGCGATCGTCGGCAGCGAGGCGCTGGTCGGCAGGGAGGTGTACGGCGCGCTGCGTACCACGGGCGCGTGTCTCAGCCCATTCAATGCCTGGGTGTTTCTCAAGGGCCTGGAGACACTGGCGGTGCGCATGCGGGCGCACAGCGCCAATGCGCAGCATCTGGCCGAATGGCTCGGGCGGCAGTCCGTGGTGCGGCAGGTGTACTACGCCGGTTTGCCGGAGCATCCACAGAGCGAGCTCGCGCGACGTCAGCAGAGCGGCTTCGGCGGTTTGCTCGCCTTCGAGCTGGAGGGCGGCCGCGCCGAGGCATGGCGTTTCATCAACGCGGTGAAGCTGATCTCCGTCACTGCCAACCTCGGCGACACGAAGTCCTCGATCACGCATCCGGCGACCACCACGCATGGACGCCTTACGGCGGAGGCGCGCGAGGCCGCCGGCATTCGCGAAGGGCTGGTGCGCATCGCAGCCGGGCTCGAGGATGTCGAAGACCTCATGGCCGATCTGAAACGTGGATTCGCCGCCTTGTAGGAAAGCGGGAATCCGCGCGGTAGTCCCCACGTGAAGCGCGACGCGCGTTCCGATCTGCTGGAGATCTATCGCCATGCCGTGGCCTCCGTGAACGGCCGCGACCGGGTGCGCACGCACCTGGCAGGCTGGGAGCCGGGCGCGCGGGTGCGCGTGATTGCCATCGGCAAAGCCGCGGGGCCGATGGCAATCGGCGCCTGTGATGCGCTCGGCGCGGCGGTTGAGTCGGTGATGGTCATCACGAAATACGGCCATGCCACGGCGGGCCTTCCTTCCGGCGTGCCGGTCACCACCATCGAGGCCGGTCATCCGCTGCCCGATGCGAACAGTCTGCGCGCGGGGATCGATCTGTTCGGGTTCATTGCGCGCGCCCCTGCGCCGTCGACCTTTCTGTTCCTGATCTCCGGCGGCGCCTCCGCGCTGGTGGAGGCGCCGCCGGAACCGGTCCGGTTCGCCGATCTCCGGCGCGCGCACGACTGGCTGCTGGGCTGCGGCTGGGATATTGCCGCGATCAATCGCGTGCGCACACGGCTCTCGCTTATCAAGGGCGGCCGACTGGCCTCGTATCTGGGCGGCGTGCGTACACTGCAGTTGCTGATTTCCGACGTGCCCGGCGACGATCCCGCCGTGATCGGCTCCGGCCTGTTGACCCCCGCCGCGTCGAACGGACCGCCGGGCCGCGAGCCGCCGGCGTGGCTGGCGGAGCTCGCCGCTTATACGCCGGATCCGCCCGCTGCCGGCGCGCCGTGTTTTAGCGCCATCGAGACACGTCTCATCGCCACTTCCCGTGACGCGCGCCTGTCCGCCGCGGAATGCGCGCATGCCCTGGGATATCGCGTGCGCCAGTATCCGGAGCTGATTACCGGTGAGGCGGAGCAGGCGGGCAGGCGTCTCGCCCGTCTTCTCCGCGACGAAGGCCCGTTGCTGCATGTCTGGTCGGGTGAGACGGTGGTGACCTTGCCCGAGGCTCCAGGGCGTGGCGGGCGTTGCCAGCATCTCGCGCTTGCCGCTGCGGCGGAGCTCGCCGGTCTGTCCGGGCATGTCCTGCTCGCGGCCGGGACCGATGGGGGAGACGGGCCTGGGGCCGCGGCGGGGGCGGTGATTGACGGCGATACCGTTGCACGCGGTCGCGCGCGCGGCCTGGACCCGCTGGAGAGCCTTCGGCGTGCGGATGCCGGTGCCTTTCTCGAGGCGAGCAATGACCTGATTCCTGCCGGCGCCAGCGGTACCAATGTCATGGATCTGCTCCTGGCCTGCAAACCGGCGGGATGATCTTGCGGGCACATACGAGGCGCGTATGTCATCCTAACGTAGGCAGCGCTTGCCTTTTGCAGGAGAATCCTGTTTAAAGCTGCAATGCTGCATCCGATATCGGATGCGCGAGGAAAGGCGGGCCGCGGCCGGAGATGCCCGCCCGGCGTGCAAGGAAACGGATGCGCCGCGGTGTGTCCGGTGTCCGCGAGGAGAGAGGATGCCAGGAATTCGGGTCAGCAAGGCGGGATGCGTGTCCGGCACGCTGCTGTCTTTTGTGCTGTTGTCGGCCATGGCCGATGCCGGGGTGGTCGTGATCGGTAGCCCCGGGCTCGACGTGTCGACGCTCAGCGAAAAGACCGTGCGTAATCTCTATCTGGGCAAGACCGTGCAGCTCGACAACGGTATTCGCGTCGAAGTGATCGATCTGCCGAGCGGGAATTCAGTGCGCGATGAGTTTTATGAGAAGGTGATCGGAAAGGACACCACGCAGGTAAAGGCCTACTGGGCAAAACGCATCTTCACCGGCAAGGGTTCGCCGCCGGACACAAAGCTCGATGAGCGTTCGGTGGTCAAGTGGGTCAACGAGGCGCCGGGGCGGATCGGTTATGTCAGCCCGGATGCGGCGACTGACTCGGCCAGGGTACTGTTGCGTGCGGATTGATCTTGCACGGCGCGTGACGGATTTGTATCGCCGGTGTACAGGGGGAGGACTAGCATGATCAAGAGCAGGCGGACGTTCGGGGTGATGGCGGCGTGCGCGGTCGCGCTGATGTGCGGCGGCAACACAGCCCGGGCGCTCGACCTCGGCGTCTTCGGCGATCTCAGCTACATTGCCAGTGACGTTCCCGATGACGAGGCCAACTTCCGGATCGGCAGCCTCGATTTCTACGCCGCGCAATATATCGATGACAAGACCAAGGCCCTGTTCGAGCTCCAGTTCCAGACCTTTTCCGGCGACTTCGAATACGAGATCCAGCGCTACTGGATCATGCGCGAATTCTCGGAGTCGTTCAATCTGGGAATGGGCCGGTTCCATCCCCCGCTGGGCTACTGGAGCCGCCATTTTCACCACGGCATCCTGATGCAGGACACGGTGTCGCGACCGTTCATCCTGAGTTTCGAGGGCTCCGTCAACGCGATCATGCCGATGCACATGATCGGCCTGCTGGCCGAGGGCGCCATCGGCGGCGCCGGTCTGCACTACGAGGCGGGAATTGCCAACAGCAACACCATTGACACGGAGGCGGAAAGCCGGCTCGAGGTCCCCAACCGGGACGACTTGAGCGCTGGCAAGTCCGTATTCGGGCGGCTGAGCTATGCCAGGTCCGACGTGCCGTTCATGCCGGGCATATCCGTTATGCGCAACAACGTGGTCGAGTCGTCCGATAATGGCTTGTTTGTCGAACGTGGCGAAGATCTGGTGCAGCAATCGCTAATCGGCTTCGACCTGCGCTATGAATATGAGAAGTTCTGCCTGCTTGCCGAGGTGTATCGCCTGGAGAACGATCTCCAGCCCGGTGTTGGCGATGCCGGCAGCCATACAGCGACGGCCTATTTCGCCCAGTTCGGCTACAACCTGACCGACCAGCTGAAGGCGACCTACCGGCGCGAGTCAATGAAGTTCGAGGACAACGACGCCTATTTCATGGATCCCGCCCTGCTGGGTCGGGATGCGCTTGGCACCGAGACCCGCGATGTGTTCGCCCTGCGCTACGACTTCAGTGAATCCAACGCCCTCATACTCGAGGTCAATCGGCGCGAACCGGAACTTGCCGACAGCACGACGTCCACCATCCTGAGCTGGGCCTTCGTGATGTTCTGAAAAGCGGTGGAAAGAGAAAAGCTGAAAGTGTAAATATGGAAAACTCAAGTTATCGTAATCCGGATGCAGGCGCGTAGCGCCGGAGTCCGTCGCGCTTCATCCGGATTACGAATGCCGGTGTTTTGGGCTTTTTACTCAGTCCTAAGTTCTCAGCCCTGTTTTTTCCATCTCCAGTACGACCCGCGTCATCGGGATGACGCTGTCCGGGTTGAGTGAGATCGAGCCGATGCCGCGCTCGACCAGCCAGCGCGTCAACTCGGGATAATCCGAGGGCGCCTGCCCGCAGATGCCGACGTATTTTCCATGGCGGCGGCAGGCCTCGATCGCCATCTCCATCAGTTTCAGTACCGCGGGATCGCGCTCATCGAAGCCGGTAACGATACCGGAATCGCGGTCCACCCCCAGAGTGAGCTGGGTGAGGTCATTGGAGCCGATCGAGAAACCGTCGAAGTGTTGCAGGAATTCATCGGCGAGCAACGGATTGGACGGGATCTCGCACATCATGTAGACCTTGAGGCCGTTTTCCCCGCGCCGCAGCCCGTGCCGCTCCAGCAGCGCGAGCACCTCCGCACCCTCGCGCACGGTGCGCACGAAAGGGACCATCAGCGCCACGTTGTCCAGCCCCATGGTCTCGCGCACGGTCTTCATCGCCGCGCATTCCAGTTCGAAACAGGGGGCGAACTGCGGCGAAGAGTAACGTCCGGCGCCGCGGTAGCCGATCATCGGGTTTTCTTCTTTCGGTTCGAAAGCGCCACCGCCGATCAGCGAGGCGTATTCGTTCGACTTGAAATCGCTCAGGCGCACGATCACCGGCCGGGGATGGAACGCCGACGCGATGGTGCCGACGCCTTCGGCCAGGCGTTCGATGTAGAAAGTCCGGCGGTCCGGGTAGCCGGCGACGATGGCATCGATGCGATGGCGCGTCTCCTCGTCAAGGGAATCGTATTCGAGTAGCGCGCGCGGGTGGATGCGAATGCTGTTGTTGATGATGAATTCGAGCCGGGCCAGGCCGACGCCGTCATTCGGAAGGCGCGCGCTGTCGAATGCCTGTTCCGGGTTGCCGACGTTGAGCATGATCTTCGTGCGCGGCCGCGGCGCATCGCCGAGATCGACGCGTTCGGTCTCGAATTCCAGCAGGCCAGCGTAGACGTAACCGGTGTCGCCTTCGCTGCAGGATACAGTGATTTCCTGGCCGCTCTCTATCGCCTGGGTCGCGTCACCACAGCCGACCACCGCCGGGATGCCGAGTTCGCGCGCGACGATGGCGGCGTGGCAGGTGCGTCCGCCGCGGTTGGTGACGATGGCGGCGGCGACCTTCATGACCGGTTCCCAGTCCGGATCGGTGATGTCCGTGACCAGTACCTCACCCGGCCGCAGATCGCCCATCTGCGACGCCTCGAAGATCACGCGCGCGCGCCCGGTGGCGATCTTCTTGCCCACGCTTTTCCCGGTGACCACGACCTCGCCGTGCGATTTGAGCCGGTAGGTCTCGTGGAAGCTCGCATCGGAAAGCGCCTGCACTGTTTCCGGCCTCGCCTGCACGACGAAGAGTTCGCCGGTGCGCCCATCCTTGGCCCATTCGATGTCCATGGGCATGGCGCGCCCGTATTTCGTCGAGTAGTGCCGCTCGATCACGACGGCATTGCGCGCCAGTTGCAGCACCTCGTCGTCGGTGAGCGCAAAAGATTCGCGCGCATCCTTCTGAACGCGCACGTTGCGGGTCGAGATGCCCGCGGTGGTATCGCCGGTGTAGATCATCTTGATCGCCTTTTCACCGAGCTGGCGCTTGATGATGGGACGCTTGCCCTGTTCCAGCATCGGCTTGTAGACGTAGAACTCGTCGGGATTGACCTTGCCCTGGACCACGTTTTCGCCGAGGCCGTAGGCGGAGGTGATGAACACCACGTCGGGAAATCCGGTCTCCGTGTCGATGGTGAAGATCACGCCCGAGGCGCCGAGGTCGGCGCGCACCATTTTCTGTACGCCGATGGAGAGCGCGACATCGCGGTGGGAAAATCCCTTGTCGACGCGGTAAGAGATCGCGCGATCCGTGAACAGCGAGCCGAACACCTGGCGACAGGCGGTGATCAGATGGGGGATGCCGCGGATGTTGAGGTAGGTGTCCTGCTGGCCTGCGAACGAGGCCGTTGGCAGGTCCTCCGCGGTGGCCGAGCTGCGCACCGCGACGTCCGGATTGGCGCCATATTCCGCGCCGAGCTGCTGATAGGCCTGCGCGATCTCGCCGGCCAGCTCGTCCGGGATATCGCTGTACATGATCCATTCGCGGATCAAGGCGCCGGTGTAGGCCAGTGCCTTGATGTCGCGGGTGTCAAGCGTGTCCAGGGCCTCGTCGATTTTCTGCCCCAGCCGGTTGTGTTCGATGAACAGACGATAACCGTCCGCGGTGATCGCGAAGCCGTCCGGGACCTTGACCCCGAGCGGGGACAAGGTGTTGTACATCTCGCCCAGTGAGGCGTTCTTGCCGCCGACCAGCGGAACGTCTTCGATATGCAGTTCGGAGAAGCGGCGGATATAGCGCATGGGGGATTACCTCAAGGCTGGTGATGAGTGATGGGTGATGGGTGATTAAGGCAGGAATCGCAGGGTGGGCACGTTTTTCGTGTCCGCGCTGAACGCAGCAAGTAATCCTGATCCAGGCGCGTGGCGCCGTAATGCCGGGCTGTCGCGATTTTTCCCCGGATTCCGCTGCGCTTCATCCAGGCTACGATCTGCAACAACCCATCACCCATTACCAATAAGTGCTGTGCCCTGTCTGGTTCCACGGATTCTGGTGCATGCGGCACAACCCCGGCCTCACGTGATCACCGTTGGTCCTCCCCGGCCGGTGCGCGTGAGCACGCCGGACAGTTTGTTGGCGATTTCGATCAGGTCCTTGAGCGCCTCCTGTGTGTCCTCGCCGTGCCGTGCGGGATCGGCAATGTACTTTTCGATGTAGATGCGCAGCGTGGCGCCTTCGGTGCCGGTGCCGGACAGTCGGAAGACGATGCGCGAACCGTCGGTGAAACCGAGGCGGAGCCCCTGGTGTTCGGTGACAGACTGGTCGACCGGGTCCTGGTAACTGAAGTCGTCGCCGTAGGCGACCTTGTAGTCGCCGATCTTTCTGCCTGACAGGGTTGTGATCCTGTCGCGCAGTTCCTCCATCATTTGCGCGGCGATACCGGATTCGACCTGTTCGTAGTCGTGGCGGGTGTAGAAATTGCGGCCGAAGGCGGCCCAGTGTTCGCGCACGATCTGTTCGACCGGCTGACGCCGGACCGCAAGGATGTTGAGCCAGAACAGCACGGCCCAGACGCCGTCCTTCTCGCGCAGATGGTCCGAGCCGCTGCCGAAGCTCTCCTCGCCGCACAGGGTGATCTTGCCGCTGTCGAGCAGGTTGCCGAAGAATTTCCAGCCGGTCGGTGTCTCGAAGCAGGGGATGCCAAAGCGCGCCGCGACGCGGTCAAGCGCCTGGCTGGTTGGCATCGAGCGCGCCACGCCGGCGAGTCCGGAGCGGTAGCCGGGCACGAGATGGGCGTTGGCGGCGAGGATCGCGATGCTGTCGCTGGGTGTGACGAAGAAGCGTTTGCCGAGGATCATGTTGCGATCGCCATCGCCGTCCGAGGCGGCGCCGAGGTCGGGCGCGGTCGGCCGGTTCATGATCTCCACCAGCTCGTGGGCGTAGGTCAGGTTGGGATCGGGATGGCCGCCGCCGAAGTCGCTCAGCGGCGTTGCATTGATAACTGTTCCGGGCAGGGCGCCGAGCCGGCGCTCGAGGATTTCGTAGGCGTAGGGGCCGGTGATGGCGTGCATGGCATCGAAGCAGATGTTGAACATGCCCGCCTCGATCATCCCGCGGATGCGCGGAAAATCGAACAGCGTTTCCATCAGGTCGGCATAGTCCGTGACCGGATTGATGATATGGATGCGGGTCCGGTCCAGCGTGATCTCGGCCGGCTTGCCCAGCGCGATATCGTCCGCTTCCAGGATCCGGTAGGCGCGGATGCGCCCGGTTTCGTGATAGATCGCCGCGCTGACCTGTTCTGACGCCGGTCCTCCGTTGGGGCCGTTGAACTTGATGCCGAAATCGCCATCTGGACCGCCGGGGTTATGGCTGGCGGAGAGGATGATACCGCCGTCGGCCTTGTGCTTGCGGATCAGATTCGAGGCGGCCGGGGTCGAGAGCAGTCCGCTCTTCCCCACCAGCAGGCGCGCGACGCCCTGGGCGGCCGCCATCCTGATGATGATCTGGATCGCTTCCTGGTTGTAAAACCGGCCATCGCATCCCACGACCAAGGTCTTTCCCTCGCCGCCGCCGATGGCGTTGAACAGGGCCTGGATGAAGTTCTCCAGGTAACGCGCCTGCCGGAACACGGTGACGCGCTTGCGCAGGACGGAGGTGCCGGGCTTCTGGCCCTCGAAGGGAGTGGAATCGACGGTGTGGATGTTCATGCTCGTGTGCTCATGCGGAAAGGGTTTTTTCGCCGATTGTGCGTTTTTTTTGCGCCGATTGCCACAGGATTCTGCGCTCGGGGCGCCGGGGCTTGAATCCGGCCGCCGCCGTCCCTACCATGCAGGCTGCGCCGGGTTTCCCCGGCCCGCGTCCTCCGCGGCGCGCAGGCTACGATGTCCCGATCCATCGCAACAGGGAGACTGAATTTACGATGACCGCCGAAGTACCCAAGGAAACCCTGGATTTCCAGGCCGAGGCGAAGCAGCTGCTCAGGTTGATGATTCATTCCTTGTACTCAAACAAGGAGATATTCCTGCGCGAGCTGATCTCCAATGCCTCCGACGCCTGTGACAAGCTGCGTTTCGAGGCCCTGACCGCCGAGGGACTGTTCGAGGGAGATGCCGCGCTCAGGGTGCGCCTTTCCTATGACAGGCAGGCACGCACGCTCACAGTTACGGACAACGGCATTGGCATGAGCCGGCAGGAGGTGGTCGATCATATCGGGACCATCGCCAAGTCCGGCACCCGGCAGTTCTTCGAGTCGCTCACCGGTGATCAGGCCGGGGACATGCGTCTGATCGGCCAGTTCGGCGTCGGTTTCTATTCAGCCTTCATCGTGGCGGAGCGCATCACACTGACGACGCGCCGCGCCGGCCTCGATCCCGCGCAGGGCGTGCGCTGGGAGTCGACCGGCGAGGGAAGTTATACCCTGGAGGCGGTGGCGCGCGAAGGCCGCGGGACCGAGATCGTGCTGCATCTCCGTGCCGATGAGGACGAGTTCCTCGATGATCACCGGTTGCGGGGAATCATCCGCAAGTATTCCGACAGCGTGTCGCTTCCCGTCGAGATGCCGGTGGCGGACAAGGCCGGTGAGTGGGAGACGGTCAATCGCTCCGCCGCGCTGTGGGCGCGCCCGCGCAAGGACATCACCGCGGAGGAGTACAACAAGTTCTACAAGCATGTGGCGCATGATTTCGAGGAACCGCTCGCGCATGTGCACACCCAGGTCGAAGGAACCCAGTCCTACATCACCCTGCTGTATATCCCCGGGCGCGCGACGTTCGACCTGTGGGATCGTGAGCGCGGGCACGGCGTCAAGCTCTATGTCCGGCGCGTCTTCATCATGGAGGACACCGAGCGCCTGATGCCCGGCTATCTGCGTTTCGTGCGCGGCGTGGTCGATTCCGATGACCTGCCGCTCAATGTGTCGCGCGAGATTCTGCAGCACAACCGCCAGCTCGACGTGATTCGCAGCGCCTCGGTCAAGAAGGTGCTTGGCCTGCTGAAGGACATGGCCGAGAGCGAACCGGAGAAGTACCGCGAGTTCTGGTCGGAGTTCGGTCGCGTGATGAAGGAGGGCCCGGCCGAGGATTTCGCCAACCGCGAGCAGATCGCGAAGCTGCTGCGCTTCGCCACCACGCACGGCGAGGGCAGTACGCAGGATGTCTCCCTCGACGATTACATCGGACGCATGAAGCCTGGCCAGGACAAGATCTACTACATCACCGCCGAGACCGCGCTCGCCGCGCGCAACAGCCCCCATCTGGAGATCTTCCGCAAGAAGGATATCGAGGTGCTGCTGCTGTCCGACCGCGTCGACGAGTGGATGCTGAGCGGCCTGACCGAATACGCGGGCAAGCCGCTGCAGTCCGTCGCCAAGGGCGAACTTTCGCTGGGCGAGCTGGAGGATGCGGACGAGAAGCGCGAGCTCGACGCGGTCACCGAGGAGTTCAAGGGTCTGGGCGAGCGCATGAAGTCGGCGCTCGGTGGCAAGGTGAAGGAGGTGCGTGTCACCCATCGCCTGACTGATTCGCCAGCCTGCCTGGTGGTGGAACAGGACGATATGGGGATGAGTCTGCGCAAGCTGCTCGAGGCCACCGGTCAGAAGGTGCCGGCGAACCCGCCGATCCTGGAGCTCAATCCGGGCCACCCGCTGGTGAAGACCCTCAACCGGGAACAGGGTGGCGCCCGTCTGGACGACTGGGCACATCTGTTCTACGAGCAGGCGATGCTGAGCGAGGGCGGGCAGCTGGAGGATCCGGCGGCCTTTGTGCGCAGGATGAACACGCTGTTGCTCGAATCTGCGGGGTGATCGGTACCCCGGCGCGGGAGGTATCCGCTAAGATGCCGGGTCACCGCGCGGTGCGCGCGGACGGAGCTGGAATGAATACACGGGGGCACGCGTGAGCGAAGACAGGGTGGAGCGACGGGGAACCATCGGCGTACTGCTGAGCAATCTCGGCACGCCCGAGCAGCCGACCGCGCCGGCGGTGCGGCGTTATCTGCGCGAATTCCTCTCCGACCCCCGCGTCGTCGCGTTGCCGCGCTGGCTCTGGTTGCCGCTGCTCAACGGCATCATCCTGCAGGTGCGTCCACGCCGTTCCGCGCGGCTCTATGAAGGCGTATGGACGCCGGAGGGATCGCCGCTGCTGGTGACTGCGCAGCGCCAGTTGCAGGCGCTGCGCGCGCTCTTCGGCGCTGACGAGCGCCTGGTGTTCGCCCTCGGCATGCGCTACGGCTCGCCCTCGATCCCGGCCGCGCTGTCGGAGCTGCGCGCGGCCGGCGCCGAGCGCCTGCTGGTGGTGCCGCTGTATCCGCAGTATTCCTCCGCGACCACGGCCTCGACCTTCGATGCCGTCGCGCAGACGCTCAAGGACTGGACACGCGTGCCCGAGCTGCGCGTGGTGACCGATTATCACGTCGAGCCCTGGTATATCCGCGCACTGGCCGATTCCATCCGCGAGGCCTGGCGCCAGCAGCCGGCGTCCGAGCGACTGCTGTTTTCCTTTCACGGCATGCCGCGCAAGACCCGCGAACAGGGCGATCCCTATTACGACCAGTGCCAGCGCACCGCGCGCCTAGTTGCCGCCGAACTTGCCCTGAACGATGACCGCTGGCTGGTCACGTTCCAGTCGCGCTTCGGTTACGCTGAATGGCTGCAGCCCTACACCGACCAGACCCTGCGCGCCTGGGGTGGTTCGAATGTGGCGAGCGTCGACGTCGTCTGTCCCGGTTTTTCCGCTGACTGCCTGGAAACGCTGGAGGAGATTGCGGTGATGAACCGCGATATGTACGTCGAGGCGAGCGGAGGACGATTCCGCTACATTCCCGCGCTGAATGAGCGACCCGGCCACATCGATGGTCTTGCCGAGCTGATCCGCCGCCACATCCAGGGCTGGTGAGCCGTCCTGCGCTCGTGGCTCATTCCGCCGGATGGCCGCCGAGGCTGCCCAGATCGAAGTTCACCATGCGATAGTTCCCCGCGGAATATTCCAGCGCGCTGCCGCTGCGATACCAGTCGCCGAGTACATAACGCCAGGCGGGCGCGCCGTCGAGCGTGAATTCATGGATCGCCTGGCGGTGGGTGTGGCCGTGGATCAGGCGACGCACTTCGTGGGCGCGCATCGCCGTCTCGACGGCTTCCTGGTTGACGTCCATGATCTCCGGCGGCTTGTCGCGCGAGAGGCGCGCGCTCTCGCTGCGGTAGTGTCCGGCCAGCGCGATGCGTTCATCGATCGTCAGCGACAGGACGTGGGCGCGAAACTCCGGGCTGTGCACGCGCGCGCGGTAGGTCTGGTATTCATGATCATCGATGCACAGTGTGTCGCCGTGCATCAGCAGCACGCGCTCGCCGCCGGACTCAATGACGGCGGGATCCGCCAGCAGCCGGCAGCCGCTTCGCGCGCTGAAGTCCGCGCCGGCGAGAAAGTCACGGTTTCCATGCATGAAGAAGAGGGTGATCCCGCGTCCCGCTGTCGCGCGCAGTTCCGCGAGGACGGGAGACTGGTCGGGCAGCACGGCATCATCGCCGAGCCAGGCCTCGAACAGGTCGCCGAGGATGTACAGCGTGTCGCCGGGCCGGAGGCGGTGGCGCAGAAAGGCGCGCAGAAGCCCGGTCATGGCCGGGCGCTCGGCGCACAGGTGCAGGTCGGAGATGAAGGCGACAGTCATGGACGGTCGCCGGACGGGACGGCCCGGCGGGCGGCGCTCAGGTGCGCCGCTTCAGGGCGCCGCCGGCTGGTCTCCGGCGGAGACAACGGTCGCCTTTTCGATGATGACCATGGTCTTCGGCACGTCGCGCGGGATCGGGCCGCCGCTGCCGGTGGGCAGATTTTCGATCTTGTCCAGCGTCTCCTTCCCGGAGACCACCTTGCCAAACACCGCGTAACCCCAGCCGCTCTGCGTCTGGTCGCGGTAATCGAGGAAGGAGTTGTCGATGGTGTTGATGAAGAACTGGGCCGTGGCCGACTGTGGATTGGAGGTTCGCGCCATCGCGATGGTGCCGCGCAGGTTCTTCAGGCCGTTGTCCGCCTCGTTCTTGATCGGCGGGCGGGTCGGTTTCTGCTGGTAGTCGGTCGTGAACCCGCCACCCTGGATCATGAAATTCTTGATCACGCGGTGGAAGATCGTGCCGTCGTAAAAGCCGTCGCGCACGTAGGTGAGGAAGTTGTCCACGGTGACCGGCGCCTTCGCGCGGTCGAGTTCAAGGGTGATGTCGCCCTGGCTGGTCTGCAACAGGACGCGGGCCGCGTCGTCGGCGCCGTGTGATGGGTTTGCGGCTAAGGTCGTCATGATGAGCAGGAGTTTCCCCAGGGTTATCGTCAACGGTTTCGGCATGGCGAGAGGCATTCGCGAATGATCTGTGAGTCACGCATTCTAGCAGACCGGGCGCACTTTTGGCACCCGGCGCCGGTTTCGGCTACCATGCCAGCTTGCGCGGACCCAGTGGCGGAACGGACAGGTAACGATGCTCCAGATCTACAACAGTTTGACGCGCCGGAAGGAGACCTTCCGGCCGATCGAGCCCGGTGTTGTACGCATGTATGTGTGTGGCATGACCGTGTACGACTATTGCCACGTCGGGCACGCGCGCGTGATGGTGGTGTTCGACGTGGTGGCGCGCTACCTGCGCAGCCGCGGCTTCGACGTCACCTATGTGCGCAACATCACCGATATCGACGACAAGATCATCAGGCGCGCGGCCGAGCGCGGCGAGACGATCGAACAACTGACCGACTTCTTCATTCATGCGATGAACGAGGACGCCGCGGCGCTCGGTGTATTACCTCCCGATCAGCAGCCGCGCGCGACGACCTCGATCGCGGACATCATCGCCATGATCGAGGCGCTGATGCGCAAGGGCCACGCCTACGCGGCCGGCAACGGCGATGTGTACTACGACGTCAGCAGCTTCGACGGCTATGGCAGGCTGTCGGGCAAGAAGCTGGAAGACCTGCGCGCCGGCGAACGCGTCGTCATCGACGAGGCCAAGGACGATCCGCTGGATTTCGTCCTGTGGAAGGCGGCCAAGCCGGGCGAGCCCAGTTGGGAATCGCCCTGGGGCCCCGGCCGTCCCGGCTGGCACATCGAATGCTCGGCGATGTCCACCCGCTGCCTCGGCGACCATTTCGACATCCACGGCGGCGGCATGGACCTGATGTTTCCGCACCATGAGAACGAAATCGCCCAGAGCGAGGCAGCCACCGGCCACCATTTCGTCAACGTCTGGATGCACAACGGCTTCGTGCAGATCAACGAAGAGAAGATGTCGAAATCCCTCGGCAACTTCTTCACCGTGCGCGAGGTGCTGAAGCGCTACAAGCCGGAGGTCGTGCGGTTCTTCATCATCAGCAGCCACTACCGCAGTCCGCTGAACTACTCGGATCAGAACCTCGACAACGCGCGCGCGGCGCTGGACGGTTTCTATCTGGCGTTGCGCGGCCTGGCCCCGGGCGAAGCCTCCGGTGAAGGCGAGGGATACGTCGCCCGTTTCGAAGCGGCCATGGACGACGATTTCAACACGCCGGAGGCACTGGCCGTATTGAACGAACTGCGCGCCGAGATCAATCGCGCCAAACCGGAAGACAGACAAGGCGAAGCTGTGCGACTCGCTGCGACGCTGAAGCGGCTCGGAGATGTGTTAGGTCTATTGCAAGATGATCCTGAGACATATCTTCGAATCGGTAGCATGACAGGGCAAATGAATGTGGAATTCACCCTTTCGGGTACCTTGAGCGCGAAACATTCGCCGGAAGCAATCGAAGACCTGATCGCAAAGCGCAACGAAGCGAGAAAGAATAAGAACTGGGCGGAATCCGACCGTGTCCGAGATGAGCTCGATCAGCAGGGCATCATCCTGGAAGACGGCCAGCAAGGGACGACGTGGCGGAGAAAATGATTTCTGGTGAGGCGTGATGAGTGATGGGTAATGGGTGATGAAGTGATTAGATCTAGGGGCTCTCGTACAGATAACGCATTACCCATCACCCATTACCCATCGCGCCTTTCCCAACTCAGTCCTTAGTCCTTTGTTTTATGTAACGTCTCCGCCGCCCACAGCGTATTCTCCATCAGCGTCGCCACGGTCATCGGGCCGACGCCGCCCGGCACCGGTGTTATCCACGCGGCACGCTCGGCCGCCGCATCGAATTCCACGTCACCCACCAGCCTGCCTTGCGCGTCGCGGTTCATGCCGACGTCGATGACGGTCGCGCCGGGGCGGATCCATTCTCCCTTGACCAGGCCCGGTTTGCCGGCGGCAACCACCAGCAGCTCGGCGCGTCCGACCTGCGCGGCGAGGTCGCGCGTGAAGCGGTGACAGGTGGTGACCGTGCAGCCGGCGAGCAGCAGCTCGAGCGACATCGGCCGGCCGACGATGTTCGAGGCGCCCACCACCACGGCTTCGACGCCATAGAGGGATTCACCGGTATGCTTCAGCAGGGTCATGATGCCGTGCGGCGTGCATGGACGCAGCAGCGGCAGGCGCACGGCCAGGCGCCCGATGTTGTAGGGGTGGAAGCCATCCACGTCCTTGTCCGGGCTGATACGCTCGATAACGGTTTCGGAGTCGATGTGCGCCGGCAGCGGCAGCTGCACCAGGATGCCGTCGATCTCCGCGTCCCGGTTCAAATCATCAATCAGCTCAAGCAGTTTTGGCTGGGTGATGGTTGCCGGCAGGTCGTAGGAGCGGGACAGGATGCCAAGTTCCTCGCAGGCCTTGCGCTTGCTGGCGACATATACCTGCGAGGCGGGGTTGTCGCCGATCAGGATGACCGCGAGCCCGGGCGGGCGCAGACCCTCGGTGCGGCGCTCGGCGACGCGCTGGCGGATCCGGTCGCGCAGACCGGCGGCAATCGCCTTGCCATCCAGCAGGCGCGCCGTCACGGCCGCGGGCTCCGCGCGGAGGCGGCGGGCTTGCCGGTCATGGTCGGTTGCGGCATGGCGTGGTCTCGAATCGGCGGTGCCTGTGAGCGGGGCATGATAACACGGCAGCCGCATTTGCGCCGCGTTGGTGTGTCAGGCCCTTGAAATACGTTAAGATAGTCGACTGACAAGCGATTGCACCGGACCTGATTCGGTGAGCTGCGGGTGTGATGATGGCAAAGACCTTATACGACAAATTGTGGGACGATCATGTGGTGCGTGATAACGGCGATGGCACCTGCCTGCTGTATATCGATCGCCACCTGGTGCACGAGGTGACCTCGCCGCAGGCCTTCGAGGGACTGCGTCTGGCCGGCCGCCGGCCATGGCGCGCGGCCAGCGTGCTCGCGGTGCCTGACCATAATGTGCCGACCACTGACCGCGCGCGCGGCATCAGCGACCCGGTGTCGCGTGAGCAGGTCGAGACGCTGGACAGCAACTGTCGCGAATTCGAGATCATCGAGTTCAGAATGGACGACCCGCGCCAGGGCATCGTGCATGTGATCGGGCCGGAAGAGGGCGCCACGCTGCCAGGCATGACGGTGGTGTGCGGCGATTCGCACACCTCGACCCATGGCGCCTTCGGCGCGCTCGCCTTCGGCATTGGCACTTCCGAGGTGGAGCATGTGCTGGCCACGCAGTGTCTGAACCAGAAGAAATCGCGCGCGATGCAGATTCGCATCGAAGGCCAGTGCGGTCCCGGCATCACCGCCAAGGACATCGCGCTGGCGGTGATCGAGCGCATCGGCACCGCCGGAGGCACCGGCTATGTGATCGAATACTCCGGTGCGGCGGTGCGCGCGCTTTCGATGGAAGGACGCATGACGCTGTGCAATATGACCATCGAGGCCGGCGCGCGCGCGGGCATGGTCGCGGTGGACGAGATCACCATCGAATACCTGCGCGGTCGTCCCTTCGCACCCAGGGGCGAGGTGTGGGAGCGCGCCGTCGCCTTCTGGCGCGGATTGAGGAGCGACCCGGACGCGGTGTTCGATGCCGTGGTGGAGATCGACGCCGCGATGATCAAGCCGCTGGTGACCTGGGGCACTTCGCCCGAGATGGTGACAACGATCGACGGCCGCGTCCCGCGGCCGGAGGAAGTCACCGACCCGGTGAAGCGCCGCGGCGCGGAGCGGGCGCTGGAGTACATGGGATTGACCGCGGGCATGCCGATCCGGGACATCCTGGTCGACAAGATTTTCATCGGTTCCTGCACCAACTCGCGCATCGAGGATCTGCGCGCGGCCGCCGTGGTGGTGCGCGGGCGACATGTCGCGGCGAACGTCAAGGTGGCGATGGTGGTGCCGGGTTCCGGGCTGGTCAAGCGGCAGGCCGAGGAGGAAGGGCTCGACCGGATTTTCACGGCGGCGGGCTTCGAGTGGCGTGAGCCGGGCTGTTCGATGTGTCTGGCAATGAATGCCGACCGGCTCGAGCCGGGCGAGCGCTGCGCTTCGACCTCGAATCGCAATTTCGAGGGACGCCAGGGCCCGGGCGGACGCACCCATCTGGTCAGTCCCGCGATGGCCGCCGCCGCGGCGATCGCCGGGCATTTTGTCGATGTACGGGAATTCTCACATCTGGGAGCATGAGCATGAAACGTTGGTTGGTGCCGGGTCTGTTGGCGTTGATGGTGATGGGGCTGGCGGGCTGTGAAACCATGAAAGGGCTGGGGCGCGACATTTCCAAGGCCGGCGAAAAGATCGAGGACGCGGCGCAGAAATGAGACGGAGAGAGTTGCTGCGGCGCGGTAACGACCGCTTGTGCGGCGGGCGCCTTCGCGCCCGCGCGCGGGACTGATCGGGGATGGCGATGGAAAAACTCGACAAGCTGACCGGGATCGTGGTGCCGCTCGACCGCGTGAACGTCGATACGGATGCGATCATCCCCAAGCAATTCCTCAAATCGATCAAGCGCAGCGGTTTCGGTCCGAACCTGTTCGATGAGTGGCGCTACCTCGATCATGGCGAGCCGGGCATGGATGCCTCGCGGCGTGTCGTCAATCCGGACTTCGTGCTCAATCAGCCGCGCTACCGCGACGCGTCCATCCTGCTCGCGCGCGACAATTTCGGATGCGGCTCCTCGCGCGAGCACGCGGTCTGGGCGCTGGAGGACTACGGTTTCCGCGTCGTCATCGCGCCGAGCTTCGCCGACATCTTCTATAACAACTGCTTCAAGAACGGCGTGCTGCCGGCCGCCCTGCCGGCGGATGTGGTGGACGGGCTGTTCAGGGCGGTGGAGGCGGAGCCGGGCTATACGCTCGCCGTCGATCTCGCCGCGCAGGAAATCGCCACCCCGGCAGGTGTCCGCCACGGTTTCGCGATCGACCCGTTCCGCAAGCACTGCCTGCTGAACGGGCTCGATGAGATCGGGCTTACGCTGGAACATCGCGCCGACATCGCCGCGTATGAGGAGCGCCGCCGGCGCACCGCGCCCTGGCTGTTCACGGCGGATGCTGGGAAATAGACGACTGAGGAAATATGAGCAAGAAGATACTGGTTCTCCCGGGTGATGGCATCGGCCCCGAGATCATGGCGCAGGCGCTCAAGGTGCTCGCGCGCCTGCAGCGTGACTTCGGCCTCGACATTGCGATCGAGCACGGCCTGGTCGGCGGCGTTTCCTATGAGGCCTATGGGAGTCCGCTGACGGACGAGACCCTGCTGCGCGCGCGCGCGGCGGATGCGGTGCTGCTTGGCGCGGTGGGTGGTACGCAATGGGAAGCGCTCGATATCTCGCTGCGTCCGGAGAAGGGGCTGCTCGGCCTGCGCTCCGGGCTTGGGCTGTTCGCCAACCTGCGTCCCGCCGTGCTGTATCCGCAGCTCGCCAGTGCCTCCACGCTAAAGCCGGAGGTGGTCAGCGGTCTCGACATCATGATCGTGCGTGAGTTGACCGGCGGCATTTATTTCGGGCAACCGCGTGGTGTGCGCCGGCTCGCCAATGGCGAGCGCCAGGGCTTCAATACCCTCGTCTACAGCGAGTCCGAGATCGAACGCATCGGGCGCGTCGCCTTCGAGACCGCGCAGAAGCGCGGCAAACGCCTGTGCTCGGTCGACAAGGCGAATGTGCTGGAGTGCACCGAGCTGTGGCGCGAGGTGATGACGAGTCTGGCGCACGATTACCCGGACGTCGCGCTTACCCATATGTACGTTGATAATGCAGCGATGCAACTGGTGCGCGCGCCGAAGCAGTTCGACGTCATGGTGACGACCAACATGTTCGGCGACATTCTGTCCGACTGCGCCTCGATGCTCACCGGTTCGATCGGCATGCTCCCGTCCGCCTCCCTGAATGCGTCTGGCCAGGGCATGTACGAACCGATTCACGGCTCCGCGCCGGATATCGCCGGCAAGGGTATCGCCAACCCGATCGGGACCATACTGTCGGTCGCGATGATGCTGAAGTATTCGCTGGGCGAGCCGCGGCTCGCGGGGTGTATCGAGCAGGCGGTATCCACCGTGCTGGACCAGGGGCTGCGCACGGCGGATATCCATACCCCGGACATGCGTCGCGTGGGGACAGAGGAGATGGGCGAGGCGATCACCGCAGCGCTGGGTTGAGACATTACTATAACGACGCGTATTGAGCGAAAGGAACGAGACACTATGGGCAAGAAGGTGAATGTGGCGGTGGTGGGGGCGACCGGGGCGGTAGGCGAGACCATGATCTCGATCCTCGAGCAGCGCGACTTCCCCGTCGCCGAGCTGTTTCCGCTGGCCAGCAGCCGCTCGGTCGGCAAGCGCGTCGAATTTCGCGGCAAGATGATCCCGGTCGGTGACCTCGAGACCTTCGATTTTTCGCGCGCGCAGATCGGCCTGTTCTCCGCCGGCGCCAGCGTGTCCAAGGTCCACGCGCCGCGCGCCGGGGCGGCCGGCTGCATCGTGATCGACAATACCTCGCAGTTCCGCTATGACGACGATATCCCGCTGGTGGTGCCGGAGGTGAATCCGCACGCGATCGCCCGTTATCCCGGTCACAATATCATCGCGAACCCGAATTGCTCGACAATTCAGATGGTTGTGGCGCTCAAGCCGATCCATGATGCGGTCGGCATCGAGCGCATCAATGTTTGCACCTACCAGGCGGTGTCGGGCACCGGACGCAAGGCCATTGAGGAGCTCGCGGTGCAGACGGCGAACCTGCTGAATGCCAAGCCGATCACACCGGGGGTCTATCCCAAGCAGATAGCATTCAATGTCATTCCCCAGATCGACGTCTTCATGGACAACGGCTATACCAAGGAAGAGATGAAAATGGTCTGGGAAACTAAAAAAATCCTGGAAGATGACGCTATCCTTGTGAACCCGACCACGGTCAGGGTCCCGGTGTTCTTCGGACATTCCGAGGCTTTGCACATCGAGACCCGCAAGAAGATCACTGCCGAACAGGCCCGGGAACTGCTGGAGCGCGCGCCCGGAGTCGTGGTTCTCGATGAGCGTCAACCCGGGGGGTATCCGACCGCGGTTACCGAGGCGGCGGGTAACGACCCGGTGTTCGTGGGCCGTATCCGCGAGGATATCTCCCACCCGCGTGGACTGGATCTATGGGTCGTCGCCGACAATGTCCGCAAAGGGGCCGCCCTGAACAGTGTACAGGTGGCCGAGATTCTCCTGCGGGACTATCTGAACTGAACATTGCCGGATAGAGGGTCTGGCGGCGCGCTCCGGTCAAGGCTTGCCTTGGCAGGGCATTTGCATGCAACTACAACGGACGTAACGACGAATGAACGACCTATTTCGCGGAAAATCAAACGGAGACGGGATGTTGCACAAACTTACCAGGCTGCTGGTCATTCTCTCCCTGCTCACGCCGATGGGCGCTTCCCCGCTTGGGCTGGGAGACATCATGCTGCATTCGGCCCTGAATCAGCCACTTGACGCCAAGATCGACCTGACGGCGCTGGGACAGACGCGTGGTGAGGAGATCACCGTCGCGCTGGCCTCGCCCGCGGCCTTCGAAAACGCCGGTCTCGACCGTTCCCTGGCGCTCGTCAACCTCAAGTTTGATGTGGTGATGGAAGAAGGTGGCGCCTCTTATATCAGAGTGAGCTCCACGGATTCGATCAAGGAGCCATTCCTGGATTTCCTGGTCGATATCGACTGGCCGAGCGGCCATCTGCTGCGTGAATACACCCTGCTGCTCGATCCGCCGGTGGTGTTGGACGAGGCGCCTCAACCGGTGCAATCCGTGGTCGCGGGCGATGAGCCCGCCGTTTCCGCGCCGGAGACCGCCCTGCGTGACGAACCGGTTTCAACCCCCGGATCTTCCTCGGGGCAGATGACATCTTCCGCCGGTCTGTTGACCTTCGGCCCGGTACAGCGCAGCGATACCCTGTGGTCGATCGCGAGCCAGATGCAGCAGGCCGACCCCTCCGCGACGGTGGAGCAGGCCATGATGGCGTTACTGAAGAATAATCCTGATGCCTTCTATGACGGCAACATCAACTCTCTGAAGGCAGGTTACGTGCTGAGGGTGAGTGATCCCACGCTGTTGACGGCGATGTCCCGTGCCGCGGCAGCCGCCGAGGTGCGGCGTCAGAATGAACAGTGGATGGATTCGAAGCAGGCCCGCGCCGGAATGGCGGGGACCGCGCCGCAGGGTATGACCGAGGCGGCGTCGGGCGGAGTCGCGGGCGCCAGCGGTGGCGCGGCCGGTCCGCGTCTGCGGCTGAGCGTTCCCGACGCGACGGCGACCGGTATGGCGCTGGAGGGTGTGGTCGGAGAGGGTGATAGCAATGCTTCGCCACAGGCTGAGGTTACCCGCCTGAAGAATGAACTCGCGGCTGCACTGGAAACTTCCGAGGCCTCGCGTCAGGAGAATACAGATCTGCGCGAACGCCTGGCAGCCCTACAGGAACAGATCGATGCGATGCAGAGGTTGACTACCCTGCAGGACGACACTCTGGCAGCACTGCAGTCCGGCGCCGGTGCGCCTGAGGCTGAGACCGGGCAGTCCCCGGCGTCCGTCACGGACGCGGCGGATACCGGCAAGGCCGCTGAGACTGCTGCCGCCAGGAAGCCTGCGCGCAAAGCCGAGGCTCCGGCCAAGGAGAGCGCCGGTGGTCTGCTGGATGATCCCAATATCCTTGCCATGGGCGGCGTGGCCGCGCTGGCCGTGCTCGTGCTGGTTGCGGTGCTCATGCGCCGTCGTCGCCGCGCCGCGATTTTGGAAGAACTCGCCGAGGCGGATAGGTCGGGCGAGACCCAGGACGAAATGAACCCTCCGGCCTGGGCCGCTGTCGCGCAAGCGGCGCCGGCTGCGGCGCCGGTAGTGGTGCAGGAACAGGACGTGGCTGTGGTGGAACACCCCGAGGCGGAGGATACCGGGCTCGATCTGATGCAGGCTGATGACGACGAGATCGACGTATTGGCCGAGGCCGATGTGTATCTCGCCTATCGCCGCTTCGATAAGGCTGAGGAATTGATCAGGGAGGCCATCAAGGCCGATCCCGGCCGGAATGATCTGATCCTGAAGCTGCTTGAGGTGCAGGCGGCAAGTGGAAACAAGAGCGCCTTCATTACCCAGGCGGAGTCATTCAAGGCCATGACCGGTTCCGGCGATTCCATGCTGTGGGACAAGGTCGTGGTGATGGGCCGGCGCATTGCTCCGGAACATGTGTTGTTCGGTGGCGCTGCGACGGCTGCGGCGGCGGGCGTCGCGCAAGATGCCGGTGACGCGAGCCTGGATATGAGCAACGATCTGTCCGCGTTGGACCTGGATACGAATATAGCGACCGGATTGGACAGCCTGGCGGCTGGCGGCGACGAAATGCACGAGATGTCCGCTAATGCCGATGACATGTCCTCTCTGCTGGACATGGATCTTGCCCTGGGCGATGCCGCTGTTTCCGAAGCGTCGCAAGATGGTCTGGAGGGCATGGTCGGGGAGGAAATCCCCATGGGTTCCGAGCCGCAGAATGTCGAGTCCTTCGGCAACGCAAGCAACGTGATCAGTTTCGAATCCAGGACCGGCGCCGGCCAGAGTGCCTCCGACCTGCCGCGGGAAGATGCGGATAACGATTCAACCGGCGCCATGGGCATTGCCGGACTGGACCATGACCTCGACTGGCTGACGGGTGATGATGGGGATTTCGGTTCACTCGATGGCGCCGAGGGCGATGATTTCAGCAGCCTGATCTCGGGTGAGGATGAGGTTGGCACCAAGCTGGATCTTGCCAAGGCCTATATCGATATGGGTGATCAGGAAAGCGCGCGCAATATCCTGGGCGAGGTGGCCCAGGAGGGCACGCAGGACCAGCAGCGCGAGGCGAACGACCTGATGCGCCAGATCGGTTGACCGGGCGCTCGCTGCGCCCGGTGTTTTTCCCTGCCGTCCATTCCCCGGTATACAATGCTCTCGTCATTTCCCGCCCCGCCGGGGCGGGCGCGATCCGGTCCTGAGCTGCCGTGCATCCGTTGATACGTGTAGCCTGCTTTCTGGTGTTTTCCGTTTGCCTCGCCTTTGGTAACGGAATGGATCTCCTGTGCGGCGCCCTGTTGCTCGCCACGGCTTATCTGGCCACGTCCCCCCGGCTGTTTCCGCCCGCCATACGCATGCTTACGCGGTTACGCTGGTTCCTGTTGTCGCTGTTGATCGTATACGGGTGGTTCACCCCGGGAGACCCGTTATTCGGCGCGGAAGGCGCACGCTTCTCAGCCTTGTGGCCGAGTCGGGAAGGGCTGGAAGAGGGACTGCTGCGAGCCGCACTGCTGGCGGCGATTGTCGCCGGGGCGAATCTGCTGCTGCGAACCACGTCGCGCGATCAGATGCTGCTGGCAGTATATGGATTGGCGAGGCCGCTTGCCCTGATTGGTATATCGCGGGAGCGGGTAGCGGTGCGCATGGTACTGGTGATCGAGGCGCTGGATCCGGTGCGGCGCATTGTCGCGGAGCGCATGGCTGCGGCGCCGGGCGGGCGACCGGATCTGCGCTCGGCCGGACGCTTCGCCTCAGGGGTCATACAGCACGTAGTGCGTGAGTCGGAGGCGGTCGCCTGCGGCAGCGTTCAACTGTTCGGAGCAGGACCTCCCCGGCCCGCGCAATGGGTCTATCCCGTTCTTCTATGGGGACTGTTCTACGCCGCCACGCGGATCGGGGGCTGAGTCGCGGCCTCAGCTGGGTTCCGGCTTGAGCACCAGGCCGGCCAGCGGCGGGAGGGTGATGGCGATGGAATATG
Source organism: Gammaproteobacteria bacterium (assembly GCA_020845975.1). Lineage (GTDB taxonomy): Bacteria > Pseudomonadota > Gammaproteobacteria > SZUA-140 > SZUA-140 > JADJWH01. Next base: position 16,952 of record JADLET010000005.1, on the reverse strand, counting down.
GCCGCCCCATCCAGGGGACCGGTTCCGCGTGGAGACCGCTGCCATTGCCCTGGTTGCTGCCGGCATAGAACTCGGAATCCGAGTTGAGGACCTCGCGGTAGACACCGGGGTAGGGGACGCCGATGCGGTAATTCTTCCGCAGCACCGGCGTGAAGTTGAGGGCGACCACAAGTGCGTCGCGTTCGCCCTGGCGCAGGTAGGTGAGCACGGACTGCGAGGAGTCATGGCAATCGATCCAGTCGAAGCCGCGACCCTCGAAGTCAAACTCGTGCAGAGCCGCCGATTCGCGGTATAGCCGGTTGAGGTCGCGCACCAGTTTCTGCATACCCTGATGACCGGCGTAGTCGAGCACGTACCAGTCGAGCTCGACGCTGTCGTCCCATTCGCGCCCCTGGCCGAACTCGCAGCCCATGAACAGCAGCTTCTTGCCGGGATGGGTGTACATATAGACGTACAGCAGGCGCAGGTTGGCGAAGCGCTGCCATTCATCGCCGGGCATCTTGTTGAGCAGGGACTGCTTGCCGTGCACCACCTCATCATGCGAGAACGGCAGCACGAAGTTTTCGGTGAATGCGTACAGCTGGCTGAACGTCAGCATATCGTGCTGGTATTTGCGGTACACCGGATCCTGGCTCATATAGGCCAGCGTGTCGTTCATCCAGCCCATGTTCCACTTCATGCTGAATCCGAGGCCACCGAGCCAGGTCGGGCGCGACACCATCGGCCACGCCGTGCTCTCCTCGGCGAGCATCAGCGTTCCAGGGTGGAGTTCGTGCGAGAGCTGGTTGAGTCGGCGCAGAAAATCGATGGCCTCGAGGTTCTCGTTGCCACCGTGAATGTTCGGCGTCCAGTCGCCGGGCTCGCGCGAGTAATCGAGATACAGCATGGAGGCCACGGCGTCGACGCGCAGCCCGTCAATATGGAACTCCTCGAGCCAGTACAGCGCGCTCGAGATGAGGAAGTTGCGGACCTCGTTGCGACCGTAATTGAAGATCAGCGTCCCCCAGTCGCGATGTTCGCCGCGGCGCGGATCTTCGTGTTCATACAGAGCGCTGCCGTCGAAGCGGGCGAGACCGTGGGCGTCCTTGGGGAAGTGTCCCGGCGCCCAATCCAGGATGACGCCGATGCCATGCCGGTGGCATTGGTCGACGAAGTAGCGGAAATCCTCGGGTGTCCCGTGGCGGCTGGTCGGGGCATAGTAGCCGGTGGTCTGGTAGCCCCAGGAACCGTCGAACGGGTGCTCGGTGATCGGCAGCAGTTCGATATGGGTGAAGCCCATGTCGAGCGCATAGGACACCAGGCGCTGTGCCAGTTCGCGGTAACCGAGGAACTCGCCGCGTGCGCCGCGGCGCCAGGAGCCGAGGTGTACCTCGAAGATCGAGACCGGCGCATGGAGCCAGTCCATGTTGCGGCGCCGTTCGATCCAGGCCTGGTCCTGCCAGGGATATGGCGCGGAATCGGTCACGATCGATGCCGTGTTGGGACGCATCTCGAATTGTTGACCGTAAGGGTCGGTTTTCAGGTGAATGCCGCCGGTATCACGGTGGCGAAGCTCGAACTTGTAGAGCGTCCCGGGCGTGATTCCGGGGATGAACAGCTCCCAGATCCCGCTGCCGCCGCGGCTGCGCATCGGATGACGGCGCCCGTCCCAGGCATTGAAGTCGCCGACCACGCTGGCCCGTCCGGCGTTGGGCGCCCAGACGGCGAACAGGGTTCCCTGGATGCCGGCGACGCTGTGCGGGTGGGCGCCCAGCATGCGATAGGCATGTTGGTGATTTCCCTCGCCGAACAGGTAGAGGTCGAAGTCGGAGAGCTGCGAGGCGAAGCAGTAGGGGTCATACGCGGTGTGCGTCGTGCTGCCGCTGGTCCACGCGAGGCGATAGTGGTCGGGCACGGTTCCCGGGCGGCCACGCCACTCGAACAGGTCGGTGCCGTGCTGGCGGTCCAGGGGCAGATCCGTTTCGGCGATGCTGACACGGGCCGCGCCGGGGATGTATGCGCGCACCACCTCCGTGTCGCCGTCCCGGTGCTTGCCGAGAAACGAGAACGGGTTGTGATGCTGGGCGGACAGGATCCTTTGTATTTCCTCGGGGACGGAAGCAGCGGGCTCTATTTTCATCTGACGGCTCTATGTTGGGGTATGAGCGTGAGCAAGCGTCGTCCTCCGCGTGTTTTCGACTCGCCTCGATAAGGCCATTGATGATAGCATAATCCTGCTTGTTTCCAGCGACACACGAAAAGCCCTCGAAAAGAACAAAAGAAAAAGGCAGCGATGAAACGCACCGATAAACACGGAAACATTACCCGCTTTGTCAGCCGGCTCACCCGCGACACTATCGCCCTCATCCTGGCGGGAGGGCGCGGTTCGCGGCTGAAACACCTTACGCAATGGCGCGCCAAACCGGCGGTGCCCTTTGGCGGAAAGTTCAGGATCATCGACTTTCCCCTCTCCAACTGCGTGAACTCCGATATCCGCCGCATCGCGGTGCTTACGCAGTACAAATCGCACTCGCTGATACGTCACATCCAGCAGGGATGGAATTTCCTGCGCGGCGAACTCGGCGAATTCATCGAGGTGGTGCCTGCACAGCAGCGGATCGCCACCTCATGGTACACCGGTACCGCGGACGCGGTATTCCAGAATCTCGACATCATCCGCAACTATGATGTTTCCTATGTGCTGATCCTCGCCGGCGACCACATCTACAAGATGGACTACGGCCCCATGCTGGCGGCCCACGTCGAGGCGAAGGCCGACATGACCATCGCCTGCATCGAGACCCCGATCGACCACGCGCGCGCCTTCGGCGTGATGTCCGTCGACGAGAACTGGATAGTGAAGGACTTCCAGGAGAAGCCCGCGTCGCCCCAGTCGCTGCCGGGTAACCCGGATACGGCGCTGGTCTCCATGGGTATATATGTCTTCAATACACTGTTCCTGTTTGAGCAGTTGGTGAAAGATGCCGATATCTCGTCGTCGAGTCATGATTTCGGCAAGGACATCATCCCGTCCGCGATAAAGAAGTACCGCGTGCATGCCTATCCGTTCAAGGATCCGGTCTCCGGCGACCTGGCCTACTGGCGTGATGTGGGTACGGTGGACGCGTTCTGGGAAGCCAACATGGAGCTGATCGGTGTGACACCGGAACTTAATATGTATGACGAGGATTGGCCGATCTGGACCTATCAGGCCCAGCTCCCGCCGGCGAAATTTATCTTCGATGACGAGGGTCGCCGTGGTATGGCCGTCGATTCCATGGTGTCTGGCGGCTGCATCGTGTCTGGCGCCCAGGTGCGGCATTCCCTGTTGTTCTCCAATGTGCGCGTCGATTCGTTCAGTGTCATCCAGGACTGCGTCGTGCTGCCGGACGTCGAGATCGGCGAAGGCTGCCGTCTGCGCAAGGTGGTGGTCGACAAGGGTTGCCAGATACCGGCGAACACCGTCATCGGCGAAGATCCGGTGCTGGACGCGAAACGTTTCTATGTCAGCGAGAAAGGCGTGGTGGTCGTGACGCCGGAGATGCTCGGGCAGGATTATCATCGTGCCCACTAGAGGTCGGTTGAAGGTGGTGCTGTGCTGGCACATGCACCAACCCGAGTATCGGGACTATTCCAGTGGCGACTACCAGTTGCCGTGGACCTATCTCCATGCCATGAAGGACTATACCGACATGGCGGCCATTCTGGAGCAGACGCCAGGCGCGAAGGCGGTGATCAACTTCGTGCCGATCCTGCTGGATCAGCTGGAGGACTACACCGCGCAGATACGCGCTTTTCACGCCGAACACCGGCCGCTGCGTGACCCGCTGCTGGCGGCGCTGGTCAGCGAAGCCTTCCCGCGGGACGCCGGGCAGCGCGCGCTGCTGGTGCGTGCCTGCCTGCGCGCTCACGAACAGCGGCTGATCAATCGTTTTCCGATCTACCGGCGCCTGGTCGACCTCGCAGTCATGATGAAGGACGACACCCAGAGTCTGAGCTATCTGGGTGACCAGTATCTCGCGGATATTCTGACCTGGTATCACCTGGCCTGGATGGGCGAGACCGTGCGGCGCGCAGATGAACGTGTGCAGCGACTGATCGAGAAGGCGAGCTTCTTCTCGCTGGAAGACCGCCTGCAACTGTTCGAGGTGATCGGTGAACTGATCGAGGCCGTCATCCCGCGCTATCGCCGTCTCGCCGAAAGCGGACAGGCGGAACTGTCCATGACGCCGTACGCCCACCCGATGATACCCCTGTTGCTCGAATTCACCAGCGCGCGCGAGGCGGTGCCGGAGATGCCGCTGCCGGCGGCGGGGGAATATCCCGGCGGTCTGGAGCGTGCGCACTGGCATCTGAAGGAAGGCGTCGCGGCGTTCGAACGCCATTTCGGTTTCGTTCCGCAGGGCTGCTGGCCGGCGGAGGGAGGGCTCAGCACGGCAACTGTGCAATTGCTCGGCGACTACGGATTCAAATGGACGGCCACGGGAGAAAGCGTTTTGCGCAATAGCATCGCGCGCAACGTCGCCATCCATGATTCCAGCGCCAGCAAGAATCTTCACCGTGTTTACCGCATCGACTCGGCCAAGGCCTCCTGCTTCTTCCGCGATGACGGCCTGTCCGACCTGATAGGCTTCACCTATCAGAGCTGGCATGCCGACGACGCTGTCGCCAACATGGTGCATCATCTGGAAAATATCGCGCAGGAGTGCCGCGGCAATCCGAGTCATGTGGTCTCGATCATTCTCGACGGGGAGAATGCGTGGGAGGCCTACCCCGATAATGGCTATCATTTCCTGACGGCGCTCTATCGCCGACTGGCCGAACATCCGGCGATCAACCTCACCACCTTTTCCGAAAGTCTTGCCGGCGACATGGAATTCTGTCGCCTGCCATCACTCATCGCGGGCAGCTGGGTGTACGGGACCTTTTCCACCTGGATGGGCAACCCGGATAAGAATCGTGGATGGGAATTGCTATGCGAGGCCAAGCGCAGATGCGACGAGGCCCTGGCCAGCGGCGCGCTGAGCGACGAAAAGCGCGAACGCCTGATCCGTCAGCTGGCGGCGTGCGAGGGGTCCGACTGGTGCTGGTGGTTCGGCGACTACAATCCCGCCGACTCGGTCAGCGACTTTGAGCGCCTGTACCGACTGCATCTCGGTAATCTCTACCGCCTGCTGGGCATCGACCCACCCGCGATCCTGGCGCACAGCATCAGCACGGGCGGTGGTCAGCCGCAGCTCGGGGGCGTGATGCGCCGCGGTTCCGAAGCGCACTGAATGACGCCGCCGGCCGTATCAGCACTCAGCAAACGTCAGGCGGGCATCCTTCTGCATCCGACCTCGTTGCCGGGGCCGTACGGTTGTGGCGCTCTCGGTGACCAGGCCTTCCGTTTCATCGACTTTCTCGTCGCGGCCGGCCAGAGCCTGTGGCAGATGCTGCCGCTTGGCCCAACCCATGGCAACGGTTCGCCTTACCAGTGCCTGTCGGTGCACGCGGGGAATCCGCGCCTGATCTGTTTCGACCGCCTGGTGCAGTGCGGCTGGCTCGAACCTGGCGATGCCGCGGCGCGGGAGGCGAGCCGCGATGAGACGCTCGCCCAGGCCCAGGCCGGATTTCTTGCGCGGGCCTCCGCCGAGGAACGAGCCGCATTCGAGATCTTCATGGCGGCGGAGCAGGACTGGCTGGCGGATTACGCCCTGTTCCAGGCGCTGCGGGCGCATCACGGCGGTACGGACTGGGCGCGCTGGCCAACCGCCTTGCGGGATCGTGAGGCGGCCGCGCTAGAAAAGGCGCGTCGCAAGCATCGCGCCGCGATTGAACGCATCTGTTTCGAGCAATTCGTGTTCCATCGGCAGTGGAGCGAGGTGCGCGCGGCGGCCAACCGCCGCGGTGTCCTGATCTTCGGTGACATGCCCATTTTCGTCGCGTACGACAGCGTCGACGTTTGGGTGCATCGATCCCTGTTCGAGCTCGATGAGGCCGGCCAGCCGACAGTGGTGGCCGGTGTACCTCCGGACTATTTTTCCGCGACCGGCCAGCGCTGGGGCAATCCCCATTACCGCTGGAAGTTGATGGAAGAAGATGGCTTCGACTGGTGGATGCAGCGCATAGAGCGCCAGATGAGGATGTTCGATCTGGTCCGTATCGACCATTTCCGCGGCTTTGAGGCCTACTGGGAGATCCCGTCCGATCATCCGACCGCCATCGGCGGGCACTGGGTCGAAGGGCCGGGCGGACGCTTTTTCGACGCGGTGTTGAAGCGCTTCGGCACGTTGCCGTTCGTGGCGGAGGATCTCGGTCTCATTACTCCTCCGGTGCATGCGCTGCGCGAGCACTACGGGCTGCCTGGCATGCGCATATTGCAGTTCGCCTTCGACGGCGGCAGCGACAATCCCTATCTGCCGCACAATCACCGGAGCAGCGCCGTTGTCTACACCGGAACGCACGACAATGACACTACCCTTGGCTGGCACGATGCCCTTGATACGGCCGCGCGCGCGCGGGTTCATGAGTATCTCGGGCGGCCGGAGGAGCCGATGCCATGGCCGCTGATCCGCGCCGCACTGGCCTCGGTGGCCGACACGGCGGTGATTCCGCTGCAGGATGCGCTTGGTCTGGGGGCCTCCTGCCGCATGAACATACCGGGGACGACGGAGAACAACTGGCGCTGGCGCTTCGACTGGGAACAGGTGCCCGCGGATCTCGCCGCCCGTCTGCGCGGGTTGGGCGAGCTGTACGGGCGCGCAGCCGCGCCAGGCTGATGCCCGCGCGGCTGCGCCGCCGTTACAGCCAGAGCATGTAGCCGGTTTCGAAGCGGCGGCTCAGCAGCTTGTGGTAGGGGTACATGCGGATTTTGTAGAACTGCAGCCCGGCCAGCGGCGGATGGAGTTCCAGCGTGAATATAGTCTCGCCGTGCTCGTTCTGGCCATCGGCTTGGAAGCGATACACGCTGTGATTGGTGAAGTCGCCCGGTTCGGGCTCTGTGCCAACCAGGCATTCCAGATAAACATCCTCGACGGCCAGGCCATTGAGCCGCGCCGCCACCTGGATCTTCAGTTCCTCGCTCGCCAGCACCGTGGCGCGTCCATTGTCGATACGGCGGATGGAGATTCCGGGCCAGGCTTTGGCAACCGTCTGTTTCCACGCGGCGAGCCGGCTCGCCGGCTCGCCGCCGTTGTCGCTCAGCAGGGCGCGCTGCCGGATCGCCCGCCCGTACAGTTTCTCGGCGTAATCCATAACCATGCGCTGGGCATTGAAACGCGGCATCAGTGACTTCATCGAAGCCTTGGCCTTGAGCACCCACGGCCGTGAATAACCCTGGGTCTTGCGGCTGTAATACAGCGGGATAACCTGGGTTTCGAGCAGATCGAACAGTTCATTGGCCTCTTCCCTGTTGCGGAAGCCCTCGTCGAAATGCTGGCCATGCGGTGTGATCGCCCAGCCGTTTTGTCCGTTGTAGCCTTCACCCCACCAGCCGTCGAGCACGCTGAGGTTGATCACCCCGTTGATGCCGGCCTTCTCGCCCGAGGTGCCGCTGGCCTCCATCGGATAGGCCGGGTTGTTCAGCCAGACGTCGACTCCGGTAACGAGCTTGCGACCGAGCGCAAGGTCGTAGCCTTCGACCAGCAGGATGCGGCCCTCGAACTCCGGTCGGTGCGAGAATTCGTGGATCACCTGCAGCAGACGCTGCCCGGGTATATCGAGCGGGTGGGCCTTGCCAGCGAAGATGAACACCACCGGACGTTCGGGGTCGTTGACCAGTCGCGCCAGCCGCTCCGGGTCGGAAAACAGCAGGGTGGCGCGCTTGTAGGTGGCGAAGCGACGCGCGAATCCGACGGTCAGGATGTCCGTCTCCGGCATCGTGAGGTAACGCGTCAGGCGTTCCACCTGGGTCGGACTGGTGCCGTTCCGGCGTTGCTGATTGCAGACGCGCCGGTAGATATCCTGGTAAAGCTTGGATTTCAGCGTTTGACGGATGCTCCAGAAGCTGTGATCGGGGATGTCCTCGATCGCTTCCCAGAACTCCTCATTGAGCAGTTCGTTGCGCCAGCCTGGTCCGAAGTGCATGTCAAAAAGATTGACCCATTCCTGCGCGAGAAAGGTTGGCACGTGGACGCCGTTGGTGACATAGGTGATGGGGTTTTCGACCGGCGGGATCTGCGGCCAGATGTAACTTTCCATCTGTGACGCCACGTCGCCGTGAATGCGGCTGACTCCGTTCTGGAAACGCGACCCGCGCAGGGCGAGCGCCGTCATGTTGAAGCCCTTGTCATTGGTCGGGTACGCGCCGAGGGCGAGGAATTTCTTTTCGCCGATGCGCGTCTCGCGGATGTAGCGCTCGAAATAGGGCAGGATCAGGTCATGATGGAAGATGTCGTGGCCGGCCGGCACCGGTGTGTGGGTGGTGAACACGGTTCCGGCCGCGACCAGCTCCAGCGCCGCCTCGAAGCTCAGTCCCTGCTGCATGCGATCACGGCAGCGCTCCAGGATCTGGAACGCCGCGTGTCCTTCGTTGATGTGCCAGACGGTGGGCGACAGGCCCACCGCGCGCAGTGCGCGCACGCCGCCGATGCCGAGCACGATTTCCTGCTGGATGCGCGTGTTGATGTCGCCGCCGTAGAGCTGGTAGGTGATGCGGCGGTCGTGATCGTTGTTCGTCGGCAGGTCGCTGTCGAGAAAGTACAGCGTGATGTGGCCTGCCTTTGCCTTCCATACCTTCAGTTCGACGCTGCGGCCGGGCATTTCCACCCGCACGTGCACATCCTGGCCCTGGGCGTCGCGCGCCGGGGTGATCGGCAGGACCTCGGGGCTGGTGTTGAAATAATGTGCGACCTGATTTCCGTTACCGTCGATGGTCTGATGAAAATAACCTTCCCGGTACAGCAGGCCGACCGCGACGAAGGGAATGCCGAGGTCGCTCGCCGCCTTGCAATGGTCTCCCGCCAGGATGCCGAGTCCGCCGGAATAGATCGGGAAGCTTTCGTGCAGCCCGAATTCGGCGCAGAAATAGGCGACCAGGTCGGAATCGGGATCGAAGATGCTGAGTCCGCGCCGGCCCGCGTTGCGGTGTTTCAGATAGGAGTCATAGGCCGCGAGGATGCGGTCGTAGTCCTGCAGATAGACGGTGTCCGCCGCGGCGGTTTCGAGGACATGTTGCGAGATGCGTCGCAGGAATACCTTGGGGCTGTGCCCGCAGCGCTCCCACAGATCGGAATCGAGGCGGACGAACAGGCCGCGGACCTGGCTGTCCCAGCTGTAGAGAAGATCGTTCGCGAGTTCATTCAGTCTGCTGAGGCGTCCCGGGATCACCGGGCGGACTTCGAGGGAAAAGCGCGTTCCTGTCATTGCCTATAGTTCCTTGCGAGGATCAGATCAAATCGATGGGTGAAGAAATCAGCCGCTGCCGCGTAGCGAAAGCACTGCTGATGCCACATTGTATCGGGCGGTGGGCCTGAATCCTGAATCCGGAGGACAGGAAAGGCCGCAGCGCCGCGGCGGGGCCGCGGGGCGGGATGGGACGGCAATTGTGATATAGTCTCTCGGCATCTTTTGCCGGATGTATCTGGTGCGTGTGGTGCCGGGAGAGAGACTCGAACTCTCACGGTCGTGAAACCACCGGATTTTGAGTCCGGCGCGTCTACCTGTTCCGCCACCCCGGCGCGCAGCGTGAGAGTATACAAGCCCTCGTACGGACATGACAACAACAAGCCACGGCTTCTGCCCGCGCGCACCAATGTGATGCGCCTTTCCGATTTCTTCTACGAGCTGCCCGACGAGCTTGTCGCCCAGGCCCCTCTGCCGGTGCGCAGTGACAGCCGCCTGTTGTGCCTCGACAGACCGGGCGGGGAGTATCGCGATCGCATGCTCGCGGAACTGCCCGGTCTGCTGCGGGCCGGCGATCTGCTGGTATTCAACGATACCCGCGTCATGCCGGCGCGCCTGGCGGGCGTCAAGGACACCGGCGGCCGGGTCGAGGTGCTGGTCGAGCGCGTCCTCGAGCGGGATACGGCCCTGGCGCAGATCCGCGCGAGCAAGCCCTTGCGCGCCGGCGGCCGCGTGGTTCTTGATGGCGGTATGGTCGCCGAGGTAATTCGGCGCGCGAACGGGGGATTCTATGAATTGCGTCTCGACGGCGGTAACAGCATCGACGACTTGATGCATGCCCGCGGGGTCCTGCCATTGCCCCCGTATATCACCCGTCCTGCCGACGAGGTCGATCGCGAGCGTTACCAGACCGTCTTCGCGCGCAACGAGGGGGCGGTCGCCGCGCCGACGGCCGGACTGCATTTCGATGCGGACCTGCTCGGACGCCTCGACGCGGCAGGTGTTTCGCGCGCCCGGATCACGCTGCATGTCGGCGCCGGCACCTTCCAGCCGGTGCGTTGCGAGGATCTTGGACAGCATCGCATGCACAGCGAGCGCGTCGAGGTTGATGCGCAGACCTGCGCGGAGATCCGCGCGACGCGGGCGCGCGGCGGGCGTGTCATCGCGGTCGGCACGACCGTGGTACGCGCGCTGGAGGCCGCGTCGGACGCGGACGGACCCCGGCCGTTTCACGCGGAGACGGATATCTTCATCACGCCGGGATACCGTTTTCGGGCTATCGACGGCATGCTCACCAATTTTCACATGCCACATTCCACGCTGCTCATGCTGGTCTGTGCCTTTGCTGGCCACGGGCAGGTGATGTCGGCGTATCGTCATGCGGTTGCGGCGCGCTACCGCTTCTTCAGCTATGGCGATGCAATGCTCATTGTCTGACGGGCACAGGATGCAAAGAGTGATAAAGACGCATAAAATGTGCGCGACCGAACAACGGCAAGCGGCCGTGATTCTTTCCCCTGCAACCTTGGAACCGCACCTGACACGATGAAATTCTCCCTGCTTTCCACCGACGGTGCGGCACGGCGCGGTCGTATCGAGTTCACGCGCGGTGTGGTCGAGACCCCGGCGTTCATGCCGGTGGGAACCTATGGCACGGTCAAGGCCATGGCCCCGGAGGAATTGCGCGCGGGAGGCAGCGAGATAATTCTGTCCAATACCTTCCATCTCATGCTGAGGCCGGGTGTCGAGGTAATCGCGGCACATGGCGGTCTGCATGAATTCATGGCTTGGGACGGTCCCATTCTCACCGACTCGGGGGGCTACCAGGTGTTCAGTCTCGGCGACATGCGCAAGCTTACCGAGCAGGGCGTCCATTTCCGTTCGCCCGTCGACGGGGCGCCCGTGTTCCTGGGGCCGGAGGAGTCGATTGCCGTCCAGCGGGCGCTTGGAGTGGACGTCGTCATGATTTTCGACGAATGCACGCCCTATCCAGCCACCGAGGATGAGGCGCGCGTCTCGATGGACCTGTAGCTGCGCTGGGCGGAGCGGAGCAGGAAGGCCTTCGACGTTCATGGCGGGCAGCCCGGAGCGGCACTGTTTGGCATCGTGCAGGGCGGCATGTACGAGGGGCTCCGTGAACGTTCGCTGCGTGGTTTGCGCGCGATCGGATTCGATGGCTATGCGATCGGCGGTCTTTCGGTAGGTGAGCCGCGCGGCGAGATGTTGCGGGTGCTGGACTTTCTCGCGCCCGATCTTCCGGAACACGCGCCGCGTTACCTGATGGGGGTGGGCAAGCCGGAGGACATCGTGGAGGCGGTGCAGCGCGGGATCGACATGTTCGATTGCGTGCTGCCGACGCGCAACGCGCGCAACGGCCATCTCTTCGTCGAAAGCGGGGTGATCAGGATACGCAACAGCGCCTATCGCAGGGATACGCGTCCTCTCGATGAGAACTGCGGTTGTCCCACCTGCCGTCATTACAGTCGCGCCTACCTGCGTCATCTTGCGGTTTGCAACGAGATTCTCGGGGCGCGGCTGAATACCCTGCATAACCTGTATTACTACCAGTCACTTATGCAGGGACTGCGCGCGGCGATCGCGGCGGGGGATCTGGCCGGATTCGCGCGGCGCTTTTATGAAAAACGCACCAAAAACGGGGAGCCTGTGGCATAATACCCCGCTTTATGGCCAGGCTTGATTTTACAGGAAGGTGAACATGGAATTCTTCATCAAAGATGCATGGGCTCAGACCGGCGGCGCGCCCGCGCAGTCCGGATTCGCCAGCCTCATCCCGCTCATCCTCATTTTCGTCATTTTCTATTTTCTCCTCTTGCGGCCGCAGATGAAGCGCGCGAAGGAACACAAGAAAATGGTCGCCGCGTTGACCAAGGGCGACGAGGTGGTGACCACCGGCGGGTTGCTCGGCCGGGTCACCAAGGTCGACGATAATTTCGCCGCTGTTGAGGTCGCCGAGGGCGTGGTGGTCAAGTTACAGAAATCGGCGATCACATCCATGCTTCCCAAGGGCACCCTCGGCAAAGAAAAGGGAGACTGATCCGGATTTCCGGACGAGCCCGCCATGAATCGCTATCCATTGTGGAAGAATCTGCTGATCCTCGCGCTGTTGATCGTCGGGTTCATGTACGCGATCCCGAATTTGTACGGCGAAGTGCCGGTGGTTCAGGTCTCAGCATTGCGCGGCGCCAGCCTCGGTGACGCGGAGAAGGCGCGTATCGAAAAGGTGTTGAAAGGCGCGGATCTGGGTTTTCTTGCTATCGAGCAGGAGAACGAGAGAATTACCCTGCATTTCGCCGACACTGATGTCCAGTTGAAGGCGCAGGGTCAGTTGATCGATGCGCTCGGCGAGGATTATGTGGTGGCGCTGAATCTGGTGCCTGCCACGCCGAAATGGATGGGAGAGCTGAGTGCGGCGCCGATGTATCTCGGGCTCGACCTGCGTGGCGGCGTCCACTTCCTGATGGAAGTGGACATGATCGCCGCCGTGGCCCAGGCCGAGGAGCGCTACGTGAGCGATCTGCGCGCGCTTCTGCGCGACGACAAGATCCGCTACCTCTCCATCAGTCGCGCCGGTGGCGGGGTGGAGGCCAGATTTCGCAGCGCTGAGGACCGTGCCGCGGCCCAGGAGAGGATCGGCCGTGAGTTCCCGGCGCTGCTGTTGAATGAGAGCGAGGCGGACGGCGCCTATTACCTGGTGGCGTCGCTCAGCGACAAAGAGGTACTTGAGGCGAAAAATTTCGCGCTGCAGCAGAACGTCCTTACCCTGCGCAACCGCATCAACGAGCTGGGTGTCGCCGAGCCGGTGATCCAGCGCCAGGGTAGCGACCGCATAGTGGTGCAGTTGCCCGGCGTGCAGGATCCCGCCCGCGCCAAGGAAATCCTTGGAGCCACCGCCACGCTCGAGTTCCGCATGGTGGACGGCAACGGAGACATCACGGCCGCGCTGGCGGGCAAGACTCCGGTTGGGTCACGGCTGTATCGCGAGCGCAACGGAAACCCTGTCCTGCTCGAGCGCCGCATCATTGTTACAGGCGACCAGATCATCGATGCGGCCTCGGGGCTTGATCAGCAGTCCGGCTCCCCCGCGGTCTATGTCACCCTGGACAGCAAGGGCGCGCGCCAGATGCTGCAGACGACCAAGGAAAACATCGGCAAGCCCATGGCGGTGGTGTTCATCGAGAACAAGTCCCACACCCGCATGGTCGATGGCGCGCCAGTCAAGGAATCGAAGACGGTCGAGGAGGTGATCAACGTCGCCACCATCCGCGACCAGTTCAGCAAGCGCTTCCAGATCACGGGCCTGGACAGCCCGACCGAGGCGCGCAACCTGGCTCTGCTGCTGCGTGCCGGCGCGCTCGCGGCCCCGATCGAGATCGTCGAGGAGCGGACTATCGGGCCAAGCCTGGGGGCGCAGAACATCGAGCGCGGATTCAATTCGACACTGATCGGTTTAGCCGCGATCGTGCTGTTCATGAGCTTCTATTACCGGGTCTTCGGTGTCATCGCCTCCATTTCGCTGTTCAGCAACCTGGTATTGCTGGTGGCCGTATTGTCGATGCTGCAGTTGACCCTGACACTGCCCGGCATTGCCGGTATCGCGCTGACCATCGGCATGGCGATCGATGCCAACGTGCTGATTTTCGAGCGCGTGCGTGAGGAGTTGCGTATCGGCAACTCTCCCCAGGCCGCCATCCATACCGGTTACGAACGTGCCTGGGGCACGATTCTCGATTCGAATGTCACGACGCTGATCGCCGGTTTTTCGCTGTTCCTGCTTGGTTCCGGTCCGGTGCGTGGATTTGCAGTGGTATTGTGCATCGGAATACTTACCTCTATGTTCAGCGCCGTGATGATCTCACGCGCACTGGTGAATCTGGTTTATGGCGGACGCAAGCTGAGCAAGCTGGCGATCTGATGGAGGCCGCATGATAGAGTTCTTCCATATCAGGAAAGACATTCCCTTCATGAAGTACGCCCGGTCCACCACCGTGGTATCGGCCATCCTGTTCATTGCGGCGGTGGCGGCGCTGGCGACGCGCGGGCTTAATCTGAGCATCGAATTCACCGGCGGCATTCTGGTCGAGGTGCGTTACGCGCAGGCGGCGAATCTGCAGCAGATCCGCTCCGTGCTGGAGGATGAGGGTTACCGCGACGTCACGGTGCAGAGCTACGGCACCGCCCAGGATGTGCTCATTCGTCTGCGCCTGCAGCAGGACAAGTCCTCTGCACAGACGAGCCAGGAGGTGCTGGAACTGCTGAAGAGGCAGGAGCCGAATGTCGAACTGTTGCGCGTGGAATTCGTCGGGCCGCAGGTCGGCCAGGAACTTTACGACAGCGGGGGGCTGGCCCTGTTACTCGTCTGCGCGGGCATCATGCTCTACCTGGCCATGCGCTTCGAGTGGCGTTTCGCCATCGCGGGCATCATCGCCAACCTGCACGATGTGGTGATCATCCTGGGCTTCTTTTCCTTCTTCCAGTGGGAATTCACCCTCGCCGTGCTGGCCGGTGTGCTGGCGGTGCTCGGATACTCGGTCAATGAATCCGTGGTCATCTTCGATCGTATCCGGGAAATCTTCCGCATGAAGCGCAAGATGCCTGTGCCGGAGACTATCGATCATGCCCTCACGGTAACGATGTCGCGCACGGTCATCACCCATACGATGACCGAGCTGGTGGTGCTGTCCATGCTGTTTTTCGGCGGCGAAGTGCTGTTTTATTTCGCGCTGGCTCTGACGATCGGTATCGTATTCGGGATTTATTCGTCGATGCTGGTTGCCAGCCCGATAGCCATGTGGCTGGGGGTGTCGCGCGAGAATCTGCTGCCGGTGAAGAAAGAGGGCGCGGAGGCCGACGCGACGACCCCGTAGGGCGGCGTGTCAGCGCGGCGCGGGTTCGGCACCGCCGTCGTGCTGCGCCAGTTCGATGCGGTTGCGGCCCGTGCGCTTGGCCTGATAGAGCGCCTTGTCCGCGCGGTCGATCAGGCTTCCTGGCGTTTCCCCCGGCTTGTACAGCGAGATGCCGGCCGAAAATGTCGGCATCGGCATGGCCCGGCCTTCGTGCTGGTATGAGCTTTCCGCGGTGCGTTTCTTGACCTTCTCCAGCGCGCGCAGGGCGCCCGCCTTGTCAGTGTTCGGCAGCAGCACGGCGAATTCTTCGCCACCATAGCGCGCCACCATGTCGTGGTGGCGGAAGATGGCGAGGATATTGGTGGAGAAATTGCGCAGCACTTCGTCTCCCGCCGCGTGGCCGTACTTGTCGTTGACAGACTTGAACCCATCCATGTCGATCAGGGCGAGCGAGAGCGGGTAGCCGTAACGCTGCACACGGGCCACTTCGTCTTCCAGTCGCCGCACGAATGCGCGCCGGTTCGGCAGCTCCGTCAGTTCGTCGGTCAGGCTGAGGATGTGGACCCGGGTGAGCTCGTCGTTGAGGTATTGCCCCTCGGTTTCGATAATGCGGAGGTAATTGTTCGCCATCTCGAGTTTCTTGGTCAGCGCGCCGTGACCCTCGCGCAGTGTCGCCACCTCGGTGATGAGCGACTGTTTCAATTGACGCAGATCCGCATCGTCGCCGCTGCGCAGCAGATTTTCATGCTCGCTGGAGAGAATCGCGCCGAAACGTTCATTCTGTTTGATGACCTCGCGCACCTGATGCGCCAGCGTTTCCTGAACCTTCTGAACCCGGGTGCGTTTTTCGTCGATCAGGCGGTGCTGGTCGGTGTCCAGCCGCCGATCCTCGCCGGACTCAGTCGGCTGCTGCGCGGCGGCCTCGGGGTGGATTTCGAGCGCTTCGGTCTGTGGCGCGGTTTCCCGGGCGGGTTGTTCCGCAATGTCGGCCCGCTCTGTCGAGGAGGCCGGTTCCGGTTTGGCCGCTCCGGGGGCGGCGGCGGAGGCGAGGCCCCCCGCCGCCTGGGCCAGGGCGATGATGTGCTGCCTCAGCTGTTCCAGTTGGGCGCGGTCGGGCCGCTGGGTAAGGCGCACCCCGAGTAGCCTGGCTTCGAGCTGTTGCGGGCTGGCATCCGGGAAGAGCTTCGCATAGGCCCCGACCATGTCGCGCAGCAGGGAGGTGCAGAGCGTCAGATTCTGTTCCGCCTCGCGCTCGTGGGAGTCAAGGATCTCCCTGACGTGTCGGGTGATGACCCCTACCGCAGGGGTCTGGTCCTGCTCGGCGAGCAGCTGCAAGACTTTGGATGTCAGCGGCGGCGCGGTGATGTTGAGGTCTGGTCCTGCCAAGTTCTTGCCCGTCTTGATCTGTTTTCTATATTGCGATTTCAAGTCATGGATCTGAATAGAAAAATCCATGTCGGTACGGTTCGGTCCCGGGTGTGGCGACAGTCTCATCGGCTGGATCTGCTGCGCCACTCGCCTGAAAAGCCCCGGTCAGAGGGTTTCCAGTCCGTATTGAAGCGGAATTCTATCACACGGCTCCGTCAAATAACAGACGCTTGCTTTCGCTGCGGACTTGCTATTCGTTGTCAGAACAATAAGATATTCCGACGCCATTCCATAGCGTCAATTTTTTGTATGGTTGCCTTGAGACGGTTTACTATGACTTCTTCACTTCCGGGCGCTCAGGTTAGGCGATTGGCTTCGAGATCATGTATCCTTAGCCGTTTTCCCGGGCCAATCCAT
>JADLET010000004.1 GCA_020845975.1 Gammaproteobacteria bacterium | reverse complement strand
GTAGCAGGGAACTCATGTCCATCCAGCATCTTCAACCCGTACCCCATCTCACCACGATCCAGAACGGCCCGCTGCTGTTGATCGAAAAGCACCTGCTTGATCAACAGACCGAGATCGAATCCTGGTTCCGTCAGGAATGGAAGAAGACCGCGGCGCCGTTCTACGCCTCGGTCGATCTGCGCAACGCCGGCTTCAAGCTGGCCCCGGTCGACACCAACCTGTTTCCCGCCGGCTTCAACAACCTGAATCCGGCCTTCATCCCGCTCTGCGTACAGGCCATGCAGTCGGCGATCGAGCGTGTCTGCCCCAGCGCCAACCGCATCATCCTGGTGCCAGAGAGCCATACCCGAAATCCCTTTTATATGGAGAGCCTGGCCACCCTGCAGGACATCATCACCAAGTCCGGCTTCGAGACCCGCATCGGTTCCCTGCTGGAGGACCTGGACGGCCCGCGCGACGTCGAGCTGCCCTCCGGCCGCCGTCTGCGGCTGGAACCGCTGCAGCGCAGCGACGACAAGGTCCATCTCGGCGACTTCACCCCCTGCATGGTGCTGCTCAATAACGATCTCTCCTCCGGCCACCCGCAGATCCTGCAGGACCTGCGGCAACCGGTCATCCCCCCACTAAAACTCGGCTGGTCCAATCGCCTCAAGTCCCAGCATTTCGAGCAATACAAGACAGTCGCGGAAGAGTTCGCCGCGATTATGGAAATAGACCCCTGGCTGATCACGCCCCTGTCCCTCAAATGCGGCGAGATCAATTTCATGAAACGCGAGGGAGAGGAATGCCTGGCGCGGAATGTCGAGTCGCTGCTCGGTTCCATCCAGCGCAAATATGACGAATACGGGGTAAAGGAGCCGCCTTTCGTGATGTTAAAGGCCGACGCCGGCACCTATGGCATGGGGATCATGACGGTGCATTCGCCTGATGATGTGCGCTCGCTCAATCGCAAGGAGCGTACGCGAATGGCGGCGACCAAGGGCGGCGCCGAAACAACCAAGGTGATCCTGCAGGAAGGCGTCTACACCTTCGAGACCTGGGGTGACGGCCAGGCGGTCAGCGAACCCGTGGTATACATGATCGACCACTTCGTGGTCGGCGGTTTCTATCGCGTGCATACGCGGCGCGGCCCCAACGAAAATCTCAACTCGCCCGGCATGCATTTCGAACCGCTCGCCTTCGCCAATTGCTGCACCATGCCCGAACGCAGCCTGGCGCCGGACGCGCATCCGAACCGGTTCTACGCCTACGGCGTGATCGCCCGGCTGGCCCTGCTTGCCGCCGCGCGCGAAAAGGCCGCGCTGGACAAATCAGATCCGCTCGCCTATCCATGACCCCAATTCATCAGTATTCCCAACCATGATCAAACTCGGTGTCGTGATGGATCCCATCGCCGGGATCAAACCCGGCAAGGATAGCACCCTCGCCATGCTGATCGAGGCCCAGGCGCGCGGCTGGACGCTCTGGTATATGGAACAGGGCGACCTCTACCTGCGCGACGCCCGCCCGCGCGCGCGCATGCGACAGCTCACTGTGCGCGACGACAAACGCGACTGGTTCACGCTGGGCGCGGAACGCGACTCAGGACTGGAGGAGCTCAACGTCGTCCTGATGCGCAAGGACCCGCCGTTCGACATCGAATACGTCTATACCACATACCTGCTTGAGCTTGCCGAGGCCGCCGGGGTCATGGTGGTCAATCGCCCGCAGGGCTTGCGCAACACCAACGAAAAACTTTCCATCGCGTGGTTCCCCCAGTGCAGCGCGCCCTCATTGGTCACCAGCAACAGCGCTCGTCTGCGCGAGTTCCTGCTGGAACATCGCGATATCATCGTCAAGCCGCTGGAGGCGATGGGTGGCGAGTCCGTCTTTCGCGTCACCCCCGATAACCCGAATCTCAATGTGATCTTCGAGGTGATGACCCGGCACAGCACGCGGTTGACCATGGCGCAGCGTTATATCCCCGAGATCACGCAGGGCGACAAGCGCATCCTGATGGTCGATGGCGAGCCGGTGCCCTACGCCCTGGCGCGCATCCCGGCGCCGGGTGAGACACGCGCCAACCTGGCGGCGGGTGGACAGGGCGTCGGTGTGCCGCTCAGCGAGCGCGACCGCTGGATCTGCGCCCAGGTCGGCCCGGAACTGAAGCGGCGCGGCCTCATGTTCGTCGGGCTGGACGTAATCGGTGAATATCTGACCGAGATCAACGTCACCAGCCCGACCTGCATCCGCGAACTCGACGCCCAGTTCGGCCTCAATATCAGCGCGCAGCTGATGGATCGCATCGCGGCCAGACTGGCATGAAGCGGTGGTCCTCGGTCTGTGCGCCCCTGATCTGCCTGCTGCTGGCGCTGCCCGGCTGCAGCAGGCAGCAACCCGAAGTCTACAAGACCCAGCTGATGACGCTCGGCACCATCGTCGACATTAATCTGTGGGATGTCGAAGAGGCGCAGGCGCAACCGGCGGTCAAGGCGGTCGAGGATGTATTGAACGGGATCCACGTCCACTGGCATGCCTGGGAACCCGGCATGCTCACCGAGCTCAACACGCAGCTTGCGGCCGGCGCTACCGCGACAGTCAGCGCAGAGGATGCGGCGGTGCTGCTCCGGACACAGGAACTCGCGCGCGCGGGTGACCAGTTATTCAATCCCGCCATCGGCCGCCTGATCGCGCTGTGGGGATTTCACCATGACGACCCGCCGCTCGGTCCGCCGCCCGAAGCCGAACGGATCCGGCAACTTGTCGAGGCCCGCCCCAGCATGGATGACCTGGTGATCGAGGGCACCCAGATTAGCAGCCGCAATCCGCGGGTTCAGCTCGACCTTGGCGGATCCGCCAAGGGCTTCGCCGTCGACAAGGCGATCGTCGCCCTGCGCGCCCTCGGCATCGAAAACGCCATCGTCAATGCCGGTGGCGGGCTGCACGCCATCGGCTCCCATGGCGACCGCCCCTGGCGCGTCGGCATCCGCAACCCCGCGCAGCCCGGCATCATCGCCTCGCTGGAGATGGATGGCGACGAGAGCGTGCATACCTCCGGCAATTACGAACGTTTCTTCGACTACCAGGGCAAGCGTTACCACCATATCCTGGATCCTCGCAGCGGGTACCCCGCCGAGGGAGTGCTGTCAGTTACGGTGGTACACCGCGACGGAACCTTCGCCGATGCCGCCGACGACGCACTGTTCATCGCCGGCGTGTCCGGCTGGAAAGAGATCGCCCGCCGCATGGGGGCCACTCAGGTGATGCTCATCGACGCCGATATGACTGTACACATTACCCCGCAACTGGCCGATCGCTTGCGTATGGAAATCGACCCGCCCCCGAAAATGGTCATAGAGTCGCTCCAATGACCCGTGCCGACTACTTCGTTCTGGCGGGCGCCGTGTTGCTGCTGCCCTACCTGTATGCCAGTTACTGGCAGCGGGGCGGGGCCGGTGAGGAGGTGCGCATCGTTGGCGCTGATGGCAAGGAAATCCTCGCCTCCCTGCGCGAGGATCGCGAGGTCCACGTCGAAGGACCGCTCGGAACCAGCGTGATCGAGATCCACGACGGCAAGGCGCGTTTTGTCTCCTCCCCCTGCCATGGCCAATTGTGCGTGCACGCCGGCTGGCTCCACTTCGGCGGCGAATTCACCGCCTGCCTGCCCAACCACATCAGCCTGGCGGTGATCGGACCGGAGTTGCGCTACGACACCATCAATTTCTGACGCGGCCATGCAGAACGATACCGGCCTGCGCACCCTTACGTTCACCGCCACGCGGGAAGACTACCGCATCGCCTGGCTGGCCGCGCTCGCCATCACAATACACATCGCGGAAAGCATGCTGCCCAGTCCGCTGCCCGGGATCAAACCCGGGCTCGCCAACATCGTCACCATTGCGGCGCTGCACCTGTACGGCTGGCGCGCCGCGGTATGGGTGTCCCTGTTGCGCGTGGTAGTCGGCGGCATCCTCATCGGGACCTTTCTGACGCCGACCTTCCTCCTGAGTTTCTCCGGGGCGCTGGCGGCCGTGGCTGTCATCGGACTGGGCAGCCTGCTGCCGGGGCGTGGACTCGGCCCGGTCGGCTACTGTCTGCTCGCCTCGATGGCGCATATCGCCGCGCAGTTCTATGTCGCCTATCGCCTGTTCATCCCGCACGAAGCGCTGTTCGGGCTGCTGCCGGTGTTGATGACCGCGGGAGTCGGTTTCGGACTGGCGAGCGGTTTTCTGGTCCAGGCCATGATGGCCCACTTCAATAATGATGCAAACCCTGACACTCCCGCTGCCTGAGCCGACGCTGGCGTCGGACCGACTCGGCCTGAGCCTGCTGGTCGCGGCTGTCGTGCACGCCGTGATCATCCTGGGCGTGACCTTCAGTCCCGGCCTGATGGAGCACACAACGCCGGAACAATCACCCCCGCTGCAAATCACCCTGGTGCACCAGCGCAGTGACAAGGCCCCCGAGGACGCTGAACTCCTCGCTCAGGCCAATCTGCAAGGCGGCGGCGGCGCCACGGATAACCTGAGTCCGCAGAGTCCTTCGTATACTCCGCTGCCGCAGCCCAGCGCAGGCGCAGGCATGGCGGTCACACTACCGGCCGCGCCGCCGCCCGCCCCGGAAACGGCGCAGGAGACCCCGCTCACGCAGAGCGAGTCCGCACGCATCGTCCAGAAGGACACCGCGCCGGCGGAGAGGCCGCGCCAGCCCATGACAGCGGAAGAACTGGTGGCCCGAAGCATGGAGATCGCCACGCTGAGCGCGGAGATCAGCCAGTCGATCGAAACCTACGCCCAGCGTGACAAGCACCGCTACATCTCGGCCCAGGCGCGCGAGTACCGCGATGCCGCCTATCTCGACGCTTGGCGCGCCAAGATCGAGCGTATCGGCAATCTCAATTACCCGGAAGAGGCCAAACGGCGCAACATCTCGGGCAGCCTGCTGCTGGATGTTGCCATCAACTCGGATGGAAGCCTGAACAGCATCACTCTGCTGCGCTCCTCCGGCAGCAAGGTCCTCGACGACGCCGCCATGCGCATCGTCAAGCTGGCCGCCCCCTTCGCGCAGTTTCCCGATGAATTACACAGCGATACCGATGTGCTTCACATCACCCGCACATGGGAATTCCAGGACAGCCACCGCCTCGACGCCTCACGCTGAACAGCGCCGCCCGATCACTTGTAAACACTCCTGTATTCGACCGATACTAGTACCGCCATGGCCAAATCCACCTACATGATCGACCAGTTCCTGATCGCGATGCCCGCGCTGCAGGATCCCAATTTCTTCCACGGCGTCACCTACCTGTGCGAGCACACTGCGGAGGGCGCCATGGGGAGCATGGTGAACCGGCCGCTCGATATCAGCCTGGGCGAGGTCCTCGGCCAGATGAACATCGAGACCCGCATCGACGCCGTCATCCAGCAGCCGATCTTTCTCGGCGGGCCGGTGCAGTGCGAACGCGGATTCGTGATTCACAAGCCGCATGGCGACTGGGAGGCAACCCTGAAGGTGACCGATGAGATCGCGGTAACCTCCTCGCGCGATATTCTGGAGGCGATCGCCGTGGGCGAGGGCCCGGAACATTGCCTGGTCGCACTTGGCTACGCGGGCTGGGGTCCCGGCCAGCTCGAGCGCGAAATGCGGGAGAATGCCTGGCTGAGCGTCCCGGCCAGCGATCGTATCTTTTTCGGCGTCCCCTATGAACAGCGCTGGGAAGCCGCCGCCGCGCTGACCGGCGTGGATCTGAACCGCATCTCAAGCCACGTCGGCCACGCATGACGGAATCCGGCCGCACGCTGCTCGGATTCGATTACGGAACCAAACACATCGGCGTCGCCGTCGGGCAGGAACTGACCGGCACCTCGACGCCGCTGACAACCCTCCCCTGCCGCAATGAAAACCCCGACTGGGACGCCATCACCCTATTGATCGAGGACTGGCGGCCGGCCGCACTGGTGGTTGGCATCCCGCTCAACATGGACGGCACGGAACAGCCGATGACCGAGTCGGCGCGGCGTTTCGCGCGCCGACTGGAAGGCCGCTACCGGCTCCCCGTCTATCATGCGGACGAACGGCTCTCCTCGGTCGAGGCCGGCCATCTCCTGCGCGAGACCGCGGCTGATTCCGGCACGCGGCGTTCGCGCCGCCGACGCGAGCTGGACGAGGTGGCGGCGCACCTCATACTGCAAACCTGGTTCAGCCAGAACGGGCGGGAAGTGGCTTCGCCTCGGGACGCGGCCGAAGAATCATAGTAAGATAGGCACCCAACGACGGTAAGGCCCGCGTGGACATCGACTCCCTCAATCCGGAACAGATCATCGCCGACATGGCCGCGGCGCTGCGCACCCTGCTTGCCAGCCAGGAGATCGCCGATCCCCTGATGGTGGGCATCTATACCGGGGGTGCCTGGGTTGCCCAGCGCCTGCACCGGCAGCTGGGACTGGAAAACCCGCTGGGCACGCTCGACATCTCGTTCTACCGCGACGACTTCACCCGTGTCGGAATGAACCCTCAGGTCAAACCCTCGCTGCTGCCCGTCAGCATCGAGGATCGCCACGTGATCCTGGTCGATGACATACTGAACACCGGCCGCACCATCCGCGCCGCCCTCAATGAACTGTTCGACTATGGCCGGCCGGCCTCTATCCTGCTGGCCGTGCTGGTCGATCGCGGCGGCCGCGAGCTGCCGATCCAGGCCGATGTGGTCGGCGCCCGGACCCGTCTCGCCGCCGGCGAGCACATCAAGCTGCATGGGCCGCTGCCGCTGCGCCTGAGCCGGGTCGGCGTCGCGCGGTGAAAGGATAGGGACGATGGACAAACGGAATATCCAACTGGATGACAACGGGCAGCTGCGCCACTTCCTCACCATCGAGGGTCTGAAACGCCAGCTGCTGGTCGACATCCTTGATGCCGCGGAATCGTTCACCTCGGTCACCGAGCAGACGGTGAAAAAGGTGCCACTGCTGCGCGGCAAAACCATCGTCAACCTGTTCTTCGAATCCAGCACGCGCACACGCACCACCTTCGAACTCGCCGCCAAACGTCTCTCCGCGGACGTGCTCAACATCAACATCAATGCCTCCGCCACGACCAAGGGCGAAACGCTGCTCGACACGCAGCGCAATCTCGAGGCGATGCAGTGCGACATGTTCGTCGTGCGCCACGCCGTGAGCGGGGCCGCCCATTTCATCGCGCGTCACGCCGCCCCGCATGTCAGTGTGATCAATGCCGGCGACGGCAGCCACGCCCACCCGACGCAGGCGATGCTCGACATGTTCACCATCCGCCACCACAAGGGCGAATTCCACAAGCTGCGTGTCGCCATCGTCGGAGACATCCTGCACTCCCGGGTGGCGCGCTCGCAGATCCATGCCCTCTCGACGCTGGGTGTGGAAGAAATCCGCGTGATCGGCCCCAAAACCCTGATCCCGGTCGAGGCGCATACCCTGGGGGTGCACGTGCACCACGATCTCCGCACCGGACTGCGTGATATCGACGTCATCATCACGCTGAGGCTTCAGCACGAACGCATGAGCGGGGCGTTCCTGCCGAGCGAGCATGAATACTTCCAGCTCTACGGACTGACCGAGGCCAGGCTCGAACTCGCGAAACCCGATGCGATCATCATGCACCCCGGGCCGATCAATCGCGGCGTGGAAATCGAGTCCGCCGTCGCCGACGGCCCGCGCTCGGTAATCCTGAACCAGGTGGCGCACGGCACCGCGGTACGCATGGCGATCATGGCCAAGGCGATGCAGCGACTGCCGAACCTGTCCGCAAGGGAGCTGCACTGATGCGCGTTCAGATCAGCGGTGGCCGCGTCATCGATCCCGCCAACGACATCGACGGACGCCTGAACCTTTTCATCGCGGACGGCAAGGTCGTCGCGTGCGGCCACGCGCCCGACGGCTTTGACGCCGACATCAATATCGACGCCACCAACCGGATCGTGTGTCCCGGCCTGGTCGACCTGCGCGCTCACCTGCGTGAACCCGGCCAGGAACACAAGGCCACCATCGAGAGCGAGTGCCGCGCCGCCGCCCACGGTGGCATCACGACTCTGTGCTGTCCGCCCACGACGACGCCCGCGGTCGACACACCGGCGGTCGCCTCGCTGATCATCCGGCGCGCGGAAACCGCCGGTCTGGCCCGTGTTGTGCCGCTTGGCGCCATGACGCGCGGGCTGGACGGCAAGCATCTGAGCGAGATGGCGGCACTCAGGGTGGCCGGCTGTACCGGGGTGAGCAACGACTTCCGATCGATCGACAACCCGCTGATCCTCAGCCGCGCGATGGAATACGCGGCCACCTTCGATCTCACTGTATTCATCAACGCGCAGAATCCCCACCTCGCCAACAACGGCACCGTGCACGCCGGCGCGGTATCCAGCCGCCTCGGGTTGGCGGGCATCCCGGCGGCGGCGGAGACCGTCGCGGTCGCGGCCTGCCTTGCGCTGGTCGAGCAGATCGGCGTACGCACCCATTTTTCGCTGCTGTCGACGACACGCGCGGCGCAGATGATCGCGCGCGCGCAGCATGACGGACTGCCGGTGACGGCGGATGTCAGCGCCCACCACCTGCACCTGACCGAGAACGACGTGCTCGATTTCGACAGCCAGTGTCACGTGATGCCCCCGCTGCGCACATTGCGCGATCGCGACGGCCTGCGCCAATGGCTGGCGCGCGACACCATCGCCGCGATCTGCTCAGACCACCAACCGCACGAGGCGGATGCCAAGCTGGCGCCGTTCGGCGAAACGGCGACCGGGATCACCGCCCTAGAGACCTTGCTGCCGCTCAGCCTGCGTCTTGTCGACGACGGTGTGCTGACCATCAACGAGATGATCGCAAGCCTGACCCTGCGCCCGGCGCGCATCCTCGGTGTCGAGGCGGGTGATCTGGCGCCCGGGCGGCGGGCCGATGTCTGCGTCTTCGACCCGGAACACTACTGGGTACTGAGCCGGGACCGCCTGGTCAGCCGCGGCCACAACACACCCTTCCTCGACTGGGAGCTCAAGGGACGGGTCACCCACACCCTGCTCGGCGGTGTGCCGGTCTTCGAATACAAACCTTGACCCACATGCCGGGCGCCATGACACACCGAGACACGCTGCTGGTCGAAGAGGCGGAAATCCTCAGTCACCAGGCCCATCCCGGAGAGCAATACATCCTGCGCCTCAAGGCGCCGCGCATCGCACAGCGGGCGCGCGCCGGCAGCTTCGTTCACATCAAGTGCGACCCTCGGCTGCCGATGCGGCGCCCGCTCTCAATCATGCGCGCGGATGCCCGGGCGGGCTGGATCGAGCTGCTCTACCGCGCCTTTGGCGACGGTACGCGCCTGCTCTCCGGCCATGGCCCCGGGACACGCCTGAGCGTACTCGGACCGATCGGGCGGCCGTTCACTCTGCATCCGGAGCGCCCCCGCGCCCTGCTGATCGGTGGCGGCGTCGGCATCCCGCCAATGATCTTCCTGGTGGAGGAGATGCGTCGCAGCGGTGGCTATTCGCCGCTGGTTTTGATGGGCTCGGAGGTGCCGTTTCCATTCACCGCCCGCCCTTCGCAGATTCTGGCGCCTGGCATGCCGGAAGGAGCTATCGCCGCGATGCCGTTGATGGATGACTGGGGTGTCCCGAGCCGGCTCGCCTCGCTCCAGGGCTATCCCGGTTGTTTTCACGGTTACGTCACCGATCTCGCCCGCCGCTGGCTCGAGGCACTCAGCCAGGCGCAACGCGATGAAGTCGAGATCTTCGCCTGCGGGCCGCATCCCATGCTGGAGGCGGCCGCGCGCCTGGCGCGCGACCATGCCCTGCCGTGCCAGGTCTCGCTGGAAGAATTCATGGCCTGCGCGGTAGGCGGTTGCGCGGGCTGCACGGTGCGCATCCTGACTGCGGACGGACCGGCAATGAAGCGCGTGTGCGTGGACGGACCGGTCTTCGATGCCGCTACAGTGGTGTTCTAGGCCGTGCCTCCCTCGTGACGACTTCGGATCCCGCCAGCTGGGTGGTACAGCATGGCAATGTCCTTTACCGCTACGCCCTGCTGCGCACGCAGGATGCGGCGCTGGCCGAGGACCTGGTGCAGGAAACCTTTCTCGCCGCGCTGGGTGCGCGCGCGCGCTTTTCCGGCCAGTCCTCCGAACAGACCTGGCTGATCGGCATCCTGAAGCACAAGCTGATTGACCATTTCCGCCACCAGGCCAATGCGCGCCCGGAACAGGAATATGTGGACGACGAGGCCTGGCTGGACCGCCAGTTCGACGCCACGGGCCATTGGGCGCAGCCGCCCGCAGCCTGGGCCAATCCGGAAGGTGCCATCGAATCGCAGGATTTCTGGCGTGTCTTCCGTGGCTGCATCCGAAATCTGCCGCCGCACTTGGCGGATCTGTTCATCCTGCGCGAAATCAACGACCTGACGAGCCAGGACGTGTGTAAGGTTCTGGAGATTTCGACTACTAACAATATGTGGGTAATGCTCTCACGGGCACGCGTGCGTCTGCGCGAGTGCCTTGATCGACACTGGTTCAACAAGGCCGAGGTCCGGGATTTATGATTTCCTGCCGCAAGGCGAGTGAACTGATGTCCTTGTCGATGGACCGCACGCTCGCCCTGCGCGAGCGGCTGGCGCTGGGCCTGCATCTGTGCACATGTTCGATGTGCCGCGCCTATCGCCGCCAGGTGGTGATCCTTCGGGACATGGCGCGCGCGCTGGCCGCGCGAATGCGCCAGTTTGCGCCCGGGGAGATGGACCTGTCGCCCACCGCCGCCGCGCGCATGCGCCGGGCGCTGGAGCGGGAAAACTCAGGAAACGATCCGTAGATCGGTAACGCGCGGTAGCGCGCCGTGCTCAGTCCAGCTGCTTCAACTGCTGGATCAGCTCGCTCACCACGCCCTGGGCGTCGCCGTACAGCATGCGGGCATTATCCTTGTAGAAGAGCTGGTTCTCGATGCCGGCAAAGCCGGTGCCCTGGCCGCGCTTGATGACCAGCACATTCTCCGCCTTGTCGACATTGAGGATGGGCATGCCATAGATCGGGCTCGAGACGTCGGTACGCGCGGCCGGGTTCACCACGTCGTTGGCGCCGATGACCACGCTCACGTTGGCCGAACCGAATTCCGCGTTGATGTCTTCCAGGTCGTACAGCCGGTCATAGGGAACACCGGCCTCGGCCAGCAACACGTTCATATGGCCCGGCATGCGACCCGCGACCGGATGGATGGCGAACTTTACCTCGACGCCCAGTCCCTCGAGCAGGTCCATCAGCTCGCGGATCTTGTGCTGGGCCTGCGCCACTGCCATGCCGTATCCGGGCACGATGATTACCTTGGAGGCATAGCGCATCATCACCGCGGCATCCTCGGTCTCGATCTGCCTGAGGCTGCCCTTGATCTCGCTCGCTTCGCCTTCAACTGCCTTGCCGAAGCCGCCGAACAGGACGTTCGAGATCGGACGGTTCATTGCCTTGGCCATCAGCTGGGTTAGCAGCGTACCGGCGGCTCCAACCACGGTGCCCGCCACGATCATCGCCGCGTTTCCAAGAGCGAAGCCCTCGAACGCGACGGCCATGCCGGTCAGCGCGCTATAGAGTGATATCACCACCGGCATGTCGGCGCCGCCGATGGGCAGGGTCATCAGAACACCGTAGGCCAGCGCGGCGACGAAGAACAGCACAATCATGATCGTGATCGGATCGCCGTCGAGCAGCGTCGCACCCAGCAGCAGCGAGACCACCAGCACCACAAGATTGAGGGCGTGCTGGGCCGGGAAAGTGATCGGGCGCCCACGGATCAGTCCCTGCAGCTTGCCGAAGGCGATCATGCTGCCGCTGAACGCCACGGCGCCGATCAGTCCGCCGATCACGCTGAGCAGGACCATGCCGGTCTGCTCGATCTCGCCGCGCAGCAGCTCGACGGCGGCGATCGCGGCCGCGGCGCCGCCGCCCATCCCGTTATAGATGGCGACCATCTGCGGCATGTCGGTCATCGCGACCTTGCCCCCGGTGTACCAGGCAACCCCCGCCCCAATCAGGATCGCCACCAGCATCAGTCCGACATTGTGCAGGCCCGGTGTCAGCATGGTAATGACAATGGCGAGCCCCATAGCCACGCCTGCCCATTTGATGCCGCTGCGCGCGGTCGCCGGCGAGCTCATCTTCTTGAGGCCAAGGACAAACAGGAAGACGGTGAGGAAATAGGCCCCCTGGATCAGGTGTTCCACGTCAGGCCCCCTTGCCTTTCTTCTTGACCTCGAACATCTCCAGCATGCGCTCGGTCACCACATAACCGCCGACCGCATTCAGGGCGGCAAGCAGAACCCCGAGGAATCCGATCACCTGCTCGAGCACGGTGTCGGCGTGACCCAGCGCTATCATCGCTCCGACCAGCACGATGCCGTGGATGAAGTTGGAACCGGACATCAGCGGTGTATGCAGGATGACCGGCACGCGGCTGATGACCTCGTAGCCCGTGAAGGCCGCCAGCAGGAAAATGAACAACGCCGCCCAGATGCCTTCGATCATTTCGCGCCTCCCTCAATGCGTTCACGGGTCGCTGCGTGGCGGATCGCGCCATCATGCGTGACAGCGCTCGCGGCCAGGATCTCATCCGCCCAGTCGATATGGAGCACGCCGCCCTCTCCCTGCAACAGGCCCATGAAATTCTGGATGTTCTTGGAATACATCGCGCTGGCGTGCACCGGCAGCATACTCGGCACGTTCAGCGGCCCGTACACCGTCACGCCATGATGCTCGAATTTCTCTCCCGGCCGGGTCACCGCGCAATTGCCGCCGCTTTCCGCCGCCAGATCGACGATGACCGCGCCCGGCTTCATCGACTCGACGGTCGCGGCGGCGATCAGCTGGGGCGCGGTACGGCCCGGGATCTGTGCAGTGGTGATCACGACATCGGATTGACAGATGGCGCGCCGCAACAGGACCTGTTCGCGCTCCTTTTCCTCGGCAGTCAATTCGCGCGCGTAACCACCCTCGGCCTCGGCGTCGAGTTCGACCTGGAGAAATTTGGCACCCAGCGATTCGACCTGCTCACGCGCGGCGCGGCGCACATCGTAGGCCTCCACCACCGCGCCGAGGCGGCGTGCCGTGGCAATCGCCTGCAGGCCCGCCACGCCCGCGCCCAGAACCAGCACCTTGGCCGGCCGAATCGTACCTGCCGCGGTGGTCAGCATGGGGAAAAACTGTGGGCACAGGTCCGCGGCGATCAATGCCGCCTTGTATCCGGAGACTGTGCCCTGGGAAGACAGCGCATCCATGGACTGGGCCCGGGTGATGCGCGGCACCAGTTCCATGGCGAAGCTCGTCACGCCCTGGTCGCGCAAATGCCGGATCATCTCATCGTTACGATGGGGCTGCAGATAGCTGATCAGCATCTGGCCGCGCCGGTACTGCGCGACCTCTTCCGGGGTCGGCGCCTGCACCTTGACCACCACCTCCGCATCGCGGTATAGCGCGGCGCGATCCGCCACCAGGCGGCCGCCGGCCTCGGCATAGGCCTGATCCAGGCAGTAGCTCGCCGTCCCGCTGCCGGGCTCGACCAGAACCTCAAAGCCCTGCTTGATCAGACGAGCGACCGTCTCGGGCACCAGGGCGACCCGGCGCTCCCCGGCAACGGTCTCCCGCGCTACGCCCACGCGTATCGGCATTGCTTGCGACCCCGCTTGCAGATCTGGAAAAGTGTTTGAATCCGCAGGCCTTTAATCGACCGGCGGCAAAGGCAACAAAGGGCGCCATTTTACGAGAGTTGGCGCCGGGCGGCAACCAAGAAGATAGGCGAGGGAACTTCATCTCCACAGGCACAGGCCGGCAAACCACCTCAGTGTCGTGCTAGATTGGTCGATAAACCGTCCAGGCAAAGGCATGTTCCGCCCGCGCGACGATTTTCTTCACGAGGATAGAAGCACCATGGGTAAAGCGGGAATCCTGGTCACCGGAGGGGCGGGCTACATCGGCAGCCATGTCGTCAAACAGCTGGGCGAACGCGGCGAACGGGTAGTGGTACTCGACAATCTGTGCACGGGCTTCCGGGAATCCGTCCTATACGGAGAGTTCGTCCAGGGCGATAGCGGTGACATGGCGCTGGTCGAGCGCGTGCTGCGCGACAATGCGATCAAATCGGTCATGCACTTCGCCGCCCACATCTGGGTGCCGGAGTCGGTCGCCGACCCGCTCAAGTACTACCGCAACAACACCGCCAACACACGCAATCTGCTCGAATGCTGCGCCCGCGCCGGTATCGAGCATTTCGTGTTCTCCTCCACCGCGGCGGTATACGGTACCCCGGCGGTGGACCTGATCCCTGAACAGACGCCGACCGCGCCGATCAATCCCTACGGCAGCTCGAAGTTGATGAGCGAATGGATGTTGCGCGACCTGGCCAGGACCAATCCTGTGCGTTATGTCATCCTGCGCTACTTCAACGTCGCCGGCGCCGATCCCG
>JADLET010000003.1 GCA_020845975.1 Gammaproteobacteria bacterium | reverse complement strand
TTTGCATGTAAAGAATCACGGGGCCACATGATCTAAATCAGCAACGGGAATCCCGGCGGTGAGGAGAAACAAAGCGGTTATCGTTGCGAAGAGATGCGTCTTTTTCATGATCGATTTCCTCTAAATTTTCGATAGTTAAGGTCGCCGTCCGCTTCTTCACCGCATTGCTCCCTCGTGCCGCATCACTCCTGACCTCCTTGTCGCCATCCACGCTGTCCTGCTCCCGCGGGCAGTCCGGCGCATGAGCCAGAAACTCGGCTAGCGCCGCTTCGGCCAGCTTGCGGGTGGGAAAGGGTCCCCGCGCTCCGGCGCCTCGAAGTTCGAAATACCAGCCGCTGCGATCGCTATGAAGATCGACCACATGGTACACACGGCCATCGCGATAGATCGATCGATTCATGAAGACATTACCTCACTCAATTCAGGACGACATCCGCCCGGCTCGCGGTACCCCAAAGCCGTAGCGCATTGAATACGACGATCAGGGTCGAGCCCTCGTGGGCGATGACTACCGGGCCGATGCTGCCATATCCCGTCAGGGAGTGGCGGGGATGAGCAGGGCGACCACTCCCAGCGACAGCCACATGTTCTGGCGGCGGCACCCGTGCGAGGCAGTCCTCGAAACGCGCCCCGCACACGGCGCGCAGATACTCTTCCTTGCTGGCAATCACGCTGCGGTAGTAGTACACGCACCAGGCCGCGAACAGCAGCGGGATCGTCAGCGTCTCGGTGTTGATCGCGGAATCGATCACGGCGTCGTGTCTTCGGGGCCGCCGATCGGCAGCGCCTGCTCCACCGGGCTGACATATACATAGCCACAGACATGCGCATGTTGTCCGATCCGGCCCACGGTGCGGATTATGGTGGTGACCGCATCCACCTCCTGGTCTTCGACGACCAGTGACAGCCGCGTTTCAGAGATCACCGGGCCGCCAGCCTCTACCGAGTAGTCACGTTCATCCTCGGTAATCGGTTGGAGCATGCCGCGCACGTCATGTAAGGTCAGGTTTCGGTAGCCGGCGTCGGCCAGCGCCTCGGCGACGGCCGCAGTGCGGACGTGATGGATGAAGGCCTTGATCAGTTTCATGTGAGAGACTCCTTGGGGGTGACGGTGACCGGGGATTCTTCGCGTTTCGGGCGCCAAGCCATGCGATACAAGCCCGGCAGCACCAGCAGGGTCAGCAGGGTGGACGAGAGGATGCCGCCGATGACGACAGTGGCCAGCGGACGTTGCACTTCAGCGCCGGTACTGGTGTTGAGCGCCATCGGCAGGAAACCCAGCGCAGCGACCAGCGCGACCATCAGGATCGGACGCAGGCGCAGCATTGCGCCTGCGCGGATCGCGGCATCGATATCGGCGCCGCTGGCCAGCCGGTCGCGGATGGCCGCGACCATGACCACGCCGGTGAGCACGGCGACGCCGGAGAGGGTGATAAAGCCCACGCCCGCCGTGATGGACAACGGAATGTCGCGCAGCCACAGCGCGATGACGCCGCCGGTCAGCGCCAGTGGCACTCCGCTGAAGACCAGCACCGCGTCCTTGGCTGAGCCGAAGGTCATCATCAGCAGGGCGAAGATCATCACCAGCGTCACCGGCACCAGTAGCGTCAGGCGCTGCGTCGCCGATTGCAGCTGTTCGAAGGTGCCGCCGTAGGCCAGCCAGTAGCCGGACGGCAGCTTGACCTGCTGCTCGATCTTCTGCTGCACTTCGGCGACGAAGCCGCCGAGGTCGCGCCCGCGCACATTGGCGGACACAACCAACCGGCGCTTGCCATTCTCGCGGCTGATTTGGTTGGGGCCGGGCGCGAGATTCAATTTTGCGACTTCTCCCAACGGGACATAACCGCCGTTCGCGCTGTCCTCTTCCTTTGGCAGCGGCACGGGCAGGCGTTCGAGTTCGGGAATATGGCCGCGCAAGTGCTCCGGCAGGCGCACGACCAGGGCAAAGCGCCGATCGCCCTCGAACAGCTGCCCCGCTTCGGAGCCGCCCGTGGCAGCGGCAAGCACGTCTTGCACGTCGGTGACGTTGAGACCATAGCGGTAGAGCGCGGCGCGATTGGGCTCGATGGACAGCACCGGCAAGCCCGCGACCTGCTCAACCTTGACGCCTTCCGCGCCGGGGACGGTGCTCAACACTTTGGCAATGGCATTGCCGGATTCGAGCAGTTGATCGAGATCATCCCCATAGATCTTGATGCCAAGATCGGAACGCACGCCGGAGATTAGCTCGTTGAAGCGCAGCTGGATCGGCTGACTGATCTCAAAGGCGTTTCCGGGGATAGCTTCCAGTCTTATTTCAATCTCCTTGACCAGTTCGGCCTTGGTCTTGTCGGGGTTGGGCCAGTCCTTGTGATCCTTCAGCATCACATAGCCGTCGGAGATACTCGGCGGCATCGGGTCGGTAGCCACCTCGGCCGTGCCGACACGCGAGAAGTAGGTCTTAACTTCCGGCATTTCCATGATCGTGCGTTCGAGCTGGAACTGCATCTCCAACGACTGTGTCAGGCTGGTGCCGGGTATGCGCAATGCCTGCACCGCGATGTCGCCTTCGTCGAGGCTCGGGATGAACTCCGACCCCAGCCGCGTCGCCAGCCAGCCGCAAAACACAACGAATACAAGCGCGCCAATGAGAAAGGGCAGACGCAGCCTGAGCGCGGTCGTCAGCACCGGCGTATAGAGCTGCTTGGCATTACGCACGATGAAGTTCTCTTTCTCTTCGATCCTGCCGCCAAGGAACAGCGCGACCGCAGCCGGCACGAACGTCAACGACAGTGCCAGCGCTGCCAACAGGGCCATGATCACGGCCAGCGCCATCGGCTGGAACATCTTTCCTTCCACGCCGGTGAGAGCCAGGATCGGCAGATTGACCAGGATCACCACCAGCACGCTGACCAGGCTCGGCGTGAATACCTCGCGGGTAGCGGAAAAGACGGTGTGGAAACGCTCCTCGACGTTCAACAGCCGTCCCAAGTGATGCTGCCGGTCGGCCAGCCGCAGGATGCAATTCTCGACGATGATCACCGCGCCATCCACGATCAGGCCAAAGTCCAGCGCGCCCAGGCTCATGAGGTTGGCGCTGACCTTGGTCTCGACCATGCTGGTCATCAACATCAGCATGGACAGCGGAATCACCATTGCAGTCAGCAGCGCCGCGCGCACATTGCCCAGCATCAGCAGCAGCACGACAACGACCAGGATGGCGCCTTCGAGCAGGTTCTTCTGCACGGTGGCGATGGTCTTGTCCACCAGTACCGTGCGGTTATAGACCGGATCGGCGGTGACGCCTGCCGGCAGGGTCTTGTCGATTTCCGCGAGTTTGGCCGACACGGCCTTGGATACCGTGCGGCTGTTCTCGCCAATCAGCATCACCGCCGTGCCGAGCACGGTTTCCTCGCCGTCGCGGGTGGCGGCACCGGTGCGCAGCTGCTTGCCAAAACCGACGTCCGCCACGTCGCGCACAGTGATGGGCACGCCACCACGATGGGCGACGATGATGCGTTCGATGGCCGGGATGTCGGTGACCTGGCCCGGCGCGCGGATTAGGTACTGCTCGCCATTGTTCTCGATATAGCCGGCGCCGACATTGGCATTGTTCTTTTCCAGCGACTTGACCACATCCTCGAAGCTCAGGCCGAAGGCCAGCAGTCGCGCCGGGTCGGGCGTGACGTGGAACTGCTTTTCATAGCCACCGATGGTGTTGACCTCGGTGACGCCGCGCACCTGCCGGAGCTGCGGGCGGATCACCCAGTCCTGCAAGGTGCGCAGCGCGGTGGCGTCATAGGGTTCACCACCAGGCTGGCGGGCCTGGTCATCGGCATGAACCGTGTAGAGGTAGATTTCACCCAGGCCCGTTGCAATCGGTCCCATCACCGGCTCGATGCCGCCCGGCAGCTGGCTCTTGGCCTGCTGCAAGCGTTCATTGATGAGATTGCGGGCCCAGTAGATGTCGGTGCCGTCGGCGAAGACCACTGTCACCTGCGACAGGCCGTAGCGGGACAGCGAACGCGTGTACTCCAGGTTCGGCAGGCCGGAGATCGCCACCTCGACCAGATAGGTGATGCGCTGCTCGACTTCCAGCGGCGAATAGCCGGGGGCTGAGGTGTTGATCTGCACCTGGACATTGGTGATATCCGGCACCGCGTCAATCGGCAGACGCTGGTAATTCCAGACGCCGAAGGCGCCGACCGCCAGCACCAGGAACATCACGATCCAGCGGCGGGCAATTGAGAAGCGTAAGAGTGCGTCAATCATGATCTAGTCCTCGTGGGCAGCCGCGCCCTTCCCCAGTTCCGCTTTAAGGATGAAGCTGTTGGCGGCGGCGTAGGTGTCGCCGGCCGCAAGGCCTGACGTCACTTCTGAATGTTCACCATCGCTGCGCCCGAGCGCGACCTCGCGCGGCGCAAAGCCTTCTGCGCCCTGCACGAAGACCACGCTGCGCCCTTCCAGCGTCTGCACGGCTTCGTTGCGGATGGCGAGCAGGGCTGTGGTTTCGGCCAGCGTCACCTCGGCGGTGACATACAGGCCCGGCGCCCAACGGCGCTCCGGGTTGTCCAGCAGCACGCGCGCAGTGAGCGTCTGGTTGACGGACTGGCCGAAGGGCGCAACGTAGACTACCTTGCCCATGGCTTCCAGTCCGACTTCGTTGTTCTTCACACGCACGCCCTGGCCGATGCGGACCTTGGCCACGTCGCGCGGGAATAGCGACAGCTCCACCCAGACGGTGGACAGGTCGGCGACCGTGAACAGCGTCTTGTCGCCGGTCTGCTCTCCGGGGTTGGCGTTGCGCGCGGTCACGACACCGGACAGCGGCGCGGTCACCGCATAGGTCTGCAGGCTCTCGTTGGCCTCGACTGTCGCCAGCGTCTCGCCTTCGCGCACCGGATCGCCGATTTTCTTCGCCACACTTTGGATCACGCCGGGGAAGCGCGCGGCGACTTCGCGCACGCGCTCGGCGTTGGGCGCGATGACGCCGTAGAGCGGGAGGTTCTCGCGAATCTGCGCCGGGCCGGCCTGCACCAGCTTGATGCCGGTGGCTTTGAGCTGCTCCGGGGTGAGTTCGATATGGCCGCCCTCTTCGTCGTACCCGCCTTCCTCCTTGCCCTCGGCGTGTCCGGCTGCGACCTGAGGCGTGGGTGTCGTGGCCGTTGTGGGCTCTTCGGTTCCGCCACAGGCGGACAGCCAAAACAACAGCGCAATCATTAATGGCGACAGTTTCAGGTTCATGTGAATCCTCATTGGATTGCGGTACGTATTCATGGCGTGGACATAGTCAACGGTGCATTGGTCAGGCGCTCGATCTCGGCACGCAAGGTGTGGGCACTGGAGGCGGCCTCAATTAACGTCGCCTGTACGGCCAGGTATTCGCGCTGAGCATCCACCAGTTCCAGATAACTGTAGCGTCCGCGCTCGTAGGCGTATTCGGTCTCCTTGAGCGCTTCGGCGATGCGCGGCTGGATGTCGTCCTTCAGGGTCTGGGCCTCCAGCACCGCTCGCGTCAACTGCCGGTGCAGCTCATAAAGTGTGGCCTGCGCCTTGACCTCGGCGATGCGCCGCTCAGCATCAACCAGTTCGCGGTTAGCCTGGGCTTCGGCGACGAAGCCTTCGGCGCGCCGCCCGGAAAACAAGGGCATCGAGAACGAAGCCACAAAGGCCTGATCCTTGCTGGCTTCGAGGCGCCGCAGACCCGCGCCCAGCGTCACATCCGGCCGGCGCTGACTGACCGCCAGGCGCAACTCGGCGTCGCGCAGGCGAGCCTCGGAGGCAAAGCGCAGGAAATCGGGATTGGCGGCGAGCCGCGTCGCCAGTTCCGCGAAATCGCCGATGGGTGGCAGGGTGAACAGGTCGGCCTGCACCTCGCCGAATACCTGTCCGTCAATGACCGGCTGCGACGCGCCCCAGGTGGCGGCGAGTTGCTTGCGCGCGCTGTCCAGCTCGACCTGAACCGCACGTTCTTCCAAGCGGTAGCGGTCCCGCGCGATGTGCGCCCGATCCAGTTCGGCGTGGGGGGATTTGGCGGCATTAACACGGCGCTCGGACGCCGACACGGTCTTGTCGGCCAGCTCCACGGCGGTGCGTGCGAGTTGCACTTCCTGCTGCCGCTGGGCCACGGCGATGAAGCGGCGAGCGACCTCCGCCAGTACATCCAGCTGGGTAGCCTGCCGTTCGATGTCTAGCGCGCTGCGGCCCGCCTGGGCGACACCGACGCGCGCATCGCGCTTGCCGCCCAGTTCGATCACCTGCGACAGGGCGAAGGTGGCCTCGGCGGCTTGGAGGCGCTTGGTCTCACCGCTGCCCGCAAAGTTTTCCAGATCAATGGACACTTCCGGTACCGGACGCAGCGCGGCCTGCTGTGCGCGCGCATCCACCATACGAAACTCAAAGGTTATGGACTGAAGTTGGGGGTTGGACTGAAGCGCAGCAGAGACGGCCTGTTGCAGCGTCAGCGGCGTGGTAGCGGCGGATTCGGCAGCGTGCGCCAGCGGCTGGACCATCACCAGGGACAGCAGACACGCGCCCAGGGTATGTGTGGAAAGGCCCACGCGCAAGGCGCGTAGCAGTAACAGACTCATGGAAACCTCCCAACAGCTCAGGCGCGTTCGAGGTGGCGCCTGAGCCTGAAACAAGCCGGACCTTGCTGCAAGCAGCGACGGACGGCGGGAACGTCAGAACATCAGTGGGAGGTCAATAGGGGCGGCCCGCGTAGCGGCGGCCACAGAATGCGTGCAGCGGAGGAAAATACGGGAACGCGATGGCGCGGGGCCTGAAGCAAGCTCCAGACCAACAATGCAGCGATCAGCAGAACTGGCAGATCAAGGTCTATGCTGCCGAGCTTGAGCCTGGTCAGGGCTTCGCCTGCCAGCGCCAGATTCACATCTTGATGTCCAGCATCCGCACCGGGTCCTGCATGGTGCAGGCCACTGTCCATCAGGTGCAGGCTGGAGGGCGGTTCGCTGCCATCGAAGCACAGGTACAGATGCGCCCCCCCGACACGCACCACGAGCAGCGCGACGCAGAACAGCGTCAGCAGCCAAGGGCGGAGGCGGGATTCGAGCAACATGCGGCGTAACATAGCAGCACTCAGTCACTTAGTAAAGTTCCAGTCAGGTCGGCCGCAGCGATTGTATGTCAAATCCTGGCCGATTAGCCTCGTTTTTTAATTTTTGGACTGCAAGGGGGCATCCCATCCGATGTATCAATCATTCACTTCGTGATTTGAATTCCAGTGACAACGGCCGACATGCCGCTAGAACGCAAATCAAATGTGACTTCCTTCCCGACAGTCAAGCCTTCCAACAGTTTGGGGTCCGTCACTTTGAAGGCCATAGTCAT
This sequence comes from Gammaproteobacteria bacterium, assembly GCA_020845975.1. Lineage (GTDB taxonomy): Bacteria > Pseudomonadota > Gammaproteobacteria > SZUA-140 > SZUA-140 > JADJWH01. The sequence continues at coordinate 34,298 of JADLET010000003.1, read as the reverse complement.
GGCCGGCCAATTTAGCTCTTTGATGGGTTGGTGAGCCAGAGTGATTTTGCCTTCTTTGACATTGATGTTCTTGATCACACCGATGCCGTGTGCGGTTTTCTCTGTTTGTTGGGTCATTCCCATGTTGTCCATATCGGCAGCCAAGCTCGGTAGTGCAAGTCCGAAGCTCATAACAATCACTAGGGATACAATAATTTGGTTCATACAATGCTCCTTACAGGTTGGTAAGTTAAAAATCAGGCTTTCTTCGCCTTTTTGGTTTGACGGCGCATCAAATGATACGCCGCCGGGATGACAAACATGGACAACAGGGGTGCCGTAACCATACCGCCGACCATGGGCGCGGCGATGCGGCTCATTGCTTCCGAGCCGGTGCCGCTGCCGAATAAGATGGGCAGCAGACCGCCCAGTATCACCGCAACAGTCATTGCCTTGGGCCTGACCCGCAGTACAGCTCCTTCGCGGATGGCGTCTTCCAGCACCATAGGCGTGAGATCGAGTCCTTTGTCCTGGCGCGCGGCAGCGGCCTGTTTTAAATAGAGCAGCATCACCACCCCGAATTCGGTGGATACCCCGGCCAGCGCGATGAACCCGACGCCGGTTGCCACCGAGAGGTTATATCCCAGTAAGTAGAGGAACCACACGCCACCCACCAGCGCGAACGGCAAGGTCGCCATGATCAGCACGGCTTCGTCCAGTCGGCGAAAGGTCACGTAGAGCAGTATGAAGATGATCAGCAACGTCGCGGGAACCACCAATTTCAAGCGTGCATTAGCTCGTTCGAGATATTCGAATTGCCCGGAATAAGCGATACTGATACCCGGTTGCAACGCCACCTGGGACAGGACGGCGGACTGCAGATCGGCAACGACGGAGGCGAGATCACGGCCTCGCACGTCCACATACACCCATCCCGAGGGGCGGGCGTTCTCGCTTTTCAACATGGGGGGCCCATCGCTGATGTTCACGTGGGCGACGGTACCCAATGTGATCTGCTGGCCCCCCTCGGTCAGGATCGGCAAGTTGCGCAAGCCATCGATCGAATCGCGGATTTCACGAGGATAACGAACGTTGATCGGATAGCGTGCCAATCCTTCGACGGTCTCGCCGATGTTTTCACCCCCCACGGCAGACGATACGGTGGACTGCACGTCCGCAATATTGAGTCCGTAGCGAGCGGCCGCCGTGCGGTCAATATCGACATCGATATAATGCCCGCCGGTAAGCCGCTCTGCCAGTGCAGAACTGACTCCCGGCACACTCTTGGCGACCTGCTCGATGGCCTGCGCCACCTTATCGATCTCGGCCAAGTTGGTACCCGATACCTTGACCCCGATCGGGCTCTTGATGCCGGTGGCCAGCATATCGATACGGTTGCGTATGGGCGGTACCCAGATGTTCGCCAAGCCGGGTATCTTGACCACCCGATCGAGTTCATCCACCAGTGTGGCTGGGGTCATGCCCGGCCGCCACTGGTCACGGGGTTTGAATTGGATGGTGGTCTCGAACATTTCCATCGGTGCCGGATCGGTCGCAGTCTCAGCTCGGCCTGCTTTGCCGAACACGCTCGCGACTTCGGGCACGGTCTTGATCAGACGATCAGTCTGTTGTAACAGTTCCGAGGCTTTGGCTGCCGATAGACCGGGCAACGCGGACGGCATATAGAGCAGGTCACCTTCGTCGAGCGGCGGCATAAACTCGCCGCCCAATCGGGTGATCGGCCAGATCGTAGTGATCAGAGTCAAACCGGCAATGAATAAGGTTTTTTTGGGATGACGCAAGACAGTGTTCAAAAGCGGATGGTAAAGCCAGATCAGCCCGCGGTTGAGCGGGTTCTCGTTCTCGCCGGGAATGCGCCCCCTTATCCAGTAGCCCATCAGGACGGGAGTCAGGGTGACGGACAGGGCGGCCGCCGCGGCCATCGCATAGGTCTTCGTTAATGCCAGTGGCCCGAACAACCGCCCTTCCTGCGCTTGCAGCGTAAACACCGGGATGAATGACAGTGTGATGATCAGCAGGCTGAAAAACAACGCCGGCCCCACCTCGGCCGCTGCTTCCGTTATCACGCGCCAATGGGCGTCACCGCGCAGGGTTATACCCGGATGCTCGTGCTGCCATGCTTCGATCCGCTTGTGCGCGTTCTCGATCATGACCACCGCGGCATCGACCATCGCACCGATGGCGATCGCGATACCGCCCAAGGACATGATGTTGGCGTTCACGCCTTGGTAACGCATGACAATGAAGGCGATCATCACGCCCAAGGGCAGTAAAACAATGGCGACCATGGCTGAGCGCAGGTGCCACAGGAAAATGCCGCAGACCACCGCCACGACGATGAATTCTTCGAATAATTTGTGGCTCAGGTTGCCGATAGCCCGGTCGATCAGTTGGCTGCGATCGTAGGTCGGTATGATCTCCACCCCTGTCGGGAGACTCTTTTTGAGGTTTGCCAGTTTGGCCTTAACGGCCGCGATGGTCTCCCTGGCGTTCTTGCCGGAGCGCAGGATCACCACGCCACCGACGACTTCCCCTTGACCGTTGAGTTCGGCAATGCCGCGTCGCATCTCTGGCCCTAACTGAATCGTGGCCACATCACCGAGCTTTACCGGCACCCCCGCTTGCGATATGGAGAGCGGAATGTTGCGGAAATCATCGAGGGTTTTCAGGTAGCCGGAGGCGCGTACCATGTATTCGGTTTCGGCCATTTCGAGTACCGAGCCACCCGTCTCCTGGTTGGCCTTCTGGATGGCGTCTATGATTTTGTCTTGCGGGATACCGTAAGCCGCCTGTTTGACGGGGTCGAGCACGACCTGGTATTGCTTGACCATCCCGCCGATAGTGGCCACCTCGGCAACGTTGGGGATGCTTTTCAGCTCGAACTTCAAGAACCAGTCTTGCAGGCTGCGCAGTTCGGCCAAGTCGTGCTGTCCCGTCTTGTCGATGAGGGCGTACTCGTAGATCCAACCCACACCGGTTGCGTCCGGCCCAAGCGATGTTTTGGCGGTCGCGGGCAAACGCCCCTGCACCTGGCTCAGATATTCGAGCACGCGCGAACGCGCCCAATACAGATCGGTACCGTCTTCGAACAGCACGTAGACGAAGGAATCGCCGAAGAACGAGTAACCACGCACGGTCTTGACCCCTGGCACCGACAGCATGGTCGTCGTCAAGGGATAAGTAACTTGGTTCTCGACAATCTGTGGGGCTTGGCCGAGGTAGTTAGTACGGATGATGACCTGGACATCGGACAAATCGGGCAGTGCATCGACCGACGTGGTTTTAACCGACCACACCCCCCATGCCGCCAAAAACAACGTGGCCAGCAGAACGAGAAGACGGTTATCGACTGACCAGTGAATAAGTTTCTCGATCATTGGCCGCTCCCGTTCCTGGCCAATTTCTCGATGACGTAACCGTTGTCTCCTGGCCGGAACCCAACACTGACTGTATCCCCCGGTTTAACTGTAACGGCCATGTCAGTGTGAGCCAGCTTGAATTGCATGGTCATCGCGCCCCATCCGAGCGATGCTACGGGTCCATGCGACAGAGTGATATCATCACCCTTGATGGACTCGACCTTCCCGACCAACTCGTAAAGTGGAACAACCGCAGCAGCCGATTTTATTTCCCCGCCAACCGGTCGGCTCAGCCGGGCTATCACGCCTTTGAGATTTGCCTCCGAATCGATCAGGAACTGGCCGGACACGACGATTTTTTGCCCTTCGGTCAGTCCGTCCAGTACAACGATCTTACCTTCTGATTCTTGCCCGAGGCTTACTTCCACCGGTTGGAATCGGCCGCCATCCAGGGCGACGAGGACCACATTGCGCGAACCGGTTCGAATAACCGATTCGGACGGAACCAGCAGGGTGGGTCGACTCATGCCCGTGTCCAGACGAACTTGGGCAAACATGCCGGGCTTGAAGCGGCCGTCACGATTGGGCAACTCAATGCGGACCCGTAGGGTTCGACTGTCGGCGTTGGTTTCCGGCAGTACGGCAATCACCCTGCCCTTGAAACCTTCGCCCGGATAGGCGGCAAAACTCGCTGCCATTTCCATGCCGGTGACAACGCGCCCGGCTTGCGCCTCGGGGATAGCTGCTTCGAGCCACACCGTGTCGAGATCATTGATCTTGGCCAAGGTATCGCCCGGTCCGACGGTCATACCGGTTCGGACATCGAGGGTCTGGATCAGGCCATCAATGGGAGCGACGATGGTGACTATCGGATACGTTTCCCCGGTTTTTTCAACACGCGCGATCAGATAATCCGGCATCCCGAGCAACCTTATGCGATCGCGAGCGGCTTGAGCCAAAGCTGTATCGCCCGTTTTCAACATGGCCAAGAATTCGTTCTGTGCCCCGGCCCAGTCCGGTATCAAGAGATCGACGAGCGGTGTACCGCGACTGACCACATCCCCCGGAGCGTGTCCATAAACACGCTCGACGAAGCCGCCCTTGCGTGCCTGAACCACGGCCACCTCGCGACCGTTGAGTTGAACGGTGCCCACCGCATTGATGGAAGCGGCCAAGGAGCCAGACTCGACCTTGGCCCATCGGATACCCAGGTTCTGTACAACGCTCGAATCGATCTTGATACTCGCGGCATCATTTCCTTCATCGACGTATTTGGCAACCAGAGGCATATTCATGAAGGGCGACTTGCCGGGTTTGTCAAAATGCTGGTTGGGTACCATCGGGTCATACCAATAGAGGACTTTTTTGCCCGCCTCCGCTCCGGGGTTATTACCAATGGGTATGCCCATCGATGCCTGGGTCACCCAGTGATGAAAAGCCAACCAATAACCGGCTCCACCGCTGATTGCCGCCGTGGCAACAATCAGTGCAGCCACCCCCATCGTTTTTTTGTTCATTGCGCGGTCTCCCCGTAGGTAAAGTGGAGTTGTGCGGCGATAGCGTCACGTTGATTTTCCAAATCGATAACCCTCAGACGCTGATCGATGAGTTCGCGGCGTGCCGCCAGCACGTTGGTGAGATCACTGTTGCCGGCTTTATAGCTGGCGTATTGCAGATCGACCTTTTCCTGGGCGAGCGATAGTACCGTTTGATTAGCGCGGTTAAGTTGACGGCTTAGCGCCTCGTAGTCGGCCAAGCTGTCGTCCAGATCGTTGGTGTGCTCGCGTAGCATGTCTTCGCGCTCAGCGTCGATCCGGGCAAGTTCCTGCTGCTTGGCGGCGATCAGCGGGTCTTGACGAGTCGAGGGGGATATGGGCAGATCGAAGGTAAATTGCACCGAGATCATATTGTCAAACTGCGGTGAGCGCCGCTGGAACGCAAGCTCCGCACCCCAATCCGACTTTTTCATGGAATCCGCCTCGTGTACTTCGGCCTCGGCCTTGCGGGTTTCGGCAGCAAAAGCCTGCAGCTCGGGATGTTGGTGCAAATGCTGGCGGAAATACTTCGGATCGACTGTAAGAGAGGGTGGGTCTCCGACCAACGGTGCATCGGCCTCGGCACCCACCAAGCGGCGCAGGTTGGACTTGGCTTTGGCCCAGTCGCGTGCCAAGTCGTCGCGCCTGTCGGCAAGTTGCGCCGCTTCCTGCTTCGGCATCAGGTTGTCGGCCACTTGACCACGGCCACCGGCGATTTGAGCCTTTACCGCATCGGCTAAAATCATGTTCTCACGGTCCAGTTCGTCGATCAACGAAATCTTGCGTTCGAGGTAGTAACGGTTGAGCCAGGCGAGTGCGGTCTCCCGCCGTACTTTCAGCCGCTCGACTTGGCGTTGCGCTTCGGCAATGCCCACGCTGGCCGTGGCGACTTCGACTCGCGCCTGACGTTTGGCGGAGTTGGGGAACTCCTGCATCACGCCGATCTTCTGCATGGTCATGAAGTCGCTGTTTATATGCCAACGGTCTACACCTGACACCGGGTAGTTATCGATCCCAGCGAAAAGTTTTGGATCGGGTAAGGCGCCTGCCGGCAGGATCGACGATTGTTCCGCACCGATTTCTGCTGCATTGGCAACAAGACTTGAGGATAGACGCTCGGCAAGATCAAGCGCAGTGTTAAAACTCAACGGCGCGGCGTGAACGACACCGGCCAGCCCTACCCACGATAGTTGCAGAACCCAAAACATCCAACGATGAGGCATGTTCCAACTCCATAGCATGATGGCGCAGAAACGCGCGCGAACGGCCCAACGGCTAAACCGAAGGGACCGACCGATCAGCAGGAATCAGAGCGAACGAGGGGGGCGCCACAACCCGGATGGGGCGTGGGAAGGAAGGAACGATTCGGGACGAACCGCAACGGCTTTCGTCACCGCTAACGGGTGGACAATGACAGCCGCCGTCGTGGGCGGATAAACCTGGCAAATTTTGCATTCCTGTCCTGGCTTGCAGGGACTGGACGGTTTGAACTTACCCGACGTGCTTGTCTTGTCGGTATCCATGCCGGATTGGCAACAATCATGCTCCGCCGGCATCGATGCACCATAGTCCATATTGGCTTGCATCGGACAAAAGCTATCCACCGATATGCCAATGGCCGTCGATCCCACAGACGGGATAGTAACAACAAGTATGAAAATGAGGATTAGTTGGAGCCGCTTCATGGCAACTATTGTATACGATCTGCTTTTCCTGTTACAGCAATCTCGGTCACGACTTTGGATCTATCGCTTCATTTCGTTCGCGTGGCAGTCCGCGGACTAATTGCCCAGCTCGCAACTAGAGTACGTTTTGTCCTTAGCATATCTTCTCATCCAATACAAAACCTGAAAGCGGCCCGCTACCCCCCGGCTTTCCAACTTTTTCTTCGTGGCGGACTCCCGTACAAAGTGCTCCATGCCTCAGCACGATGGAGAACAGAGGGTGGCCAACCCACACACTGAAACATATCAGTACCTTCTAACGCACTACGGTCCATTGCTGACCCTCAAGCACCTGGCTGAAGTCATGCACTCCTCACCCAACGGGGTGCGTATGGCGATAGCGAGAAGACAACAACCCGTGGCGGTCGCCCTGGCCTTCGCAAAACGCCAGATAGGTCGTCGTGTCTACTTCGAGGCACGATTGATCGCAGACATCATCGATGCAGGCGTCACGGGCAATCCATTTCAACAAACACATGAAGTATCGAAATTCGGGTCTGCTGGTAGATGCGATTCACACGCGTCGACCTCCTCTGACGAAAGAATTAGCACAGAGGAATTACTCGCATGTCACGAGTAACCCCCGGTTACCTAACTGGATTGCTCAAGATTGCGCTGGCGCAATCGTTGCCGATTGCAAAATATAACTCCGCCATCAGACAACGTCTTACCGATAAAACTTATTTCCACAATTACACAGCTATCCACGCCGATAACGAAATACCCAAGGACTTTTTCTACAAGGAGGTATTTCGGCCATGACGTACGATTTCTCACAGATCAATCTCCAATATCTGATCCTCACCCGTGACCTGGCAAGGAAGGATCCAGTGCTGGTTGCAAAACTGCTTTCCGTCCCTGAGGACATGATGCACTTACTGGCATCCCTTTCACCGACAGATCTTGCCCATATCGCCAACATCAAGGTCCCGCTCCTCATCCCGCACCAGGATACCTGGTGGTGGTCTCGATTGTTTACGGCGATACGCGGGGGTCGGAAGGAGGAGATTCTGGCCATCATAGATCATGCCGTTCTGATTATGCCGGGATAACGGATGGTCATGCCTATGAATTCAAATCTCTGCTCTCATTTGTTCATCCCGTCCAATTTTCCATGCGTCAACAGCCACAGATACCCTCACTGTGATGTCGATCTGTGCCAGCATGCGATAAAAATCAAGGAAGCGATACATCTGGTACGTCTCGGCGCCCGTGCCGGTCTGGTTTGTCAGCTGACAGGTCTCGACAAGGCGCCGATCAATCGATTGTACCGACAGATGCTGGGTACGACATCGCCTCCCGGACAAATGCCATTCTCGGATACGTGGTACCGAGAACATGATCTGCGCATGCTGCAGGCCACGTTTATCTGGCGGCTCTATCGCAAACTGGAGAATAACGGCCGAAGCCTCGCGCGAGTATTGATCGATGTGTTTGAGATTTATACGTGTCTGGTTCGCGAACCGCTGCTGGACTTCACGCGCGCGGTATTCGTCACGCGTCTTCCTGCGATGAATCTCTGGGAAGAACGAACCTGTGGTTTCTGCTCACACGACTTTCTCGACCCCGTCGATTCACGCAGGAATACCTGCCCGGGTTGCCGTCTCTATCTGCGGTACCGGTGTCATCAGTGCGGCTCGCCATTGAATCCACAAACCAAGGGGCGTCGCCGCATTCAATGTAACCGATGCACGAATGCGTCAAACGGGAAGGCACAACAATGACTGCATCAGCCGGAGCAATACCATGGCCATCAAAGTAACAGTGACCAGCACCAAAGGAGGAGTTGGCAAGACGACATTGACTGCAAACCTGGGCGGTCTGTTATCGGACCTCGGACAGCGAGTGCTGCTGATCGATGCGGACGTGCAACCTACCCTGTCGAGCTACTTCCCCCTGGAGCGTCGTGCCGACCGAGGTCTTTCCGCATTGATCACGGAGGCGAGGGTCGATGGCGTCATCAGCCGGACCAACTTGCCGCGCTTGGACATTATCGTGTCGGACGACCCCGAAGGCATGCTGCAGAATTGGATCCTCCACACACCTGATGGGCGTGTGCGCTTGAAACATCTGCTGGCGCAATTCTATGCCCGCTACGACGTCATCCTGATCGATACCCAGGGCGCGGTCGGTCCGCTGCAGGATGCCGCGGTCCTGGCCGCGGACCTACTCGTCTCGCCGATTCCCCCGGAGATTCTCTCGGCGCGAGAATTCGCACGCGGCACCGTCCAGATGCTTGACCGCCTGCGTCCGATGGCCTATCTGGGTGCACCCCTCGGACCTTTGCGCGGCCTCATCTATCGCATGGATCGCACCATCGATGCACGCCGCATAGCACAGGAACTGCGCAAGGAAGCCTACGGGCCGAGCAAGGGAGCCATCACCATACTGGATGTCGTCATCCCCAACACGGTCGCCTACCGGGAAGCAGCCACAGCACGTGTCCCGGTGCATCGCTGGGAAACACAGCGCTCGGGACCGACGCAAAGCGCCCGTGTGGCCATGCTGACCCTCGTCCACGATCTCTTTCCTCACCTTTACGACACGACATTGGTCTTAGAAGACCTGCCCCTCACTGAGGAATCCGGCGAATGACACGGAAACACCCTTCCAGTGAACAGATTCAGGGAATGTTGCGCGAGGGGCACTTCGGACAAAGTCGCGCGCTGCCGGCCGCGGACCCGCTCACCACGACCCAGATGCTGTTGGAGATCGACCGGATCAAGACCTACGATCGCAACCCCCGCAAGGAACGTAATCCGCTCTATGACGAGATCAGGGCATCGATCCGTGCCCAGGGTGGCCTCAACAACCCGTTGACCGTCACACGCCGGCCGGGCGATGAGCTCTACACGGTAGAGTCCGGCGGCAATACCCGCCTGCAGATCCTCCATGAACTGTGGACGGAAACCCGAGACTCTTGCTTCTATCGTATCCACTGCCTGTTCCGACCCTGGGTCTCTGAATCCCATGTGCTCACGGCACACTTGATCGAGAACGACAAGCGCGGAGCGCTGACCTTCATCGACAAGGCCCTGGGTGTGCGTGAGCTGCGCGATGTCCTGGAATCAGAAGGACAGGAAAAGTTTTCCCAACGCCAATTGGTCGAGGCCTTGAAAGAACGCGGTTATGGGCTGGATCAGAGCATGATCTCCCGCATGGAGTATGCCGTGGATGTTCTGCTGCCGCTCATACCGGCGGCCCTGCGCGGCGGGATGGGTGCACCGCAAATACGACGGATCCGCCGTTTGGAGACCGCCTGCCGGGATCTCTGGACAGAGCAGGGCCAGGTCTCGGAACGATTCTCGGCCCTGTTCAGTGACGAATTTGCCGACCACGATGACCCCGCTTGGGATCTCGATACGGTGCAGCAGGCGCTGGAAACCCGCCTCGCGGAGTCGCTCCAGCTCCCCCTCAAACATGTTCGTCTGGAAATCGATACCCGACTGGTGGCTGGAATCGAGGAGCACAGCTCTGAGGGCGCGACCGTGGGGAATGAGAACACAGCAACCCATAAGAAGCCGCCAGCAGATACCCCTCCCCCATCGGCTGTCGTACCGGATTCGCGAACACCCTCCCTACATGCCGATCCGGGGCAACCCGATCGATACACACGTGAAACCACGAGCAGCGCCCGACCACCCCATGAAGGACCGAGTGATCTCAAATCTCTGCGCAGTCGCTGTTACGTCCTCGCCCTGAAGATCGCCCAGCGACATGATCTGGAGGACTGCCTCCTCACCGCCGGTCATCTTGGAATGGGCTTTCTGATCGATCTTCCTCACAACCCCATCATCCCCGTCGCCGGCCAAGCGGACGCCCTGCAGCAACTCGCGCGGCAGTGGATCTGGTGGTTGCTCCTGAGCCTGTCCGAGGAGGCGGTACATCCCGAGCGATTGGAGGCCGCACCGACCGAAGTAGTGCTGCGCACGCTGATCCTTGAGGGAAATGACACCAAGGCGCTGAACCTGGTGGGCGAACCCGATTGGAAGGCGCTGGGCTATGAACTGATCAGCAATCCCCTGATCCCCGACTCCACCATCGATGACCTGCTGGCATTGGCACAGACCTGCCGCCAGCTCAGGCGATCGTTCGATAACGAGGAGGACTCGGGTTTGTGGCGCAGGAATGCGGCGAGCTAGACAAGGGAGACCAACCGTGTCCAAGACGACGCATGCAGAACTGATCTTCCACGCCTTGCGCTATGCCGCGGAGTCTCTCGCCGAGGGGGATCTCCACGCCATCCTGGAATTGGGATTTCGTCTGGATCAGATCGCGCGCCTGGAACGACTCACGCTGGGCGATCGTCACCACCTCAGTCAGGTGCGCACCCACGTCCTGCACATCGCGGTGGACCCGGTCTGTTTTGATCGCGTCATGGACCACATGGATCGCAACAAACGCCATGAAGGTCTGCAAGACGAGCTCATCCGTCTGCGCGGACCACTGGCCATGATGCGGGCGTTCTTCGGCATGACCAACGCAGAGTATGCGGCACGCCGCAAGCTTCTGGGCCTGAACGGTACCGGGGTGGGTCGACCTCTGGCGCCCACCGAAAATGAAGAAGCGGCGGTGTGGCAGGTCTGGAAAGACACCGAGGAACTCCCCCTGGAACAGCGTTTCCTTCGTATCGGGCAGTCGACCGGCATCCCATTGAACACGGCATGGGCGTTGGTACAGTCCTGGGAGAATGCCGGCCTGATCAACAACGATCCTCCCGAACACACGCCCTCGGTCTCACCGTGTCATGCCGGCTGAGCGCAGCTATCACGCGGCGGGCAACCCGGTGGAGCCAATCACTGAACCCATCAAACCTGAAACCCATGCCCTGGATGCCCTGATCCAGGCCTCCGTACAACAACTCCTCACCGCCGGCCCTCGCAACGGATCCACGAACGACGGCTTGTTATTCCTGGGGAATTGGCATGACGCCATGCCGCGGCTGATCTTTCAGGACCCCGTCCTGCAGCCCGTGGATACGCGCATCTGGGGCGTCATCAAGATCGCCGCCTCAGGGACCCGTCCGACCGCATTCCCGACCTATAAGCAGATCGCCAGGACGGCCAACGTCGGCTCGGAGGCGACGGTGGCGCGCTCCATGGCGATTCTGCGTGCGACGCGCTGGCTGTCGCTGTGCCTGCGCGTACGCGATGCGCAGGGTCGTTACCGAGGCAATATCTACGCCCTCCATGACGAGCCCCTGCCGCTGCTGGATACGATCTATCTCGATCAGGAATACATGCAGTTTCTGGAACAGGCGCTGAGCCACGGTCATCCCCACGTGCGCAGGGTGGCCGCCGCGACGATGGAAGCCCTCAGCGAAGATCTGCGCGCGGGACATGACCTGGTTGCCCGCGTCAACCCGATGCATCGCCGTCTGGAGGCGATCGGAACGCTGGAGAGTCAAGAAACGCGATTCTTCGGTTTCTCATCGCGCCAACTTCAAAATTTGAAGTCGGGCTCTGAGGATGACCCGCTTCAGTATTTGCAGTCAGAGCCACTTCAAAAACTGAAGTCGCCTACATGTAGTAGTAGTAGTAGTAGTAGTAGTAGTTATATAAATAATAAAACTACAACTACTACTACAGGGGTTGGTAACACTACCCGTGCGCACGCGCGCGAAGGAACCTCAGCGCCCCCGCTCGTAATGCCCGCATCCTTCACGGCGAATGAACGGCGAGCGGCCATGATCTGCCTGGGTGATGCCCCGGAGAGTACGCGCCAGGACATTCTCGATGAACTGGCCGGCCGGATGACAGCGGCCAGGCGCAGAGGCGCCCCCATCGACAACCCCCTCGGCTATCTCTCGGGTCTGTGCCGGGCCGCCCGCAAGGAAGAATTCGCATTGACCAGTCCGGGACTCAGGGTCCAGGAGCAGCGGGAAAAGCGAAGCCACGAGCCGAAGCCAACCGAAACCCAATCTCTCCGCGATCGCGATAATAGTGATGGCACCGCCATCAGTTCCACGAGACCCTCGGGGATTTCATCCGATATAGACCGGGAATCCCCGGGTGATGGCAGTGCCATCACCCTTCTCGACGATGACGGTGCTGATGGCACTGCCATCAGTTCACCGATGCCCTGCAGAACCGCGCAGGTTACCACCCTGGCATCCCCAAGTGATGGCACTGCCATCACCTTCCGCGGAGATCAATTAGCTGATGGCATTGCCATCAGTCCGGCCCGGAATCCTCACGCACCCGTTCACAAGCGGAACGGCCTTGAAGCCTGTGAACGGGCGCTGGTCGAGATGCGGGCCATATTCAAAATACGGGGTCCTGCCCTGACTGCGCCGTTACCCGAGACTCCGATTAGCGGTGATGGCAGTGCCATCACCCGAGCGACCGGTCCGCCGATCCTCAAAAACCCCGTTTCAAGACCTGAATGTGATGGCACTGCCATCAGTCAGGGAGACAGGTGCCACGTGGCACATCGAGATCCCCAAACCTGCAATTGACCAAGGAGGCACCCGATGAACTCATCGATGACCCGACAGGATACCGACACGATCACCCCGCGTGATCTACCCGACAACGCGGACCCCGCCGTGGATTACAAGACGGTAACGGATACACCGGGCACCTTGCGCGGCAGCGCGAGCCTGATTGTCCAGACACGCCAGGCGCAACGCCTGGTCTACGGCCGAAAACAATCCCCCGATCAACCCGGAATCATCGGCCTCGTTCGATTCGGCATGCTCATGAAACGCGTCTGGGTCGCGGCCATGCTGGACGATCCCTATGCGGACTGGTTTCTGCTGCAACTGCATGATGCCCTCGAAGCCGCACGCCATGAGATCCGGCGCATGCAGCTCGAGACGGACACGCTGCTCCAATCCACCCGAGGCGTGGAAATCGCGGTCGCGCATTCCCTCAAGCCGGTGCGGGTCCCCCTGCAATTCGCCAACCCCTACGGCTATATGGGCGCCTACCTGGTCGGTGATTTCGACGAACTCGTCTGCGCCGTACTCACCGCAAGGCACGTCGGCTTGCTGACACGGGACACGGCGGAGCAGTTGCTCAACCGGGGCGGACGCGGCATCCGTCGCGCCTTTCTGCTGCCTACCCTGTGGAAGTACATCGGTATCGACCGCAACGATGTGCGCCAGGACAACCCGCGCGCGCAGGCGGCCGCCGCCGCCATGGGCGCGCTGCCCCAGGCGATCCTGGACGGCACGCAGCGCGCGCGGCATGCCCCGGATATCCGCCGGCCTGAGACTCGTGAGACGACACGATCACACAGTTTCCTCTCCGCGCGTCCCGCCGCCGATGCGGCCGCTGTTCAAAGCGAATAGATATCGGAGGCCAGATTCAGGAGTGATACCAGTGGAAACAAACTTCATGTTCTTTCCCTTTAAGGGTAAGGGGGCCGCCCGGATCCATTTACGCGATCTGGCTCGCCGGTCCCAGGAGATCGAGCAGCGCATGCGGCAACTCACGAAGGAATTCAAGGAAGCTTTCCGGGCACCGCGCGTGACACACCTGGCCTTGCATTACCACGGCGGCTACTTCCTGCTGCGATGGCGCGCGAGCACGTATTTTGGCGAAGGTCAGAAATACTTCGAACTGTGTGATAGCGACAAAGGTCGGAGCCTCCTGCAGTCTCTACCCGAGTCGACGCGCCACGTGCTGCTGCAGTACGAGCGTCTGCGTCTGGATCTGAATCTGGCATCGAGCCTCTGTCACCACGAACTCCGGCGCGTGCGGGAATACGGAGTGAAACTCGAGGCACTCTCAACCCATGAAATTGAGTCCTGATTTAAGGCAAGGTTTTCGCTGTTGCAATCCGACGGCATGTGGTGACATGGCGCTGAAATCCAACAATGGGAGATGACGAGATGAGTACCTTGTTCAGTGGCACCGGCAACCTGGGCAGTGCGCCCGTCCTGAAGTACGTCGAGATCGAGGGTGAACAACGACCGGTGGCGGACATGCGGGTCTTTTTCGACCGACGTGTGAAGCAGGAGGACGGCAGCTACGTGGAGGGTGGCGGCTTCTGGGTCACTGTCAGCCTGTGGGGCTGGCGCGCCGAGGCTGTCACGAAGCTTCTCTCGAAGGGGGCACGGATCTTCGGCCGCGGTCGCTTGCGTGAGGAGACATGGGAGGACGACCAGGGAGAGACGCATAAGCAGATGCGCCTGGATGCGGATTACTTCACCGTGGACCTGCTGTGCGTCGACAAACTTACCCTCCGCACAAAAGCCGATGCGCCCGATGAGGAAGCGGCGTCGTGATCAGAAACACGATCATGTGTCCCGGCGCAAGGAGGTCATACCCTCCTCACGATGCGCTCGCCGAAGATGTGACCGAGCGCTGCAACCCAATGAGGCTTCACAGGTAAAATCATGAGACATCGAAATGGTGATTTTAAATCCCATACACTTCCCCACCAGGCGATCGAGTTCGAACTCGATGACTTCTCCTACCACATAGATCTGGCCATGGCGGCAGGATCCATGAGAACTCCGGTACGCAATCCGGAGCTCAACCACGTCATCATCGAAGATGACGATGAAGTTATCGATCTGAGTTTCCGCGACCACCCCATGATCCGGGCGGTGTTCGCAGTGAAAGACAGCATGAAGGACTCGCAGCGATTTTCAAGTTTCTTGTGGCGGTTCTGGGCGCTGATGGAACTCGTTAACGACAAGCGACTGCGGCCGTGGTGCCAGCCCACCGCGGACGGCAGCGGTACGATTATGATGCACACGGCGGTTCTCGATGTGGGACGACGCCTGCGTCTGAGCACGCGAGGATCATTCGACGTGATCGCCTTCGTCAAGCTCCTGAATCAATCACCATTCCCGCTGACCGACGAGGAGGCCCCTTCCGAGCAACTGGGGAATTCGAGCCCGACGCCGCTCGACGAACCGCAAACGACGCCCTCGATGCGCTGACCCAAGGTCTGGCCATCATGCATCACGACGCTGGATCAGGAGAATTTGACAGCCGCCTGCGGCAGCTCGACATCGATCTGCTGTGCCCCGGTCGCTATCAGCCGCGCCGCAAATTTCTATCCGAGCCGCTCGCGGAACTGGCCGCCTCCATCCAGGCGGAAGGCGTGTTGCAGCCGATCCTGGTCCGCCCTCTGCCCGGCACCGCACCGCCACGATACGAGATCATCGCGGGTGAGCGCCGCTGGCGCGCCGCCCAGGCAGCGGGACTGCAACGGGTGCCTGCCCTGGTGCGATCGACGGACGATCGCACGGCCCTGAGTCACGCGCTGGTGGAAAATCTGCAGCGCGAGGATCTCAATCCGGTGGAGATGGCGCAAGGTGTCGCACGCCTGATCGAAGAATTTCAGCTGAACCATGAGGCGGCCGCGCGTACGCTGGGTCGCTCGCGCTATGCTATCAGTCACCTGCTGCGGATCCTGAAACTCGACCCCGAGGTGCTCGCGATGGTGGCGCAGGACCGGCTCAGCCTCGGACACGCCAAACTGTTGGCTGGACTGCCGCAGTCGATGCAACAGCTGTTGGCCGAGGAGGTGCTACGCAAGGACCTCTCGGTGCGGGCACTCGAGCGGCGTATCCGCGCCCGGAAGGACACCTCCGAGTCGCTGACTACGGCCGACACCCGGCGCGATCCCGATATCGTGCGTCTGGAGCAACACATGGGTGAGATGGTTGGCGCTGAGACCCGCATCGACTACGAACCGACTCGAGGCCGAGGCCAACTTTCCTTCACCTTCCACTCCCTGGAGGCCCTGGACGGCATCCTGCAGCGGCTGGGATACCGCGCCCCTTGACCGTGTCGGCGCCACGTGCGGATACGTGCACCGCACCTTTACTTTGGTACTAAAAATGGTCTATATCTCGTATGTTACTGGAACCGGGAAAACAGTGCCTGCTATGAAACAGAGTCAATTAGTCAAACCCATCAGTCGCATTACTGCAGTCACCAAGCCACATCGCCTTCGGGAATTGTCCCACCATGACCACCTCACCTGACACGTTCTCGACCCGCCAAGCCGCCAGGTTCTTAAACGTCACTCATCCCTACCTGATCAGCCTCCTGGACCAGGGACTCATCCCTTCCCAAAGGGTGGGTGATGAGCGAGTGATCCTCGTACACGACCTGGAGGAATACAAAAACCGGAGTTGACAGGCATCTGCGACCACCGCGGACGAATTGACCTGTCAGGCTCAGCAACTCGACATGGGCTACTGAGATCGCTCAGTCTCGGTCGTGCCACGGAGCGAGATCAGCGAACGAGGCGTGGGTCGAACTGAAAGGCTTCGGGTGCGCCGATCGTCAGGCGTTGAAAATCCGGGTGGATGGGATTGATCAGGAAATTCGCTTCCTGGGGTACGATGACGGACGGCACGCACAGCAGACTGGTCGTCCGGGATTCCAGCCATGCCGCACCGATTCCCTGAAGCTCCGCCTCGGTGGAACTCTCGCGCCACAGCCGCGGCAGCGTGACCGGAAGGGCCTGGAACGGCTTCTGACCGGCGGGCAATTCCGGATAGTTCTGCCCACCCTCGACCGTCTCGATATCGAGGTCCGGCGGAACATCGATGGGAATGGCCACGAAGTTGTCCTTCATGTGCCGGACGTCCATGTGCACCAGGGACTCGAGCACACACAGCGACAGGGTACGGGATGCATAGACGACACGATGACCGCGCGGAACCCAGCGCCCACCCACCAGGAAGGTCCCTTCTCCGGTAAACGCGGTCGTTTGGAACCGCTTATGGCTCAGGCGCCAGAGACGCATCCGTCATCCCGACATCCGCCGCTCAGTTGTAGACGCCCTGCTCGATGCGCGTCAAGATCGCCTCGATGCGCTCGATGCCGGCATCCGTATCCATCATGTCCAGCGGTGGTATGCCGTCCAGGGCGCGGTTGGGCACGCTGATCCAATCCTGCGCCGTCTTGGCATCGCCGAAGATCTCCTCCACACGGGCGGCGATCCGTGCGAACCGGAAGGCGCGATCGGATTCCGTCGCCGACAGCGTGCCGTGGCCGGTCTTGCGTCGCGACAGGGTGCGCACGGATATCCCCATGATACGGCTCAACACATCGTCGTTCAGTCCATAGCGCTCGGTCAGGGCGTTGACGGCACTGTTCGGCAGCCCCTGACGGATGACGACCCAGCTGCCCTGTTTCCTGGCGCGCTGCTCCAACTGCTGGCCACCCAGCAATTTGATCACTCCGGCTTCACGTTCGTTTTCCAGATGCATCGGTCACCTCCTGCATGGTGGAGACAGCATACCATCATTGTCGGCCAATTGGCGTAATATTCAAGCCATCTGTCCAACTCAGCATAAATCACCAGAGTCCACCGGCCCCAAAGTCAGTACGTCGCCGCTTAGTGCCTCAGTACTAATGTGATCGTACTGCACCGTCCCCTCTTGATCCGTAGACATACCAATTAATATCCTGTTTATTATACATATTTCATGCTCATAATCTTCGTTCTGGCCCTGAGATTGCATGATATTTTACTAATTTTATTGTCAACTATGACGTTGTAGGTTAGTATTTTTCCAGCTCGAGGAAAGACGATGAACCGACTGGAACAACTCAAAAGCCACCTGCGCCCCGGACAGGTGTCCCGGCGCGCGGATTTGGCCCAATGGTCGAAGAGCGTCGACCGGCATGCCCGTGAACTGGTCGAGGCCGGTGTGTTGCGGAAACTCCGGAATGGGCTGTACTACTACCCCAAGGCTTCCGTGTTTGGACAGGTTCCGCCGGATGAGCGCGCGCTCGTGCGCGCGTTTCTCAGGGAAGACGATTTCCTGCTCACGTCGCCGAATACCTACAACACCCTGGGCCTGGGCACCACCCAAATCTACAACACCCGCGTCGTCTACAATCACAAGCGCCATGGCCGCTTCACGCTGGGCGGCCTGCCCTTCGACTTCCGCAGGAAACCCCGCTTTCCCCGACACGCGACGGAAGAGTTCCTGCTCGTCGATCTATTGAACAACTTATCCGGACTCGCCGAGGACACCACGGCGGTCCGCGCACGCGCACGCGCCAAGGCCAGGACCTTGGACGCCACCAAGCTCCGGCGAGCCGCGCGCGACTACGGCAAGGTCGCCACCCGCAAATTCTTCGATCAGGCGCTGGCGGATACCGCCTGATCCCCTGCTCCACGAACGATCCGACTTTTCCGATCTGATCCGCATCGTCGCCGACGAACGGGGGCTATTGCCGGCGATCGTGGAAAAAGATTACTGGATCATGCACAGCCTGTATGGTCTGGGTCTGCAAGGCTTCGCCTTCGAACTCAAGGGCGGCACCACGCTTTCCAAAGGCTTTGGCATCATCCAGCGTTTCTTGGAAGATATCGATATCCGCATCGACCCTAGATGCGCACCCTTAGAAGTGTTCACCGCTCCGAATCAAACCAAGCAACCACGGCAAATTGAATCCAGACGGCAGTTCTACGATTGGCTTACGGATACGATTCGGATTGCGGGCATCATCGAGGTCGCTCGCGATCCTGCCTTCGATGACGAGAAATTCCGCAGTGGCGGCATCCGGTTGCATTACGGCAGCGCCTTCGACACACCGGCCGGCCTGAAAGAAGGCATCCTGCTGGAAGTCGGCTTCGATGACACCCAGCCGAATCAGCCCCGAATGATTTCTTCCTGGGCCTTCGACAAAGCCAGCGAAAGCGCGGTCGGCATCCGGGATAACCGGGCGATCGATGTCCCCTGCTATCATCCTGGCTATACCTTCGTCGAGAAGCTTCAAACCGTCTCCACCAAGTTCCGCCGGGAGCAGGAAACTGGAGAGATGCCGACCAACTTCCTGCGCCACTATTACGACATCGGTCAACTCTTGGACCATCCGGCGGTAACCGCCTTCATCGGCACCCCGGAATACCACGTGCGAAAGCAACAGCGATTCAGGACAGGCGACAACTTGAACATTGCCGAGAACGAGGCATTCCGATTGTCGGACGCCTCGACGAGACAGCGATACGCCCTTGCCTACCAGACAACTGCTACGCTCTATTTCGGTGGACAACCGCCGTTCGAGGCCATTCTGGAAAAGATCCAAGGTTGGATCCCAAAGTTATAAATTTCACCGACGGAAATCGTATCGAAGTGAAGATAGGGTTTTTCGCATCATAAAGCCTCGTACTCCGCTAGAGTCGAGCCTGTACTACCGTCGCCGTTGCGGTCTCAGCGGTCACCTTGCCGGTTCCTACCGGCGCCCAAGCGTCTTAGTCGGATCGGGTAGTGAGACGCTGCGGTCGAATGACCGTCGATCCATACGTCCATCATCCTGCCGGGGTATCACCTTCCCCGCTCGGGAAGGCGTCTCCGGCGACTGTTCAACTCAAGCCAAAGGAGAACGCATCATGCTCAGTCGAACCATTCTTCAGCCCGCTCGCGCCCTGTCGCTCGACGAGGTGCAGCGCGCAGCTCCCTCCATCTTCGCGGAAACACCGCATGCGAAACTGTCGGGCCGCTACACGCTGATACCGACCGGTAAAGTCCTCGAGGCCCTGCACCACGAAGGCTTCGTGCCGACCCGGGTCATGCAGACCCGCATCCGCAACGAAAGCGGCATCGGCACCGCCAAACACCTGGTCCGGCTGCGTCATCGAGACCAACTCGACCGCCCGGCCACCGTGGACGCCATCGTACCGGAGGTGGTGTTGGTCAACTCCCACGACGGATCGTCGAGCTATCAACTGCACGCGGGGCTGTACCGCTTCGTATGCAGCAACGGCATGGTCGTCGCTGACGGCTGCATCGGCTCGCTGTCGATCCGGCACGCCGGCAACGTCGTCGACGAGGTAATCGAGGGTGTCTACGAGATCGTCAAGGAGACGCCCAGGCTGATCGAGCGAGTTGCCGATTATCGCGCAACCAGCGTCAGCGACCGCGAGGCGCGGGTGTTGGCGGGTGCCGCACTCGATTTGAAATACGAGCCGGACAAGGCGCCGATCGGTCCCGATCAGTTGATCGTGCCGAGACGCGCAGAGGATCACGGGACGGACCTCTGGTCCCGTATGAACGTGGTGCAGGAAAATCTGCTCCGCGGCGGACTGCGCGGCCAATCGGCGAACGGTCGTCGGCTGCGCACTCGTGCGGTGGCGTCGGTAAGCGACGACGTCCGCCTCAACAAGGCACTGTGGAGACTGACGGAAGAATTCGCCAGGCTTAAAGCAGCGCACTGAAGTAACCCACCGGACCTCCGGTGGTTCATGTCACCCTGGTGGGGAAAGCCATTCCCTGCAAGGGGAGGCGTTCTCCTCAGGGTTTATTTAACTCAAACCAAAGGAGAATGCATCATGAATACAAACCAAGACCAGACCCAAACCGAGCAAGGCAAGTTTTTCGACCTGCACATCACCGGCATCGGGTATCTCAACCGCGTGCGCGAGGTGGCGGTCAGTCGCGGCAAGCCGTTTCTGGCGGTGGACATCTCCGCCTTGCACGGTGCCGAGGACAATGTTCAGTACACCCGGTTCGATTGCCGTGTCTCCGGCAAGGAGGCGCAGGCCCTCATCCGGGAACTGATGCCCGCCATCGCGGCGGATCAGAAAGTCCTGGTCGGCTTCAAGCTCGGCGACCTCTACCCGGAGACGTTCACCTATCAACAAGGCGAACGCCAGGGTCAGACCGGGATCAGCTTGAAGGCCCGTTTGCTGAAGGTGTCCTGGGCCAGGATCGACGGTGAACCCGTCGCCCTGCCCTCGACGACCGAGGACCAAGCAGCCTGATTCCTCCCCCTTGGAAGGGGCGCACTGCCCCTTCCTTTTTTTTCTTGCCGGATCCGACGGACTTTGCGGAGCCATCTCACAACGATGGCTGCGCAAAGACCGTCGGGTCTTATCCCTCAAGGCTCATCGGCCGCCCGCTGTCGGTAAAGAGCGGGACCCTTTGTGCGTGACTCGCGCCAGGGAAAGTCAGGACCCTCACTCCGAGCCTGGGTCCAGCGAACGAAGTCGGTCAGGTCAAGGCGACGACGCTGCCCCGCTTCCTTGCGTGGAGTATCCGGCAACGGCCGGTCGACGATGCCGTCGGTGATCAACGATCCACCCCGGCTCCTTTCACCCCTGAATCAAATCTCGAAGGACTCCCGTGGAGGCCTTCCCGAAGCCGCTCAAAGACGGCTTCGGGAAGACATTCCGGTTTTACACCCTGCCGACGGGTTTGTCGGCACCTTTGCAGGCCCTGCCTGCGCCCTGAGCGTCTCGTCGGACCGTGCAACAGACGCCGCGATGGAATCATTCATCGCCGGTCTATTCGTTAACAAACCCGCGGGGTATCACCATGCCCCCGGGGCCATGGTGCGTGTCCTGCTTTCATCAACCTGAAAGGAGAAGCGTCATGGGATGGCTGTTTACCTACGGCAAAACCAAAGCCGACATCATCAAGGATCTGACCGCACCGGAAGAAAATGAGACGCGGCGCTGGGAGACGATTGCCCATTGCGTGCGCGGCAACGTGCTTTGGTCGGTCGTTGAGATCAGCTACACGCAGGAACACCGAACGAAGCGGCTGATCGTTTGCAACCTGCTCGCGAAGCAGAAAGACTGCGGATGGGGGTACAAGGACATGGATGAATCCATGCACCCGTATTACTACTCCTGCCCGCTGCAGTATCTGGATATGGCGCCGGTCACAAATGCCGACTGGCGCGTTCGAGTCCAGGCCTATCACCGATATCGAAATCAGAAACTCGAGATCGGTCAGAGGATCGCCATCCAGGGGTCGATCATTCCCTGGGTGATCATCACCTCGCTTAAACCCCTCACGGGTCAGTACGACGGCCGGCATTATCGCGTGCCTCGTCGTCTGCTCGGCGAGGCGCTCTGATCACACATTTTTCCACCCTGTCGGGGAGTAACCTTCCCGACCGGGGGAGACCTCCCCTTTTATTTCTTAAGGAGGTCTCCATGAAGCGCATTACAATAAAACAACCGCAAGACCGGTTTGCGGGACTCGAATGCCATCATCTCACGGAGGGCGAACAGGCCTCGCTATTACGGTTGGCCCTGGAGGTGTTGGCCGCGCGCCACGCACCGGGGCAGCCACTCAGCAGTCCGAAGGATACGGCGCAGTACCTGCGTCTGGCGTTTGAAGGCTACAAGAACGAGGTCTTCTCCGCTGTGTTTCTCGATACCCGCCATCGCGTGCTGGCCTTCGAGGAACTGTTCTTCGGAACCATCGATGGCGCGTCGGTACATCCCCGGGTCGTGGTCCAACGATCCCTGGAGCTGAACGCCGCTGCTGTCATCTTCGCTCACAACCATCCGAGCGGTGTGGCCGAACCCTCGCGGTCGGATGAGGTCCTCACGCATCGATTGAAAGATGCGCTGGCGCTCATCGATGTCCGCGTACTTGATCACTTCGTCGTGGGACATGAAAGCACCACCTCGATGGCGGAACGAGGTTTGATCTGATCCTCTTTATCAACCCGCCGGGACGACCCTCTTCCCGGTTGGGAGGATGGCGTCTCCGGCAATTACTCGAGAAGGAGATTCACCATGAACGATACGACAACACTCAGCGATGTGTTCGGCGACGTGATTTATGCCTATACCCGCGCCCAAGCCCTGGCGGACGGCGTACTGGTCGATGTGTCGGAGACCGCCCGCGAGGCCGGTTTCCGCTGGCCCGTCGCTATGACCCATGCGGCCTGGGAGGACTGCGTCGCCTGGTCCGAGGACGACAGCCGACATCAGGTCCATCAGGATGAAGCCGGTCGTCTGTGGGATGTGCTATGGATGGCGATCTGCGCCATCCGCGGCTCCGCAGCCGGGGACGGGAAGATGATCTATTCCCTGTACCGCGTGCCGCTCGATGGTAAGAGCGTCAAGGCAGTACAGACACAACTCAAGATCATGGCCGGCCCCGGTGATGACGGCGAACCCGTGATCACCCTCCTGTTACCTGGGGAGGACTGAGCATGACGATGGGTGATCAAATGCGTCAGCGTTATCCGAGACTCATCCGATCCGTGCAACGGGTCCATGGCTTGAGCGAGGCCGCGGCCCTTACTGTCTTCGTGGAGTACGCGATCTTCGGCATCACGGACGACACCAACGAAACCTACTTGGCTTCTCTCGGAGGCCCGCTGACTATTCTCCAACAAGGAATAATTCGGCGTCATTTTCACCCCATCGACCGTTAGGGCGAACACTCGCCCACCCGCGGAAAGAGTGATCTTTCCGCGGGTACGGTCATTCATTCACTTTGAAAGGAGACCATCATGAAATATGTCATCGAATATACACTGCCCTATGAACATCGGGTTCAGGTCGGGATCACTGCGGATAACCGTGAGAATGCCGTCGCCAGGGCCGAGGAATTGTTCGTTCAGGGCGACCTCTGGCAGGACAGCGAGGCGATTCCACTGCTCTTCGATGATTACGAGGAAGTGGGAGATTCACCCCTCGTGTTCACCGTCGAGCAGGAAATGGCGGAGAATGAATCCTGGCCGGCATCGGATGCCAGTGTTCGTGAGATCCGTCGCCGCGAGGCGGCGTTTCAAGCAGCGCGACTCCTGGTCGAGGCCTATCGCCTGGGCGAGCAACGCGGAGGAAGTGTGGAATGGGACGTTCTGGACCTGGCCTATGTAGCTGCGCTCCGAACCATCGGCACAGTCCCTGAACCAAACCTCTGATCCACAACCTACGCCCCGTTATCACGGGGCGTTTTTATTGATCGTAAACTTCACAGGACGCGCACCGGTTCCCTGTGATCCTGTGCCGATGCTACAGAACGATGCCTGATATGCCCCCGAGGGCAACCCACCTCACCCCATGCGCGAGGATTGACATAATGACCATTATAATGGTCATTATTCTACTTATTGCCTATATTAATGGTCATTATATGAGCAAGAAACAGCTTGAACCGATGACGCCCATCCCTGTCAAGCGGGCATTACGTAAACTCGGCCAGAATCTCCGGGATGCCCGATTGAGGCGGCGTATCCCGACGATGATCATGGCCGAGCGGGCGTCCATCAGTCGCACCACCCTGTCCAAAGTGGAAAAGGGTGATCCCGGCGTCTCACTGGGTAGCTATGCCATCGTGCTCTTCGTGCTGGGCATGGCTGAACGATTAGGTGATCTGGCCAACGTCAAGAACGACACGGTGGGCCTGGAACTCGAAGGGAGTCGACTGCCGCAACGCATCCGTCGATCGCGCCCCGCGCCTTGACCACGGCCGTGGATATAATGAATTGAGCGACGATGAAGCGCGCGTGATCATCACCGAGGTTGGACAGATGGTGGCAACCTGGCGCAGAGAAGCCGAACACCTGTAGCTGTCACCCACCGAGATCAACCGCATGGCTTCTGCCTTCGAACACGGAGATCTGAGAAACGCACGTGCATCAACATCTACCGCACACAAGAACGGGGTATGACGACAAGATCACCAACCAGAAAGAAGGCGGCTACAACCGATAATCTACTTATCATTAAAGTACAATGATCAATAATCAGCGAACTATCTCAACAAGTTGGGATACTTCTTCTCGCGCAACTCCTTGACAACCTTGTCGGTAAGCTTCCAGGGATCGCCTTTGATCCGTGCAATCAGTTCTGTCCACACCTTGCCAAAAGCATCGATGGCATCGTCATCATCGAATCGGATGCCGGCAGGTAACAGTGGTGCAATGTCCTCAGTCAGACTTCGACCCAGCTTCTCCAACATCCGCTGCTCAGCGACGGCACGACTGATCGATTGACCTTCCAACATCAGGTAATGGTCAAAACAAGCAATGAGCTTCTCCTGATCCATAACGAGTTGTTTGAGCCCCTCGTGTAGATCGAACAAATCGCGGCTCTTGCGCCGTTGTAGCAAAGCTCGCAGTTTGGTACCGAAGAGTTCTTCAGGCACAAAAGATGCGATGCTCGACTTTGCCTGATGCCAACGGCTGTCCACCTCGAACGGGTAATACCTGATGCCGAACAAATTTTGATGCTCGCGTGTATTGATCTCGATTTTCAATTTCAGCTTTGCTTCCTGATCCGCTTCAGGAGTGAACTTGAACACCAGGTGCATAGAGTGCCCGGCTTGTTCGCGACTACACTGGCCCAGCCAGGCGAGTACATCACGGATAGCATCGACAGTGGCGCCGATCGGCTCCGGCTGCATCTGAACCAGATCGATATCTTCCGAATAGCGTAGCGGTGTCTGGAACAACAGTTTGTTGATTGCCGTGCCTCCGCGAAAGGCGATCTTTCCCGCGAGTGCAGGTGAGTTGAATAGGTCACACAATGCACGGCAGATGATGAGATCCTGTTCGATCTGTCTCGAATCCGGCCAGGGCGTTCTGTTACTCCACTCTTGAAGGAATGCGGCTGGAATCAAAAATCGATCTCCACAGGTTCATTGATCACGAGCATCCACTGGATATTTTTCTCATGCGGCTCAGACAGAGATTCGATGAGTGGCTTGACCGAAGGATCCAAGAGCTTCATCGATTTGGCCTTCCTTGCAAATGGCTCCAAGGCCTTGGCCTGACGCGCATGACCGGAACGATCCAGTAGGTAACCGAGTCGCCGAACGGCAGAATTCTCGTATGATGAAGCCACTTTCGCCAGCTTGTTCGGATCAGCATTCGCACCGAGATCCTTGGCAATCTGGGCCAGGCCATTGATGCCGGCGACCTTGTGGAAGTAGCGGGCGCAGTCCAGGAGCGTCAGCTCAACACCCGCGGCCTTGGCGAACCCCGCCTCGCTTTTCATTTGTGAAAGCCAATCAGGCACGTTGGTTTTGGAAAAGGTCGATGGAGCCTGGTAAATGAATTGGAGTCGGTGACGGCCGATATCGAATGCCCGGAGCTGCTTCGGGGCGATCACCTGAAAAACCATGGCCGCCTGATGTGAGGAACCGTGGAAAGCCGCCGCCCGCAACAAGGAGACTCGATAGTCGAAGCCTAAGTATTTCATCAAAGGATCGATCCAGCGTACTGGGTCCGGCGCCCCGATCACCTGATCCTCGGGTCGCAGGATTAAGTAAAAACCGCGACGGGGGGATGCCAGCCGATGCTTCTTGGCCAATCGGGTGGCGGCAGCAATGAATGCCTGCGAACTCAGGCCAAGCGAATCCAACGCTTCTTCCCGAGAGAAGTAGGCCCTGCCGCGGGAAAGTTGTTCGTTGATGTACTGATCAACAGATGCCATCCCCCAGTTATATGCGAAAACCGACAGAAAGACAACATTTTTGCATATGATTGGGGATGAGAGAACGCCTTGGCTATTACTTTCTTATCGATTGATAAATCCCTTCCGAATTCGAATAGGGTTTTTCCTTCAGTATCCCTCGAGCTTCAGCCACCATGCTGCCCACACCCAGTCCATGACTCGGATATGAACTCATAACCCATGAGGCAGCCAGATGAAACACATCAAATTTTCGCCGCGATCCACCAATCGATCATCCCATGATCTACGTCAGATGCAACCACTGCGTGACAATGCAATTCGAACGCTTTAGGCGTTTGGTGAGCGTAAGGGACCAATTATGGAACGTGATCACGACACTCGTTTTACTTCTGATGTCCACAACCTCCCATGCGGATTCTCTGGCGAGCTGTTTTACCGAAGCCGGTCAGCGCTACGGAATCGCGCCCGCACTTCTGATGGCGATTGCCACTACGGAAAGCAGTCTCGACCCATACGCAAGACATATCAACACGGACGGATCGTCCGATTTCGGCCTGATGCAAATCAATTCTCGATGGTTCCCCGCCTTGAGGGAATATGCCATCACGCCAGCAGATCTCTGGGATCCCTGCCTGAACATTCACGTCGGCGCATGGGTCCTTGCTGGAAACATTCAGCACTACGGGTATGGCTGGCTGGCCGTCGGCGCCTACAACGCCGGCACAAGGCCAGGACCGGAACCGGAAAGGCGGCGTAAGGCGTATGCGGCTCGAGTTTATCGGCATTTGCCTTGCGGTCACAGCCGGTTGTGCGATGGCGCCGCCAAGCGGGACTGAATCGAATGCGACATCGAGGCTCGGTATCGCGCAAATGTCGGTTGACCAGGGTGAGAGTATTTTCATGATCTGCGCTGATTGCCCTGCCCCGACTGTGAAGACACCGATCTCTCGAGATATCGCCGCTACCGACCCGAGCGAAAAGATAACTCCGACGGTCGATATACCGTCGAAGAAAGCTCCTGAGCCCCAACCGCTGATTCCGTACATCGCCCATTTTTCATTCGGAACTGCACAGATCTCGGCTCAAGATAAGCAGGCTTTGCTTGATCTGCTACCCAGATTAGAACATCAACGGATTGTACTCACAGGATTTACCGACAGCGCAGGCCCAAAAGATTTCAACGAATGGCTCGCGTTACGACGTGCCCAGTCCCTGAAAGATTATCTCGTTGCAATCGGCCTCGATGGCGACGCCATGGAGGCCAAGGGTCAGGGACCCTGCTGTTATCTGGAATCCAATGACACAGAACTCGGTCGCGCCGCCAACCGGCGTGTCGAGATTCGTAGTTCTCCCGTCTCATTAGCTACGTTTCAACCCAATCAACCGCCTTTAAACCAACCCAAAGGAGAAACACCGTGAAACTGTCTGTTCAGCGCATTCCTTCCTATCTACCCGTCCTGCTTATCCTGTTGCTTCCACTGGCGGCCTTGGGATCAACCACGGGCGCGGAATTCCAGATCGCCTATCAGTTCTTTTACGACGCGGCGACCGGTTATCTCGGCCGCGGTATCGCCATTGTCGGCGGCCTGATCGGGTTGGGCTACGGCGCCGCCAAGGGCAGCCCGTTGCCGGCGGTGCTGGGCGTGATTCTGGCCGTGTTCGGCGCGCTGGGCCCGACCATTATCGATGCGGTCTTCGGATCCGCGGTGGTGTAAGCGATGGATCAGGAACACTACCTCATCCCCCGCCGGCTCGACGATCCGGTTCAGTTTTTCTTCTGGGACGCGGACGAGGCCATCCTCGTGATCTTCTTCACGCTGATGGGCGCCCTGCTCGGCCAGATTCTGGTCGGGATCGTGGTCGGTCTGCTGCTGTCACGGGCGTTCGCCCGGGTGAAGACGGAAGGCGGCCGGGGCGTGATCACCCGCTTCCTCTACTGGTACACGCCCTCGCCGTGGTGGTTTCGGGGCCGTGCAGCAAGCCATGTGCGGGAGTACGTGGGATGAGGGAGGGCCGTTATCGTTCGCTGTTCGCGGACACGCTGTGGCGACGCAATTTGTGGATGGCCATCGCGGTGACGATGGCCCTTTCCAATATCGCCCTGACCTTCTGGGTGATCAATACCGACGTGCGGGAAAAGACCATCATCGTTCCGCCGGCGTTCGAGAAGTCCTTCTGGATGCACGGCAATGAGGTCTCACCGGAGTACCTGGAGCAAATGGCGGTGTTCTTCGCCGGCCTTGCGCTCACCTATAACCCCGATAACGTCGGCCACCAGGCGGGTCTGTTCCTGCGTTATGCGGACCCGAAATCCTACGGCGCGCTCGCCTCACGCCTGCAGGGTGATGCGGCGAAGATCGAGCGCAATCGCCTGTCCTCGGTGTTCTATCCGCAGCAGATCCGGATCAAGGGATATCTGGCTGCACTCGCCGGTCAGTTGACCACGCTGGTGGGCAACAAACAGACCGAACAGCGCCAGGCAACGTTCCTCGTCGGGTTCGAGTACCGCGACGGGCGACTCTTTGTTTCTAAATTCACGGAGGTGCAAGACAGTGGGAATCCGTTTGCTGCTGATAACGGCGCTGCTCGGACTGAGCCTTGAGGCCCAGGCCCTGCAGTTGGTCGAGGTGACCGACGGCCAGACCGTCACCATCAAGGTCTCCACCCGGGATCTCACCCGCATCGCCATGGCGGACGGCGGACGGATCGTTCGCGTCTGGGGCATGGAGGATCACCTGCAAGTGGAACCCGACAAGGAGAGCGGTCAGTTGTTCCTCCGGCCGGTGCCCGGCATGGCTGGCCAGGCGTTCAGTTTCTTCCTTCGCGACGACCAGGGTGCGACCCACACCCTCCTCGCGGTGCCGGTGGATATGCCTTCGGACACAGTGCTGCTGCGCACGACATCCCGTGTGGGGGATTCCCATGCGGTATCCGAGGCTCGATCGAGTCCCTATATCGAGTCGATCCAGCAATTGGTTCGAGCAATGGCGCGCGGCGCCGTCCCGGAGGGATACGTACCCACCGCCGAGACGCGGGAAGTCCCGCTGTGGTCGGAGGTCAAACTCGTTGAGATCTTTCGCTATACCGGGGATTTCACTGGAGAGATCTACCGGCTCACCAATACCTCGACTCAGGAGATGCGCCTGGACGAGCGGGAAGTCGCGGCGCTCGCCACCGACATCAAGGCAGTGGCCATCCAGGATCACGTGTTGGCGCCCGCGCAAAGCACCCGACTCTATCTGGTCAGGGAGGGTCGCTAGATGGAGGACAGCGCCCGCATCAAGCGACGCCAGATCGGGCTCACCCTCGCCGCGGTCACGGCCGTGGTGTCGCTGGTGGTATTGGGGCTCTACCTCTCCGATCCCTCCCGGCGCATCAAACAGGCAGCGGGCGCCGGTGAGGTCGTGAAGAGCTATCGCACGCCCGCGCAAAGCCTTGATCCCAGCGAGGTGTGGATCACGCGGTCGGAGACGGAGCTCCAGGACCTCAAGCACACCAACGAGGAACTGCGCCGTGACCTCACCGAGATCCGCGACAAGCTCGAGCGCCTGCGGCGCCCACAGGATGAGCCCAACCGTCCCGTCGACCGAACATTGCCGCCGCTCCCTCCCCCGCCGCTACCCACCCCAGATCTATCGTTCGGCAAGGAACCTACGGCACGGATCAATAGTGACAACGCATCGGTTGCCCTTGCCCAGTCGTTCCTCCCGCCACCTCCGTCACCGCCCAGACGGACCGACAGCGGCAATCAGCGTGGAGCCAGCACGAGAAATGCCCTCGGCTCCAGCATCCTGGTCGTTGATCTGGCCCCGGATTCGAGCGTCACCCCTTCAAATAAAACCGCGGGGGATCAATCGGAGCCGGCCGGGAAGACCAGCCGCCATGATGTCCACAACTTTCTGCCCGCCGGTGCGTTTGCCAAGGCGGTGATGCTCTCCGGTCTCGATGCGCCCACGGGCGGGCTCGCCAAGACCAATCCCCAGCCGGTGCTGCTGCGACTGATGGACCACGGCACACTGCCCAATCGCTTCCGCTCCCGCATCCAGGAATGCTTCGTCACCGCCGCGGGCTATGGGGATCTCGCCTCGGAGCGTGCTTACCTGCGTCTCGAAAAGCTGAGTTGTGTGTTGCGCTCGGGTGAGGTCCTCGAAGCCGCCCTCAAGGGCTTCGTCACCGGAGAAGACGGTAAGGCGGGGTTGCGCGGCCGGGTGGTGAGCAAGCAGGGGCAGATGATCGCCCAGGCACTCATCGCCGGCGTGGCCGGGGGGATCGGCAGCGGTGTCGCCCAGTCCTTTACCTCGCTGTCCACCAACGCGCTCGGGAATGTGCAAAGCATCGATCCCGGCAAGATCGCTCAATACGGTGTGGCCAATGGGTTTGCCTCGGCGCTGGACCGCATCTCCCAGTGGTATCTGGAACGTGCCAACGAGATCTATCCCGTGCTCGAGGTGGATGCCGGTCGCCGCGTGGAGGTGGTGTTGAACGAGGGATTGGAACTCGGCGCGGATTTACATGACAAGACAAACGACACGGGAGAAACACCATGAAGTTATATCGACGAACATCGCTCGCATTGACCTTGATGATGACCGCCATGATCGGGCCGGCGATAACCTATGCCGCGGAAGATTTCACCGCCATCGAACAGGCCATCCATCAGGCCATGCCCTCGACCCGGATCGACGCCATCCGTCCATCCCCGATCACGGGGTTGGTGGAGGTCGAAGCAGGTCGCAACGTTTTGTATGCGGACACGTCGGGACGATGGTTGATGGTGGGCCACCTCTATGATCTGAAGACCTCTCATGATGTGACCGCTGAGCGCATCGATGCGCTCGCGCGCCTGACGTGGAACGACCTGCCGCTGGAGGCGGCCGTGCATTACGGTAACGGCCCCTTGAAGCTCGCCGTGTTCTCCGACCCCGAGTGTCCCTGGTGTCGCAAACTCCATGAGTCGTTGCGCGATGTCAAAGGCATCGAGGTGTGGGAGATCATGTTTCCTGTCACCGCCCTGCACCCGGGCGCCCGCGACAAGGCGATCAGCCTGCTCTGTCACCCGCATCCGGAGGCTGCGCTCACGGAGAGCATGGCGGGACGCGAGCTGAAGAGCGAAGTCCCGACCAAGGATTGCACCGATCGCGCGCAACAACGCGTGGATAAGGCGATTGCCTTCGGTCAGGCCCATGGCATCGAGGGGACCCCGACCCTGGTCTCGTTTGATGGGCGCATCCGCAGTGGCTACCTGCCTGCGGATCAACTCAAGGCCTGGCTTGAGGAATCACCCAAACAGGAGGGACACGATGAATAAGGTGGTTCTCATTCCTGTCCTGTTTATTCTGCTGACGGGCTGCGCCAGCACGCCCAAATACGCCTGCGGATTACCCAAGGGGGTCGGTTGTAAACCCGTGGGGGAAGTCTACGAAGCCTCCATTGCCGGCACCCTGAGTCGTGGCCGACTCAACCAGGATAACCCATCGACCGCGGCCCCGGGAATCGCCAAAGGCGTGAACACCGCCGTCGTCGCCACGGTAAACCCGAGTGATCCACTGCTATCGCCTCCGAAACAGATACGCGTATGGATCAATCGCTGGGAGGACACGACGGGCGATTTACACGATGAGACCTATCTCTATCTGCGTCTGGACAACGGCGCCTGGCGGCTCACCCCATGATCCGTTTCTCAGAAGTCAGGCAACGATTCGCCAACGAGATCCGGCGGTGGTTTCAGGAAGAGTCGCCCGGCGCGGCCTATGCCGCGGGTAAACTGCCGCCGTCGATCCGTGCCGCTCGGGATCTCACGCGCATTCACCGATTGTCTTCATTACTGCCCTACGAGCGCTTCGATCCGGAAACCCAATTGTTTCATAACGAGGACAGCCTGGGATTCATGGTGGAGGCCACCCCGGCCGTCGGGCTCAGCGAGAACCAGCTCAAGGTGCTGAGCGGGCTGTTTACCCAGGGATTGAAACCGGGCACCTCGGTGCAGATCCTGCTCTACGCCTCGCCGGACATCCTCCCCTTGCTGGATCATTGGGCCCTGGCCCGGCACGGAAGACGTCCAGACGCTCAATCCAAGATATTCGAGTTTCTCGCCGGCAAGCGCGTCGATTACCTGCGCCGCGGCAACTGGCGCTCGCTGTTTTCGGATCAACCCATGCTGGTGCGCGATTATCGGCTGTTCATCACCGTAGTGCGCCCCGTGATCCGAGGTACAGCCTCAACCGTTGTCGAGAGCGGCTGGCTATCGCGCACTCGAGATGCCATCCGGGGGATACTCTCTTCGGCGGGACTGTCCAGCCGGACGATCGATGCCGATGCCTTCCTCAATGTGATCGACACCCTGCTGAACCCGACACCGGGGCGGCGCCTGCCGCTGCATTGGGAAGACGACCGCTTGCTGAATGAACAGGCCGTTGACTCGGAAACATTGTTGCTGGTTGGACGAGACGGCCTGAACCTGAACCGGCGTGATCACCTCGTCGAGGTACGGCCCTACTCGGTGCGTCAGTATCCGCAATCCTGGGCCGGGTGGGGCATGAGCGATCTCATCGGAGACCTGTTCGGCAATTCCCTGCGGCTGCCCTGCCCGTTTCTCTACACCCTCACGGTGCACATGCCGGATCAAGTCTCGGCGGCGCATGGCGCCAAGATGAAGGCGGCCCGCGCGACCCAGATGGCCGATTCGGGTATGGGTCGTTTTCTCCCGGCGTGGCGAGAGCGAAAGCAGGATTGGGACTTCGTCACCCGTCTGGTGGAAGACGGACACAAGCTGCTGAAATCACATATTCAGCTGCTATTGTTTCCGCTCCAGGGCGAAGGTGACTATGCCGAACAACGACTCAACGCCTTGTTCGAGTCCCGCGGTTGGACCCTGCAGAAAGATCGCTTCACGGCCGTGCATGCCTTCCTTGCCGGCCTCCCGCTCATGCCGGGACCGGGTTTCGTGGAAGAGATGCGCGTGCTGGGACGCTTGCGCACGTCGCTGACCTGGTCCTGCATCAACACGGCGCCGATGATCGGCGAGTGGAAGGGCACCGGCACTCCCCTGCTGATGCTGCTCGGTCGCCGCGGACAGATCATGCACATCGATCCCTTCGACAATAAGAAGGGGAATTTCAACGTCGCCGTGGCGGCGGCGAGCGGCGCGGGCAAGAGTTTCTTCACCCAGGAGATGGTCACCAGCCTGCTCGGTACCGGTGGCCGGGTCTGGGTGATCGACTCCGGCCGCAGCTATGAGCGGCTGTGTCGTCTGGTCGGCGGCACCTACCTCGAGTTCTCGGAAAGCACGCAGATCAATCTCAACCCCTTTACCGGCCTGCGTGATATCGGGGAAGAGACACCAATGCTCAAATCGGTGCTGGCGCAGATGGCCGCCCCGCAACAGGGTCTCAACAGTCTGCAGACCGCCTTTCTGGAGGAAGCCATCAAGACGGCCTGGAACGAAAACGGCGACCGTACCACCATCACCCAGGTCGCGGAGTGGCTGCTTGCCCACGAGGACGACAGCGCGCGTCGTGTTGGGCGCATGCTCTATCCCTACACCCGGGAGGGCAGCTACGGCCGCTACTTCGAGGGCGAGTCCA
>JADLET010000002.1 GCA_020845975.1 Gammaproteobacteria bacterium | reverse complement strand
CTCGAATTTCAATTCAACGAAGGAGAATGAGTATGGGCGGCGGATCCGGTGGCGGTTTGTTCAGCTCAGATATCAAAAGTCTGGAAGAAAAGGTGAAGCAACGACTCGCCGAAGCCAAAGGGGGCGTTAGCAGGCACGTTTTCATTAGCTTTGACCATGAGGATCTGGACGAAGTGAATCTGCTTCGCGGCCAAGCTAAGAACGACAAGTTGGACCTGAATTTTGATGATCATTCCGTCAAAGAGCCCTACGACAGCGCGAATGCCGACTACATCAAGCGGAATATCCGCGAAAAAATTGATCGCAGCTCGGTGACGGTAGTCTACCTCTCCGATAAGTCGGCCTCCAGTAAGTGGGTCAACTGGGAAATCGAGGAAAGCATAAAGCGTGGCAAGGGCGTTATCGGTGTTTACAAGGGCGATACGCCGCCATCCAGAATGCCGCCAGCGTTTCAACAGAATGGATGTAAATCCGTGAAATGGGAACACGCTGCCCTGACTAAAGCAATTGAGGATGCGAGTACCAAGCGGTAACCAGCAGAATGGAGGTTATAGGCGGTGACTCCATGGAGAAATGTGTAGCAAAAAGTGTAGTTATTTTAATTTAAAATTATATTAATAATTAATAAACATATAGTTATATTATAGGTTCGAATCCTAGTCCCAGCCAATTCCCCCGTTCGCTTGTCCCCCCGGGATGTTTCTCCATCTCCCGGTCTACCTGTCCGAGAAGGAAAACCAGCCCGAGTCCGTCGCCTGGCGCGGCCGCGTCGCGCTCAATCGACCCGAGCGGGCGTCGATACGGTAGGTCGAGAGGTTGTTGCCGGTGTTCAATGTCGCCACGTAGGCGAATTTCCCGCTGGGATCCGTCGAGATCGAGATGGGGATGCCGCCTGCTGCGACGGGGGAGCCGGTGGCCTTGAGTGCTCCCGTGGCGTTGTCGACGCGGTACACGGAGACGTTGCTCGAACTGTAATTCGTTACATAGGCGAAACGTCCGCCCGGATCCACCGCGATGAACTGTGGATCGGTGCCCGTCGCCGCGGGCTTGCCCGCGGGGATCAGCGCCCCGCTGGCCGCGTCGATGCGATAGCTCGATACGGTGTTGGCGCCGGAGTTGGCGACATAGGCGAACCTGCCGGCGGGGTCCACGGTGATCGAAAACGGAAAAGTGCCCGCGGCGACTGAACCGGCGCCGGTCAACTGGCCCGTGCCGGGATCGACATCGTAACGGGATACGCTGCCAGAGCCGTAGTTGACGACATAGGCATGGCGTCCGGCGGGGTCCAGCGTGACGAATATCGGGAACGCCCCGGTCGCAACCGGCGGTCCCGCCGTGGTGAGGGCGCCGTTTGCGGGGTCGATCCGGTAGACACCCAGGCTGTTCGAGCCGGAATTGGCTACATACGCGTAATGCCCGGCGGGGTCGAGTGCGATGGAGATGGGATAGTCGCTCATGACGACAGGCGACTCCGCCGCGGTCAGGGCGCCCGTGGCGCGGTCGATGCGGTAGATCAGGATATCGTTGGACCCGTAGTTCGCCACATAGGCGAAGCGTCCGAGCGGATCGATGGTGAGAGAGAGCGGGTCCCGTCCGGCCGGGACCGGTTCCCTCGCGGCCGTCAGCTCCCCGGTGCCGGCATCGATGCGGAATATTGAGATGTTCTTCGCGGCGGTGTTCAGCACATACGCGAATCCCGATGCGTTCGTATTGCACGCCACCGTCACGTCGACCACATCCTTGATGCCGACGCGTCCGGCGCCTTTGGAGACCGCGCATACGGATTGATCGGGCTGTGTCTCGATCGAGACCACGTAGGCGCCGCCGGCAGGCAGCGCGTCCGGAAACACGAAGCCCCCGTCGGCGGCGATCGCGAGGTTTTCCCCGCCGTTATTGCGCAGCCGCAGACCCTGGCCGGTCAGTCCGGTCACATTACCTCCCACCCTGTAGGCGGGGGCGCAGTCCACCTTGATGCGGATTACCTCCCCGTCTGTCGAGCCACTGCCGGGATTCGACACCGTGCAGTGTGCGCCTTCCGGCTGGGCGAGGATGGTGATCGTGTCAGCGCCGCCCGCGGGCAGGCCGGCGATGCGGAACTCTCCGTTGGCCTCGATGGGATGGGTGGCGCCGTTCGCGTACTGAAGGATCAGCCCCGGACCGCTGAGTCCGGAAACCGTTCCGGTCACCGCCGTCGCGTGTCCGCCGGTGGCATGCGCGCCGATGCTGGCGGATGAAAGGCCAATGCCGGCCGCCGCAACCAGCGGCAAGGTCCAATGATTCTGTCTCATAAGCTTCCTGGTCGACGCGACGCGGTTATTCCGGTCGCCGTATGATACGACGATTGTCGGCCGGATTGGGTGCCACCCACCGGCGCCCGCCGGCGCAGGACCTGCGGTATGAATTCCGGGCCCCGCCTCGGGAGTCTGCCGGCCGGCCCGCGCCGGCGCTCAGCGTTTCCAGAGCGAGATGACCAGCACGCCGGCGAGCACGAGGGCGGCGCCCAGGACCTGCCGGACCGACACCGGCTCCCCCAGGAACAGGTAGGCGAGCACGATGGTCGCGACCGGGCCGATCGACCCGATCAGCGCGGTGTGGCCGGCGCCGATCATCCGGATGCTCGCCGATAGCATGAACACCGGCAGCACGGTGGAAAAGACCGCCATCGCGAGGGCGAGCAGATAGACGCGGCCGGGCAGCGCCAGCGCCGACCAGGGATGGGTCAGGGCGAACTGCAGCAGCACCGCCGCGCTCGCCACCAGCATCGCGTAGGCGGTGAGGCGCATCGCGCCCAGGCGCGCGACCACGGCCCCGACACCCACCAGATACGCGGCGTAGGTGAGCGTGCTGGCGAACACCAGCGCCGCGCCCAGCACCAGGCCGTCGCCGCCCTGGCGGGCGAGATCATGCAGGAACACGAGGGCGATGCCGCCATAGCTGAGCAGCAGGGCGATGGCCTCGCGGAGTCCGACCGGACGGCGCAGGAAGGCCGCCGACAGCAATACCACCAGCGTCGGATACAGAAACAGGATCAGGCGTTCGAGGCCGGCCGAGATGTATTGCAGCCCCATGAAGTCGAGCAGGCTCGAGAGATAGTAGCCGATCAGCCCGAGGAGGATGACCGCCCCGTAGTCGCGATTCCTCAGCGGCGGGGTGTCGGCGCCGTTGCGCTTCCACACGGCGGCCGCGAGGAAGAAGGGCAGGGAGAACAGCATGCGCAGCGCCAGCAGGGTGACAGGGTCGACCGCGTCTGCATAGGCGAGCTTGACCAGGATCGCCTTGCCCGAGAAGCCGATCGCCGCGAGCGCGGCGAGCAGGATCCCCAGCGGTACGCCGTGACGACCTGGATTGAACGTGGCATGTGTCATGTAGGCCCCTTTGTGCGTGGCGGCGGGCCCGGGTGCGGCGAGATGAGGCAATCGCGGTCACGGACCCGCGGTTGCTGCTGGATGTTCCCGTGTCAGTTCAGAGTTACGGACAGTCCACCGCGGCCGGCAGTGTGGGACAGGGCCACAGTCGTTTGCGGAGGTCGGGCCTGGCGGGCATCAGTGCGGACATGCCCCGACTATAGCAAAGCCCGGCGGCGGACTGTCAAGCTCAGCGGCCGGACGTGTCATGCGCCCGGATCCGCGCCAGCAGGGCGGCGAGGCGTTCGTTGTCCAGCGGGGGATCGAGGCGTTCGAAGAAACGCGCCCGCCCGTCGAAGACGAACAGCCCCGCGTCGTGATTCACCGCATAGTTACGCGCGGGCTGGCGTCCGACGTCATGGATCAGGCGGCCGCTGGCGGTGTCGGTATAGCTGTAGTTCGCGCCCAGTTGCAGGGCGAGACGTTTCAGGTCCGCGGGCGTACCGGTGGCGGCGAGGAAGCCGGGATTGAAGTAGCTGATGTAGCCCGCCAGCACGTCCGGTGTGTCGCGGAAGGGGTCGACCGATACGAGCACCACCTGCAGTCGGCCGGACAGGGTGGGGTCCTCCCGCTCGAATGCCCGCAGCGCCCGGCTCAGGGTCAGCAGGGTCGCCGGGCAGTAGTCCGGGCAGTGGGTGTAGCCGAAGATCAACAGGGTCCAGCGGCCGAGCAGGCGGTCCGGGTCGAAGGGCTGTCCCCGCTGATCGACCAGATTCAGCGCCGGTACCGTCACTCCCGTCCGCGGTACGACCAGGCCGTCATGCGATTCGCGATGCAGCGGCGCGACGGTGCCCGGCGGATCCGGTGGCGGGGCATCGATTCCGGCGCAGCCCGAGGCGAGCGCGAGCAGCCCGGCGAGGCAGGGCAGTCGAAACGGGAGCCGCCGCCGGGTTCCGCCCGGGCCGCGGCCGGGATAGGCCGCCTGTTCCATGTCCAGACGGTAACACATGAGCCGGGACGCGGGTCCCCTTCCCCGAGGGTAGAAGGGGATCGGGCCGGATCCTGTGTTGCAGGCGCCCGGCCCGGAGGGCCAAGCCTTGTCGTCGGGGAAATGACAGAAAATTTAATGTATTAATCCATGGGGATTTTTTATCACCATCATGGTGGCGGCCTTGTTCGCTGTCAGTATTCTGACGTTGTATTTGTGAGACATATTTCGCAAATGCGTGAGATTTTTGAATAAAACTTGTTGCATTGATGCAAATCCTGCGATATAAAAATGCCTCGTTGCCCGGCATGGGCCAACGGAATACTCAAAACGTTCGAACGTTTGATCAGACTAGGGAGAGAAAACAATGAAGAAAACTACGATTGCTATGGCCGTGGCCGGTGCGATGTTCGCCGCGGGTTCGGCCTTCGCTGAAGGTGTGACCGTCGATGGTTACGCCGCGGTTAACTGGCTGCTGACCAACGAGGCCGACGAGACTCAAGAAGGCCAGTTCTCGGTGCCGGAGACCGAAGTCAATTTCGACACCGAGCACCTGTTCGTCGCGATCGCCGGTTCGGACGAGGATGACTTCTTCATCCGTCAGGCCTTCCTGAAGTACGGTATCACCGAGGGTTGGGACCTGAAGGCCGGTCTGTTCGACAGCAACCTGACCGCCGACTACGCCACGGCCACGGATCGCGAGTTCGTGCAGCACAGCCTGCTGTTCAGCCTTCTGGATAGCGTTGGCGGCGCGAGCCTGAAGGGTGTCGCCGTCTCGGGTCAGCTGGGCATGGCCACGGTCACGCTGGGTTATGGTAATGATTCTTCTGTGACCCCCGGTGGTGCCACCGACGGCGAGAACTCGATGATGCTGATGGTCAATGCCTCCCCGATGGAAGGTCTGGACCTGGAACTTGGTGTGCTGACCCAGGACGAGGATGGCGCCGGTGTGGGTAACATCATCGACATCAATGGCACCTACATGATCAACAACTTCACCGTGGGTCTGGACTACATGTCCGGTTCAGAGAACGAGACGGTGTTCGAGAACGGCTATAGCCTGTGGGCCGGTTACGATTTCGGCAACGGCTTCGGCGTCAAGGCGCGCTTTGAGAACGCCAGTGCCGATGGTCAGGATGATACGGAAGCCACCGAGCTCTACGCCAGCTATGCCCTGAACGACAATCTGGCGGTTGCCGTGTCGCTGCACAACCTCGACAACGGTACGACGGATGCCGACACCAACACCATCCAGCTGGTCGGCACGTTCTAAGTATCACAACGCTGTATTGCGATAACTCGAAGCCGGGCCTCGTGCCCGGCTTTTTTTTGCCCTTTTGCAGCGATATGCGGATTGCGGTAGAGTGCGCGAAGTTTGTCACGTGAAGTGTCAGGTGTGAGGAGTGAGGCGGAAAACCACAAGACTAAATCTGTCCGCCTCACTCCTCACCCCTCACGCCTCACTTCGTAGCAAGAGAGCCCGTTGCGCATGTACAAATCATACTGGCCGGCATTTGCGGCCATGCTGTTGCTGCTGTCCCCCGCCGCGCATGCCGCCAGCGAGATCTACGGTGTCGGCCATGTCTCGCTGGATGTCGTCGGCAACGACGATCCGGATCCGGCCAACGAGGATCGGAGTTTCTCGCTGACCAGCGGGCATTCCTACCTCGGCCTGCGCGGGCGCGAGGTGCTACAGAATCAGATGGCGGTCCTGTGGCAGGCCGAGAATACCGTCGATTTCGACGCCGGTGGCTGGGGGCCGGGCCGCGATACCTTCGCCGGCCTGGAGACGCGCTTCGGCAGCCTGCTGATCGGCAAGCACGCGACCCCCTATCGCATGACGACCGAGGACCTGGATGTCTTCGCCGATACGCGCGCCGACTACAGCGCCGTTATCGGCAGCATCGACGGCCTGAGCCTGTTCAACAATCGCGCCGACAACGCCCTGCTGTACATGACGCCGCGGGACAAACGCCTGCGCTTCATGCTCGCGTACTCGACGCGCGTCACGGGCGAGGACGATCTGCCGCTGAGCACCGATGAATCGCGTCAGGACGCGTGGAGCACCGCGCTGGAGTTCGTCAGCGGACCCTTGTATATGGGTTTCGCCTATGAATCCCTGGGGGAACTGATGGGGCCGGGCCTGGACGACGGCAAGGCGAAAAAATTCGGCCTGGGCTGGGAGACCGGGAGCGGCACGCGAATGAGTTTCATCTGGGAGGATGCGCGCACCGGCGAGACCAGCGGCGGCGAGCAAGTCGGCCGCGCGGCCTATTACCTGAGCCTGGCGCATGTCCAGGGGAACCTGACCTGGAAGATCGCCTATGGTCTGGCCGAGGCGCTGGACAGCGTGGAAGACAGCGGTGCGCATTTCCTGGCGCTCGGCGGGAACTACGCGCTGTCGGCGCGTACCGAGCTGTACCTGCTCTATACCGCGGTGATGAATGAAGACGCCGGAAATTACGGGCTCCAGCCCGATCACGACGGCACCGGCGCCGTGGCGGCCGCGGGCGACACGACCGATGCATTCTCCGTCGGGATCGTGCATCGCTTCTCCTTCGAGTTCTGAGCACCGCGGGGCGGCGCGACTCGACGCTTCCGGCGCGCCAGGGGTGTCCATGTGTCTCTTGCCCGCGCCGGGCCGTGCCCATCGAAAAGTATTAATTGATATGGTAAAGTTTCGACTCGTTCACTGACCGGCATGATCGGGCGGCGGGTTCGGTCATCAGGTATAACAAGGATAAAAGAATGCGACGACATCACCCTATCCGCGTGCAGGGATGGTCGAAGTTGCTCTTGGGAGGGGCTCTGCTGTCGCTGGTGTCGCTGGCGAGCGCGGGCATATTCAACACCAAACACAATCTCGGCAGCACCGGCATCAATGCCGCGAGCAACTTCAGCGGCACCTCCGAGATCTGTGTCTTCTGCCACACGCCACACGGCGCGGACGCTTCCGCGGCGGTGCCGATCTGGAACCGCAACCTCGCCCCCGTGGCGGGCGGTTTCTCCACCTACGACCAGATGGGCACCACGACGCTGGACGCGCAGATCGAGCCGATCGGCTCGGTATCCATCGCGTGCCTGTCCTGCCACGACGGCAGCCAGGCGATGGACGCGCTGATCAACGAGCCCGGTTCGGGCGCCGACGTGTGGGCCTACAGCGCTGGCCGCTGGAGCGGCCAGGCCGCGAGCGTCAACGGTCGCATCGGCCCGCCGGCGGTGATCACCAACCTCGGCAAGGACCTGACCAACGATCATCCGATCTCGGTGCAGTTCGCCGGTGGCGGCTACTCGATATCCAATCCCTTCGGCCCCGGGCGTGACAGGGACTTCAACCAGGCCAACAGCAAGATCGTTGGTTCGACACGCGTCTGGTGGGTGAACACCGGCACCGAAGGCGGCACCGCGGACTTCGAGAAGACGGACATGAAGCTCTACACCCGCGCGGCGACCCGCGGCGCCTTTGTCGGGGAACAGCAGCCGTATGTGGAATGCGCTTCCTGCCATGATCCCCATGTGGACTATAACCCGACGTTTCTGCGCATCGATCCCGCCGGCAGCGCGGTGTGCCTGACCTGCCATAACAAATAGCGTCATCCGCGGGCGGGACGCGGTGACCGGAATGGGGTTCGCGATGACATGGCGTAGTTTTGCGGGCGCAGCCCTGATTGCGGCGGCGTCCGTCGCGGGCGCGGCCCCGGCGGACGGGACCGACACGCCGGCCGCGCTCGCGACCGTGGGCGGGACGGTCATTACGGCGGAGGAATATCTGGCGCACCTGCAGGCCGGGATACGCCAGCGTTACTTCCACGGGCAGGTGCCCGAGGAGGGGCTCGCCGCGCTGCGGCGCGAGGTGGCGCAGTCGCTGATAGACCGGATCCTGCTGGCGGAGGAGGGGCGACGTCGCGACATCCGGCCCGATGCGGTGTGGGTCGAGGCGCAGCTCAAGGAGCTGGATGGGCGCTTCGGGTCCGATCCGCGCTGGCAGTCCGTGCGGGAGGAGACGCTGCGGGAGGGACGCAGGCGACTGGAGGAGGACAGCGTGATCCGGCAGCTCCGGCAGCAGGTAGAGGCGGTGCCGGCCGCGAACTCCGCCACGGTGCGGGAAT
Organism: Gammaproteobacteria bacterium; assembly: GCA_020845975.1. Taxonomy (GTDB): domain Bacteria; phylum Pseudomonadota; class Gammaproteobacteria; order SZUA-140; family SZUA-140; genus JADJWH01. Next base: position 8,476 of record JADLET010000002.1, on the reverse strand, counting down.
ACTACCGAACTCATCCCGACAAGTTCACCACGCCGGAACGGCTGCGCGTCTCGATGATCCTGCTCAAGGTCGAGCCCTGGGCGGCGGGCGCGAGCTGGGATGCGGCGCGGGATGAGGCGGCCCGGCTGGAGGAACGGCTGAGGGGCGGCGCCGATTTCGCCGAACTCGCACGCCTGCATTCCGCCGACCCCTCGGCGGGGCGCGGCGGCGACCTCGGTTATGTGCATCACGGCATGTTTTCGGAAGAGACACAGCGCGTGATTGATGAGCTGAAGCCTGGCGGCCTGTCAGCCCCGGTACGTTTGTTGCAGGGTTTCGCCATATTTCGTCTCGATGAGCGGATTCCGCCGGTGTTGAACGATTTCGCGCAAGTGGACGCGCGCGCACGGGAGCTGTTGCAGCGGGACCGGCAGGCGGCCGCGTGGGAGGGGATGCTGGCGGATCTGCGCGGACGCGCCGGCGTCGAGATCAATGAGACGGTTTTGAACGCGGGGGAATGACCGGCGATGAATCTGCAGCGTGAATGCGCCACCGCTGGACGTCCCGGGACGCCGTGTACCGCGGCGGTCGGCATACAAGAAGACGCGATGCATGCTGGTGGCGACGCCTGAATTGAAACGCGTGGTGACGGGGGTGGCGGCGGCGCTGTGGGCGTTGCCGTCCCTGGCCGCCGTGGAGCTGGTCGATGTCTCCGGCAGCGTGGGTTACGCCCTGCGCACCCTGAGCGGCAGTTCCAGTCTCGACGCCACCAGCAATCAGTTGCGTGGCGTCGTGAATGCGCGCAGCTATATCTGGCAGCCGTGGTTCGCCAGCGCCGATGCAAGCCTGCGCTTTACCCAGGACAGCAGCGATTACGACGGCGGCGACTCCTCGACCGACACTTCCATCTTGGGCGGCGATCTCGATCTCAATGTCCTGGCGCAGAGCCGTACCCCGTTCTCCCTCAGTTACAGCGCCAGCGACAGTCGCGTCGACGTGGTCTCCGTGGCCAATCCGCTCACCACGCTGGGCGGCCAGGAATTTCAGACGCGACGCCTCGCGCTGAAGCAGAGTTATTTCACCGAGCGGGGCGACCGTTTCCAGGCGCGCTATGACCGCAACAAATGGTCCGCGCGCGACGGGGATTCCTACCAGGACGACCTCATCGGCGTCGAGATGGACATGCGGCGCCAGCAGCATACGCTGACCGCCAAGACCAGTTATCAGGAGACCGATCGCAACGTGCTCGACCAGCACGCCGAAACCACGGTGCTCAACGTCGACCACTTCTATACCCCGGGGCGCGCCTTGCGCATCGATTCGATGGCAAGCTACTACAACAGCGATACCACTTCGGACCAGCCGCTCAACAGCACCAATCAGGGCGACAGCTCGACCGACCTGGGACAGCTCTCCAGCTTTGTGTTCTGGCGGCCGGTCGATAGCCCGTTGTCGATGAGCGGCGGCGTGCGCGTATTCGATCTGGACGCATCCACCACGGGCAACGCTACCGGTCTGTCCAGTATCAGCGCGACCGGCGGACTCTATTATCAGATGACCAAGAATCTCCGCCTCGATGCCAACGTCGAGGTCGGGACGAACGACAACGGCGAGGATTCGGTGACTGCCTCCAAGCAGCGCGCGGGGGCCTTGTACCAGTCGGATATCCGCGAGCTGTTCTCCCACTACACCTACCAGTGGAATACCTCGGGTTCGTTGCAGAATCAGGATACCGGCGCGGAGTCCGTGCAGTCCGCACAGGCCCGCCTTGGGCACGATGCCCAGCGTCTGTGGCTCACGGAGGGACTCGGAACGTTCCGGCTCAGCCTGACCCAGGCGGTGAGCGCCACCCAGCTGGCGGGAGACGCGGACGCCACGACCGAGCGCCTCGATCATTCGGGCAGCCTGTCCTGGGACAAATACAACGCCTTCAGCACGACCATGGTCCAGTTCACCCTGGCCGACTCTCACGCCTTCGGGGATCAGGAGGACAGCCAGCAGTTCGCCAACATGCAGCTCCTGCGCAGCCAGACCCTGACCGAGCGCAGCACGTTGTCAGGCAACCTCACGATCCAGGCGGTGCGCCGGGACTTCAACGATCTGGGCGATGATGATACAGTAACGGCCACGGGACAATTGAACTACCAACAGGCGGGGCTTTTCAGTGTGTCACGCCTGCGGTTCCTATCCGACCTGCGGCTCTCTCAGGCGGCCACCGATGAAGGGGTCGACCGTACCGAGTGGGAAAACCGCCTGGACTATGCAATTGGACTGCTGGATACGAGTCTCAGCTGGCGCTGGATTGACCTGAATGGCGATGAGGACTTCAATATCCTCTATTTTCAGGTGAACCGGCGCTTCTGAAGCCTGGTCGCGCGGACCGGCTTATAACAACAATACAGGGTATGAAACACACGTGAGGAGAGGGTTATGTCACCAAAGATCGAGCGGAAACACCCCGTGAACGCGCTCATCCTCGGGCTGCTGGTCAGCCTGGGGTTGTGGATCGCGCCGCAGGATTCCCAGGCCGAGTATGCCGACGTAGTCATCAATAACTATGCCGACGCGGCCGGTATGCGGCCGGCGGTTTTCCCGCACTGGTTCCATCGCATCCGGTTCCGCTGCAAGGTCTGCCACGCCGATCTCGGGTTCCAGTTCAAGGCCGGCGGCAACAAGATCACCATGGCGAAGATCATCGACGGCCAGTTTTGTGGCGCCTGCCACAACGGCGAGATCGCCTGGTCGGTGGAAAACTGCGCCATGTGCCATTCCGGTATCCCGGGTACCCCGACACACTTCCACGGCAGCACGCTCCAGCGTCTGATCGCACCCGCGTACAAGCCGCTGGATACGAAAGAAACCGCCGGCGTGAAATACGACGAGAATAACCAGAAAAAATAGAGCGAGTGGGGGAAAGTCATGAATATCACCGCAAGATTCACCGCACTGGCGCTGCCGGCACTGCTGGCCGGTTCCGCGCTGCTGGCGAACGCGCCGGCGCTGGCGGCCGGGGCCGCCTCGGCCCCAGCCGTCTCCGACGCGAATATATTCAATCGTAATCTCAAGAAAGACGCCGAAGTGAATCCGCCGCCGTGGGAAGACGGGATCCACGACCCGGAGAACGAGGCGACCCATGCGCTGCAGCCGCCGAAGGAAGCCTATGCCGGCCTGCCGACGACCACCTTCGGCAATCATATCGACTGGGTCAAGGCGCTCGATGACGGTCTTCTGCGTCCGCGCTGGGATCGCATCAATTCCAACGAAGAGCCCTTCGTGATGGATCTCGACATCGTGCGGCCGGTCAAGGCCTCGATGCCGGACGTGGTGTTCCCGCACCGCCAGCACACTGAATGGCTGTTCTGCTCCAACTGTCACCCGGCCATCTTTGTGCCGCAGAAGGGCGCCAACCAGATCAGCATGTCGGCGATCCTGCTCGGGCAGAAGTGCGGCGTGTGCCATGGCAAGGTGTCGTTCCCGATTACCACGGCCTCGTGCAAGAAGTGCCATTCGAAGGCGAAGCCGGAGGGATGGTCGCCGCCGCTCAGCGACGCCACCTTGAAGAATCCCTGGAAGTGATTCGAGGTAGGATCTGATTGCCTGCACATCTGATGCGTAAAGGGACTATGCGTTCTCGTCTGACGGAGTGGGGCGCATCGGCTGTGGTCTTGCTGTTGTCCGGCTGCGCCGGCGCGCCGCCGCAGCCGGCGACGACCGGCCGCCAAGACGTCGCGGTTGCCGCGCCCGTCGTGTCACAGCCGGCTGTCGCCGCGTCAGTGGACGCGCCGAAGGCGGCGCCGGTACCGGATGCAGGCGCGGCCGCGCAAACCCAGGCCGCGCCCATGAGTGGGGAGGGAGGGACCGGTGCGCCTGTACGGGCACCGGTATCTTCTGCGCCGACACCCTCCGCGCATGCGGGGCATGCCGTCCCTGGTTCCGCGCCCGCGGCGGAAATCCCGTCCTCACCGTTTGTCTTCCTGGTCACGGCGGTGGAAAAGGATACGACCCACCCCTTTTACGGCGTCGGCAGCAAACACGGGTTTGTCGTCAACGGCGTGCAGGGCAAGCCGCTGATCCTGGTGCGGGGCAAGACCTACACCTTCAAGGTCGACACCGGGGTTCAGCACGATTTTTATTTCTCACTCTCCGGCGCGGGCTGGGGCAGCGCCGCCTACACCGACGGCGTGGAAGGGCAGTTCATCTACAAGGGTGTGGCGACCTTGAGCCCGGGCGCCGATACGCCCGATGTGCTTTATTACGCCTGCCGCAACCACAAGAACATGGGCGGGGTGATCTACGTGGTCAACCCGGGCGAGGAGAACACCCCGCTGGCGCAACTGCAGGCGCGCGTGCAATCGGCCGCGGGTGCCGCATCGTCCACGCCGGCGCGGACACAGGCCGGGGTCGGCAAGCAGCAGGTCGAGCAGAAGATCCAGTTCGCCGAGATGTTCATCAACACATCGGATTCCGCCAGCCGCATCAAGGGCAGCGGCAACGCCGAGGCGATTACGCTCCATGACTCCGCGCGCGGGCAGCTCACCGCCGCCAAGCAGGCGTACGGGCGCTCCTCCTATGGCGAGGCGCTCGGGCTGGTGGACGATGCGCTGCGCATGATGAGCGATGCCGCGCGTGCGATACCGAACGAGACCCAGATGGAAGGGCAGCGCGCGCGTTTCGAGGAATTGTTGCGCGGCACGCGGGATTACGAGGCCTCCTACCGGCGCAATTACGAGCACGTCGTGGCGAAGAAGGGCAAGGGCAATATCCAGGCCGTGGATCTGAACCAGATCAAGCAGACGATGGAGCAGGCGCAGACCCTGGCGGATGACGGCCAGTACCCGCAGGCGATCAGCATCCTGTCCGAGGCCCAGAACACGCTTACCACGGCATTGACGCACCTGCTCGATGACGAATCCATCACCTATGAGCTCGAGTTCGGAACCCCCCAGGAAGAGTACGAGCACGAACTCTCGCGCTATCTCAGCTATGAGGAGCTGGTTCCGCTCGCCATCGAGCAGAAGCAGCCGCCCAAGGAAACCGTGGCGATGATGGACCAGCTGGTGACTCGCGCGAAGGAAATCAAGAAATTGTCCGAACCCGAGGCCGCCAAGGGGAACTACCGGGAGGCGATACTCATGCTGCAGGGCGCGACGGATCACGTCCAGCGCGCGCTGCGGGTAATCGGGGTCAGATAACGGGTCGGGTTTCCGTCCGGAGCAGCACCGATGAAGATGACCGCATGCAGAGATATCTGGATCCCGTTCGCGCTCTGCGCCGCGTTCCTGCTCGCGCCACATGTTGCCTCGGCGCAGGATGACGCAGCCGCCGCGTTTCCGGCCGGACAGGACGCGCCGTACTGGATCCGTGGCAATCATTTTCAGCTCACCGGCGAGGTGGTTTCGATTCCGGAAGACGGCATTCACGACCCGACCGTGGCGACGGCGCAGGTCCTGCAACCCCCCTTTGAGGCGATGGCCAATTTTCCGCGCGACAGCCAGGGGGTCATCGACTGGGTCAAGACCCTGGAGACCGGCCTGATCGATCCGCGCAAGTCGCTCGACGGCACCGGCGAGATGTTTCCGGTCGATTTCGACATCATTTTCAAAAATACCCAGTCGATGCCCTATGTGCGTTTCCCGCATCGCCAGCATACCGAATGGCTGACCTGCGCCAATTGTCATCCGCTGATCTTCATCCCCCAGAAGGGCGCCAACCCGGTTTCGATGTCGGCGATCATCCAGGGGGAATACTGCGGCGTCTGCCACGGCAAGGTGGCATTCCCTCCCACAATGAACTGCGGCCGATGCCACTCCGTAGCCAAAGAAGTCACCTTGCTGCGCTGATCTTCGCCGGCGCGGCGTTCGGGCTGAACGCCTGCGCGCTGCTGCCCGGACGGGACGCGGCGCCTGCGCAGGTACCGTCCGAACCCGCGGCCACGTCTGCTCCGGAAGCGCCGGCGCCCGCCGTGGCGGCGGTCTCCGGGCAGGTGCTCGTCTGGCGCGAGATCGACGGCGGCATCCTGAGCGACAACAGGCTGACCGGCCCCGACAGCGTGCGTTTCATGCGGCCGGTGGCGGTCGCCGCGCGCGGACCGCTGGTCTATATCGCGGACGCGGGCCTCGGCCGCCTGTTCAGCTACGATACCTCCATCGACCGCCTGCGCGTGGTCATGGAGCTGAAGGGCGTGATGCGCGGCGAGGTATCCGACATCTTTGTCGCCCCCGATCTGTCGTTCTATCTGGCCGACACCGCTGGCGGCCGTGTGCTGCATTTCGACCGCGACGGCGGATTGATCAAGACGCTGCAGGATCCGGTGAATATCGGCCGGCCGGTGGCGGTCACGGTCAACGACCAGACCGGCTATATCTTTGTCGCCGACGGATTCAACGACGATGTGCTGGTATACAACCCCGCCGGGGGGCTGACCGGCGCCATCGGCATTCGTGGCAATGGCGCCGGCCAGTTCCGTGGCATCACCGCGTTTGCGCAAGGCCCTCTGGGGTATTACGTCGCGACGCGTTACGGCGTCACGCGCGTGCAGGTCATGGGATTCGACGGCGGCTATCTTTCCTCGTTTCAGCCCGACACCGTCGTGTTTCCGACCGCGATCGCGGTGCGCGCCGACAATCGCGCCTACGTCAGTGATTATCTCAGTGACGACATCAAAGTGTTCGCGGACGGCAAACTTATCCAGACCCTGGGCGGTCACGGCAGTGCCCCCGGCCGTTTCCGCCGCATCACCGACCTGTGGCTGGACGGCGATTTCCTCTATGTGGCCGACAGCCTGAACGGTCGCGTCCAGATCCTGTCTCTGTCGTCGGAGGGACTGGCGCCGGCCGGGAATCCCTGATGGGACGCCGGCTACGCGCCCTCTCGATCCTCGGCCTGCTCGCCTTGTGCGTCGCGGGCTGCGCGTCCACGCCTTCCGTCATGCGTTTCGAGAATGGCGCGGCGACGGAAGGCGAGGTGTGGCCGTCCGCCCCGGACGTGCCGCGTTACCGTCTGGTCGGCCAGCTCACCGGCGAGGACAATTTCACCCGCAATGTCGAGGCGCAGGGGCTGGGCAGGCGGGTGTTCGGCTGGCTGGCCGGTCTGGTCACCGGTCCGGAAATCCCCCGCGTGCTGCAGCGCCCGCAGAGCGGGTACACCGACGCCGAGGGTCGGGTCTATGTGACTGATGTGAGCCGCGCCGCGGTGTACGTCTTCGACGCCCCGGCAGGACGCATGCGGGTGTGGGAGCAGGCCGACCGGCGTGTCCGCTTCGATACGCCGGTCGGTATCGCCCCGGGGCGCGATGGCGAGATCCTGGTGGCGGACGCCGAACTCAAGCGGGTTGTGCGTCTCGATCCGGACGGCCGTCCGCTCGGCGCCTTCGGCCAGGGAGAGCTTGCGCGGCCGGTGGGACTGGCGCGTGACGCCGCGGGCGGGCGAGTCTTCGTGGCCGATGCGCAGGCGGATACGGTGGTGATCTTCAATGACGCCGGTGAGCGCATCGGCGCGATCGGGCGGCGCGGAGAGGGGCCCGGTGAGTTCAACTCGCCGACCTATATCAGTTACTCCGGCGGCCGCCTGCTGGTCGCGGACACGCTCAACGCGCGCATCCAGATCTTCGACACTGCCGGCGAGTACGTGGGAGAATTCGGACGCCGCGGGCTTTATGTAGGGGATTTTACGCGACCCAAGGGTGTCGCCGCGGACAGCGATGGCAACGTCTATGTGGTGGAATCGTATTACGATTATCTGCTAGTATTCAGCCAGCAAGGAGAACTGCTGCTACCCATCGGAGGGACGGGGAGCGGGAACGGGGAATTCTTTCTGCCTGCCGGCGTCTGGATCGATGACCGCAACCAGGTCTATGTCGCCGATGCATACAACGGCCGCGTCATGGTATTTCAATACTTGGGTGGAACATGAGGCGTCAGTTGCCTAGATTTTCAGCAGCGGTCATCGCGGGCCTGTGCCTCGTGTCGGGTCCGCTCCAGGCCGCCAAGATCTCCGACGTCAGCAACACCAAGCACAATTTTTCTGCGACCGTAAAGCCCGTGCTGGCCTCGGGCGAGCGCACAGCCTCCGCCACCAGCGAATCGCAGATCTGCGCCTTCTGCCACACGCCGCACGGCGCGACAGACGAGTGATCGGCTCCGAAGGCCCCGTTGTGGAACCGCCGGCTGTCGAGCGAGACCTACACCACGTATTCTTCGACCTCGCTTGATGCTGTCCCACCCGGAGGCGTCCTCCCCCAGCCCGGCGGCAAATCGAAGTTGTGCCTGTCCTGCCACGACGGCACCATCGCGCTTGGGCCCGTGAATGTACTCAATCGCGAAGAGCATCTGAGCCCGGGAAAGGAGATCCCATTCACCGGCACTGCGGCCGGCGGAACCATTCCGGCAGGGCTCGGCACCACCACCGGTTTCACGCGCCGGATCGGCGTCGATCTGACCAATGATCATCCGATCTCCTTCACCTACGACAGCGCGCAGGCCGCGCGCGACGGTGAACT
>JADLET010000001.1 GCA_020845975.1 Gammaproteobacteria bacterium | reverse complement strand
GTTCCTGCCGAAATCCCCGGAGCGGCGGCGCGGGCCCGATCTCGACCCCGGCGATGCACCGCAAGGCGTGCAGATTCCCTCGATGCCGGAGGACGACGCCTGGGTGGAAGGCAAGGCGCTGGTCGAAACGGTCGAGGATATCGAGCTGATCGATCCGGACCTGTCGACCGAGCGGCTGGTCTATCGGCTGTTCCACGAACGCGGGGTGCGCGTTTTCGGCAATGCCAATGTGGCGGCGGAATGTTCATGCTCGCGCGACAATGTCACGGCGATGCTGATGAGTTTTTCGCAGGACGACCGCGATCAGATGGTGGAGGATGGCCGGATTTCCGTGACCTGCGAATTCTGCAATCGCGTCTACGTTTTTCAGCCCGGCGAGGTGGAAGCCGGGGAGAGCGGAACGCTCAACTGATCCCGCTCGGCTGAGCCCGCTCAGTTGATCGTGCGCGAGGCGTGGGCCGAATCGAGCGAGAAGGCGGGAATCTCGATCTCGAAGCGTTCACCGGCCTTCGTCACCATCCCGTAGCGCCCCGCCATGAAGCCGGACGGCGTCTGCAGCGGAACGCCGCTCGTGTATTCGAAGCTCTCGCCCGGCGCCAGCACCGGCTCTTCCCCCACGACGCCCGCGCCGCGCACCTCCTGCACGCGACCCATGGCGTCGGTGATCTGCCAGTAGCGCGTCTTGAGCTGCACCGTATCGCCGCTGCTGTTGGAAATTTCGATCGTATAGGCCCAGAAGTACTGGCCCTTGTCCGGGGCCGATCGGTCCGCCAGGAAGCGGGGCGCCACCGTAACTTCGATGCCGCGCGTCACCGCGCGATAGGTCTCGGTTCGATTCGATGGCGTTGGCTTTTTTTCAGGCATGCCGACAGATAACAGTTTCAAATCGCGGCTTGCAACCGCCTCTGCGGTCGGCGAATGTCGCCCTCACGTCCTGCCTGGCATTCGGGTTAATTGATGGCTCCAGCGATCCCGACCGACCGCGATCTGCGGCTCGATTTGTTTCGCGGTCTTGCGCTCTGGCTGATCTATCTGGATCACATCCCCTCCAATATCGTGGCCTGGGTGACGATCCGGAACTACGGGTTTAGCGACGCGACCGAAATTTTTATCTTCATCTCCGGCTTTACCGCGGCCTTCGTATACGGCCGCGCCATGCGCGACTATGGTTTCGTGGTCTCCAGCGCCCGCATCCTGAAGCGCGCCTGGCAGATCTACGTCGCCCATATCTTTCTGTTCGTCATCTATATGGGCCAGATCGCCTATGTGGCGCGCGGATTCCAGAATCCGCTTTATGCCGAGGAGATGAATATCCTGGAATTCCTGCAGCAGCCGGACATCACGCTGGTGCAGGCGCTGCTGCTGAAGTTCAAGCCGGTCAATATGGACGTGCTGCCCCTCTATATCGTGCTGATGGGGCTGTTTCCGCCGGTGCTGTGGCTGCTGCTTCGCAATGGCACGCTGGCGCTCGCGCTGTCGGCGCTGCTCTATGCGCTGACCTGGGAATTCGGCTGGAACCTGCCCGCCTATCCCGGCGGCGGCTGGTTCTTCAATCCGCTGGCCTGGCAGTTGCTGTTCGTCTTCGGCGCCTGGTGCGCGCTCGGCGGCGCGGATCGGCTGCGCTGGCTGCTTCGCTCGCGGGTTACCCTGACGATTGCCGCCGCCTATCTTGTCCTTGCGTTTTTCATCACGCTCACCTGGCATATTCCGGGCCTGGCGCCGCTGGTGCCCAAATGGCTGGCCGAGCACATTTATCCGATCGACAAGACCAATCTGGACGTGCTGCGCTTTGCGCATTTCCTCGCGCTCGCCACGCTGACCGTCTATTTCATTCCGCGCGACTGGCCGCCGCTGCGCTCCGCCTGGTTGCGGCCGGCCATTCTGTGCGGCCAGCATTCGCTGGAAATCTTCTGCCTCGGGGTCTTTCTGGCCTTTGCCGCGCATTTCGCCAAGGTCGAGGTCTCGCCCGGCATCCCCATGCAGGTTGCGGTCAGTATATTAGGGATAGCGGTAATGATTGCCGTGGCATGGCTGCTGACGTGGTACAAGGGCGCCACGACGCGCAAGGCGGCCATGGGCGCAGGATGATCCGGATGCGGGATGTCGCAGGCATGCGGCGCATGAGAGCCGGGATTTTCGGACTGGTCGCCGGCATCGTGCTGGCGGCGGCGGCGCATGCGCAGGTTCCGGATGCCGCGGTGCCGCTGCCGGAAAGCGACCCCTGCGACGTTCCCGGCTATCTGCTGTTCGGCGAGGGGACGCTCGACCGCATCGCCAAATCGATCAAGGAGCACAAGCGGCTGAACATCCTGGTGGTGGGGTCCGGCTCCTCCGTCCTGCCCGGTCCGGAGGGCGTTGCGCGCTCCTATCCCGGGCGTCTGGAAGACCGCCTGCGCCAGCGTTTTCCCCAGGTCGCGGTGAAGGTCGGCGCGGTGGCGAAATCGCGCCTGACCGCGGGCGACATGGTGGAGAGCCTGGAACGCGTCCTGCTCGAGCACAAGCCCGATCTGGTGATCTGGCAGACGGGCACCGTGGACGCGATGCGCGGCATCGATCCGGAGAGCTTCCGCGTGGCGCTCGACGAGGGCGTGGACCTGATCGAGGACTCAGGCGCCGACGTCATCCTGATGAATATGCAGTACAGCCCGCGCACCGAGACCATGATCTCGCTCGGGCAATATGCCGATATCATGCGCGTGGTGGCGCGCGACCGCGGCGTGCCGCTGTTCGACCGGCGCGAGATCATGCGCCACTGGAACGACAACGGCAATTTCGACCTCAACCTCGGCACCAGGGACCTCGCCGTCGCCTTCAAGGTGCATGAATGCCTGGGCCGCGCGCTCGCCTCGCTGATCATCGAGGCCGCCCATCTCGACGAATTCAAGCGCGGGGCGACGCAATGACGGGGCGCGGCGCGGCGGCCCGTGAATGTCCGGGAGAATTGGCAGGCGTCGCCGCCGCCCGCCTAGGCGGGGCCGCGTTCCTGCTCTACAGGCATTCCGATGCAGGACGGCTTCGGGGCGAGAACCAGGTTGGCGACGGGCATCCTGCCCGATCGCCTGATCATGGAGCTGACCGGCGCGGGGCATATCCGCGCCGCCGCGCCTT